>CANGUU010000001.1 GCA_947457195.1 Gammaproteobacteria bacterium
GCCTTCCTTTTTGCGTGGGCCATTTCGATTCGGGAGTCGGGCTGGCTGGGTTTCGCAGAGGTCCTGGTGTTCATCACCATTCTGTTGGCCGGCCTGTTGTACCTCTGGAAAGCAGGCGCACTCGAATGGCGCACGCTGCGCCAACAGCGTGACCTCGCCAACCTCAAGGGCGAGGGCGGCGTTGTCAACGTTGGTCCACGCGCGGCGGCCCGCCACGACAACCATCACGACCACCATGACGAGCACCATGGCCATGACGCGCACGCCACGCATGGTCACGGGGGAGCACACTGATGAGCTGGGAACTAGTCAAACCCGAGCAAACCTATTCGCCAAGCCCGGGCATGAACCAGTTCGATGATTACGTTCGCAAAAACGTGATCATGACGACGCTGGAAGACATGCTCGCGTGGAGTCGCAAGAATTCACTCTGGCCCTTCAATTTCGGGCTTTCCTGCTGCTACGTCGAGGCGGCCACCGCCATCTCCAGCCGTCACGATATCGCGCGCTTTGGTGCCGAAGTATTCCGCGCTACGCCCCGTCAGGCCGACATGATCATCATCGCTGGCACGGTCTTTCGCAAAATGGCGCCCGTCGTCCAGCGGTTGTACGAGCAAATGATGGAGCCGCGTTATGTGATCTGTATGGGCTCCTGTGCGAACTCTGGCGGCATGTACGACATCTATTCCGTGGTGCAGGGTGTCGATAAATTTCTTCCCGTGGATGTCTACGTGTCGGGTTGCCCGCCGCGGCCGGAAGCCTTGCTGCAGGGCCTCAACTTGCTGCAAGACTCCATCGGCAAGCAGCGTCGCCCTGTATCGTGGGTCATCAACGATCAGGGCGTTCACATGCGTGAGAAGAATGTAGTGCAACGTGAATTGCGCGGGCCCGATCGTATCGCCGCACGCGAGTTGCGCAGCCCGGATGAGGTGTAAGCCATGAACGCAGCAGTACGTCCTGAAGCCGAACTGCCCGCCATCATCAAGGCGCTGTACGAAAGATTCGGTGAGTCCACCTTTGTTCGTCAGCATACGGCGGAGAGCATGCCGACCCTGTGGGTGGGTCGTGACAAGGTCATGGCTGTCCTCCGTTATCTGCGAGACGAAGCCAGCCCCCGCTATGAAATGCTGCTGGACTTGACCGCCATCGATGAGCGGATGCGCGTGCACCGCGAGGGGCAGCCCGCGAGTGATTTCACCGTGGTCTACCACCCGACGTCTTTCTCCGGCAATTGTGACATCCGCATCAAAGTCGCCCTGCGCATGGGAGACCTCTCGATCCCCACCGCCATACCGCTCTGGTCCAGCGCCAACTGGCAGGAGCGCGAGTGCTGGGATCTTTTTGGCATCGTGTTCACGGGTCATCCTAATCTCACGCGTATCCTCTGCCCGCCCACCTGGAAGGGCCATGCCCTCCGCAAGGATCATCCGGCGAGGGCTACCGAGATGGAGCCCTATCGGATGAGTGACGAGATCCAGGACCGCGAGCAGGAAGCGCTGCGCTTCCGCCCGGAAGAGTGGGGGCTCTCCCGCAAGTCTGATACTTCGGAGTTCATGTTCCTGAACTTCGGTCCGAACCATCCGGCTGCCCACGGCGTGATTCGTTTCGCCTTGCAGCTCGACGGGGAGAACGTGCTCGATGTCGTGCCCGATGTCGGTTACCACCATCGTGGCGCCGAGAAAATGGCAGAGCGCCAGACGTGGCACACCTTCATTCCCTACACGGATCGCATCGATTATCTGGGCGGAGTGATGAATAACCTGCCCTACGTGATGGCGGTCGAGAAGATGGCGGGCATTCAGGTGCCGGAGCGCGTGAAGGTCATCCGCGTCATGCTGGCGGAGTTTTTCCGTATTTGTTCCCACCTGTTGTTCTACGGCACCTGGGCCGTGGATCTTGGTCAGCTGTCGCCCTTGTTTTACTGCTTCGTAGATCGCGAGAAGGCGTTCAACATCATCGAGTCTATCTGTGGTGCCCGCATGCATCCCGGCTGGTTCCGCATCGGTGGTGTGGCCCAGGATCTGCCAAAAGGCTGGGACAAGCTCATTCGTGAATTTGTCGAATACTTCCCCAAGCGTCTCACCGAATACGACAAGATGGTCATGGCCAACTCTGTCATTCGGCAGCGCACACGCGGCGTTGGTGTGATTGATACGGCAGGTGCCTTCGACTGGGCAATGACCGGGCCGGCGCTGCGCGCGACCGGTCTCGAGTGGGATTACCGCAAGAACCGACCCTACAGTGGCTACGAAAACTTCGAATTCGAGGTGCCGGTGGGCGTAAACGGCGATTGCTACGATCGCGCAGCTGTCCGGGTGGAAGAAATGCGGCAAAGCTGCCGCATCATCAAACAGTGCCTGGAAAACATGCCGGAAGGCCCTTACAAGTCCGACCACCCACTGGCCACGCCGCCACTGAAGGAAAAGAGCCGACTCGACATCGAAACACTCATCAACCACTTCCTCGGCGTCAGCTGGGGCCCGGTGATGGACCCGACGGAAGTGACGATGACCATCGAGGCGACCAAGGGACTCAACATGTACTACATGGTCAACGACGGCGGTATCGGTTCCTACCGCACGCGTATCCGCACGCCGTCGTTCATCCATATCCAGGCCATTCCCTTCCTCAGTCGTGGCTTGATGCTGGCCGACTTCACCGCCGTCGTTGCCACTACGGATTTCGTGATGGCGGATGTAGACCGCTGAGTTCGCCCAGGAACGGAACGCCGAGAATTAGAGAATCGCCATGAGCAATCTGATCGCCAGCACTGCCCCCAAAGCGCGCAAACTGACGCCGGAAGAAATTCATGACATCGAGCATGAAAAGACCCATTACCCCTATGCGCAGGCTGTGGGCCTGGAAGCGCTGAAGATTGTGCAGAAGTACCAGGGTTGGGTGTCCGACGAGAGCCTGCTCGCTGTAGCCGATTACCTGGAGCTTCCTCCGGACGAACTGGAGGGCGTGGCAACTTTCTTCAACATGATTTTTCGCCGCCCGGTGGGGAAAAACGTGATTCTTCTTTGCGACAGCGTGGCCTGCTGGATGCTCGGCTGCGACGGTCTCAAGGCCCATATCACCAAGCGACTCGGTATCGAGTACGGGCAGACCACCGCCGACAACCTCTTTACGCTGATTCCGGTTCCCTGTCTCGGGGCCTGTGACAAGGCGCCCGTCATGATGATCGGCAATGACACCCACCGTAACCTGACGCCAGCCACGATCGATGCCCTGATCGATGCTTGCCAGGCGCGTGGCTGATACGGGACTGATGCAATGACAACTCTGACCAATAAACCCCTTACCAAGAACATCGAGATCGGGCGGGCGCCTTTCACGTTCGCCCAGTATCAGGCCGCCGGTGGCTATCAGAGCGTAGGCAAGGCGCTCGCCATGAAGCCACGTGACCTCATGAAGTTGGTGCAGGACAGCGGTCTCGGTGGCCGTGGTGGTGCAGGTTTCAACACCGGCCTGAAGTGGAGCTTTATTCCTGAACCTGATGGTGGTCCGCGCTACCTGGTGGTGAATGCCGATGAGATGGAGCCTGGCACGTTCAAGGATAGGCTGCTCATGGAGCATGATCCGCACTTGCTGGTCGAAGGCATGATCACGGCATCTATCGCGCTGCAGGCGACCATGTCCTACATTTTTCTGCGCGGCGAATACAAGGAAGCGGAAGCGGCCCTGCTCAAGGCTATTGCCGAGGCCTACGAGGCCGGCATGCTCGGTCAACACATTGCGGGTTCGACCTTCAGTCTCGACATGGCGGTGCATACCTCGGCCGGCCGCTATATCTGCGGCGAAGAGACGGCACTGATCAATGCCCTCGAGGGTAAGCGCGCCAATCCGCGCTTCAAACCACCGTTCCCGCAGGTAAGTGGGCTGTGGGGGCGGCCGACACTCGTAAACAACGTCGAAACCATCTGCAACATTCCCGGCATCGTCAGCCACGGGGTGGACTGGTTCAAGGCGCTGGGGATCAATGGGCAAAGCGGGACTCGCATCAGCGGTGTCAGTGGACGCGTGAAGCGTCCTGGCTGCTGGGAAATGCCGGTCGGTACCACCTTCCGTACGGTCATCGAGGAGTACGCCGGTGGTATGCAGGATGGCTATGCGCTCAAGGCCTTTCTGCCGGGTGGCGGCTCCACCGACTTCCTGATGCCAGAGCATCTGGACCTGCCCATGATTCCCGGAGACGTGGCCAAGGCAGGCAGCCGTCTCGGCACCTCGTTGTTGATGGTGCTGGATGACAAAACCTGCCCGATCGGCTGCGTCCACAACCTTATCAAGTTCTTTGCGCATGAGAGCTGCGGCTGGTGCACGCCTTGCCGTGACGGCTTGCCGTGGGTAGAGCACATCCTGCTGAAACTGGAGCGCGGCGAAGGAACGCTGAAGGACATCGACATTCTGAAGGAGGCCTGCGGCTACATGGCGCCCGGCAACACGTTCTGCGCGCTGGCGCCAGGCGCCGCCGAGCCGCTGCAGAGTGCGCTTAAGTACTTCATGGATGAGTTCGTAGAACACGTGAACCACGGCTGCAAGTACCAGCGACACTGAGAATTTACTTTAAAAGCGATTTCTGGATAAGTTTCACAAGTATCTGAATTTAAAGAATTAGATACAGCGAACTGGGCACAAGAAAATGGCAAAGATTACCGTTGATGGCAAGGTCTTCGACGTGGACCCCAACAACAATCTGCTCGAAGAAATCCTGTCGAACCAGCAGGATCTGCCGTACTTCTGCTGGCATCCGAGCATGGGTTCGGTGGGGTCGTGCCGGCAGTGCGCGATGATCGAGTACGCCAATGACGATGACCAGCGGGGTCGCCAGATCATGGCCTGCATGACCTCTCCGCGTGATGGGGCCCGCTACTCCATCGACAAGGCTGCCCAGTTCCGCGCCCAAGCCATCGAAAGCATCATGACGAGCCATCCCCACGACTGCCCAGTCTGTGAGGAAGGGGGCGAGTGTCACCTGCAGGACATGACGGTCATGTCCGGCCATACCTATCGGCGCTACGATGGCAAGAAGTCGACGCACACCAATCAGGATCTTGGCCCCTTCATCGGTCACGAGATGAACCGTTGCATCACCTGTTACCGCTGTGTCCGCTATTACAAGGACTACGCCGGCGGCACCGATTTCGGCCCGCAGGCGTCCCACAACCACACCTACTTCGGTCGGTTCCAGGATGGCGCGTTGGAAAGCGAATTCTCCGGCAATCTGGCCGAGGTGTGCCCGACTGGCGTCTTCACCGACAAGGTGTTCAGCAAGCATTACGCCCGCAAGTGGGACCTTCAATCGTCACCCAGTGTCTGCGCCGCCTGCGGCGTGGGCTGCAATATCAACCCCGGCGAACGCTATGGCACCCTGCGCCGGGTCGTGAACCGGCTCAATGACCAGGTGAATGGTTACTTTCTGTGTGACAAAGGCCGCTTTGGCACCGGTTACGTGAACAGCAGTGAGCGGCTGCGCGTGAACATGGTTCGCAGTGCGCATGATGGGCGCCCGACCGAGATAAGCCCCACCGAGGCCAAGAGCCGACTGCTCGCCCTGAAGGGCAAGGCCATCGGAATCGGTTCTCCGCGCGCCTCGCTGGAAGCCAACTTCGCGCTGCGCCAGTTGGTGGGCAAGGAAAACTTTTATGCCGGCGTCAGCGAGGTCGAATTCGGTTTGCTCAGTCAGATCGTCGAGATCTACAAGAGCCGTCCGGTACAGGCAGCATCCATTCGTGACATCGAACTCTGCGACGCCGTCGTCGTGCTGGGTGAGGACGTGACCAACACGGCAGCGCGCATCGCCCTGGCCCTGCGGCAGTCCGTCAAGAATCTCGGGCGCGAGCTGGCCGCAAAAATGAAGCTTCCTCAGTGGCACGATGCGGCAATCCGCAATCTCGCCCAAGGGCGCAAGAGTCCGCTCTACATCATCGGCCCCGCGGCCTCCCGTCTCGACGATATCGCCAAGCAGGTCTACATTGCGAGCCCGGCAGACACCGCGCGTATCGGCTTCGCCATTGCGCACGCGCTGGACAGCACGGCGCCGGCGGTGACGGACCTGTCCGCCGCTGAGCAGTCGTTGGTGGCCAGTATTGCCACCGACCTGAAAGGAGCGAAGAAGCCCTTGGTGGTGTCGGGTACCTCGCTTCTCGAACCGGCCCTGCTTCAGGCCGCGGCCAACATCGCCACCGCCTGCAGTGGCGCCCCTGGGCCCGGTCGTATCGTACTGACGGCTCCCGAAGTCAACAGTCTCGGCCTCATGCTGCTGATGGATGGCTCGCAAAACAGCTTGGGCAAAGCCATGCAAAGCGGGGCGCGCGCCGCCATCGTGCTGGAAAACGACCTCTACCGCCGGGCGCCTGCTGCCACCATTGGCAGATTCCTGTCCGGACTCGAGCAACTCGCTGTTCTCGATCATCTGCAGAATCGTACTGGCGAGGCCGCTAATCTGGTGCTGGCGGCAGGTACCTTTGCGGAAACCAGCGGCACCTTTGTGAACTACGAGGGCCGTGCGCAGCACTTCTACGCAACATTCAAACCCGCCCCCGAAATCCGCTCCAGCGCCAAATGGCTGTGTGATACGGAATTCGGGGCAGAACCACGGATCCACGTGCTCACCGGTGGGGCCGCGGCGCTGCTGCCCAATGGGTACAAGTTGCAGAAGCTCACCCCGGGCGCCGACTGGAACTTCGCCGGTGCCCGAGCGCCGCGCCAGCACCATCGTTACAGTGGTCGCACTGCACTGCGTGCCCACCTCAACGTGCATGAGCCCAAGCAGGAGCAGGACGAGGACGGGATCATGAATTATTCGATGGAGGGTGTGCCGCCGCTCAAGGATTCGACCATCTTTTCATCGCCATGGGCACCGGGTTGGAATTCCAACCAGAGCGTGTTCAAGTTCCAGAAACACACCGGTGGAGAGTTGTTGCAGTCCGGTCATGGTGAGTTGTTGCTGGATGTTCCTGCTGCTGACAAGACCTGGTTTGCGGCAGTCATCCAAAAGCCGGTCGTAGAGGGCTTTGCGCTGTTTCCGCTCTACCACCTCTTTGGCAGTGAGGAACTCACCGCACGCAGTGAGGCGATCCAGGCCAAGGCCACAGGCGCCTACGTGGCCTTGAATCCGGCCGATGTGGAACGCCTAGGCTTGGCGGCCAGTGATGGCGTCCAGGTGCAGCACAACGGGGCTGTTCCCTATCTGGCGAGAGCATCGATAGCGCCTGGTACCGTCGGTGTTCCAGTCGGGCTCAGCGGACTGAATTTCCAGGACCTCGTCACGCCGGGCCTTGCCTTGAACAAGGCCAGCAATTGGCAGAACCCCAAGGATTGGCGGGCCAGCAACATCATCGTCAGTGACGCCGGCAGCACCACGGCCTACGGCCGCGGCGTGCAGGGTCGTTAGGAGAAGCATCTGCCATGTTCGAATTAACTGTCGGGTCTCTCCTCAACATTGTCGCCATGCTGGCGGCCGTAGCGGTAATCGCCGCTCTGCTCATCTGGATCGAGCGCCGCGTACTGGGCTTCCTTAGCGAGCGCCTGGGCCCTAACCGTGTGGGTCCTTTCGGTATTCTGCAGTCCGTTGCCGATGTGGTGAAACTGATCACCAAAGAAGACTGGGTTCCGCCGTTTTCCGACAAATTGGTCTTCGTGGTGGCACCGCTGATCGTGCCCATTGCCATGCTGCTCAGCTTCGGTGTCCTGCCGATTGCGCCTGGCGTTGGTGTGATGGACTTGAACATCGGTTTGCTCTGGGTGTTTGCCATGGCCGGGCTCGGCGCCTACTCCGCCATGCTCGGTGGCTTGGCGTCCAACAACAAGTTCGCGCTGCTCGGCGGCTTAAGAGCCGCCGGCCAGATGATCAGTTACGAAGTTTTCATGGGGGTGTCCATCCTCGGTGTCGTCATCCTCGGCGACAGCTTCAACTTGCGGGAGATCGTCGAAGCTCAGCGGGACGGTTGGTTCGTCTTCCCGCAGTTTGTCGGCTTTGTGGTGTTCGTGATTGCCGGCCTCGCCGAAACCAAGCGTTGGCCCTTCGACCTGGCAGAGGGCGAATCCGAAATCATCTCCGGCTTCAACACCGAGTATTCCGGCATGAAGTTCGGCCTGTTCTTCGTGGGAGAGTATATCGGCATGCTGCTGCTTTCTGCGCTCATTCCGGTGCTGTTCTTCGGTGGATGGTATGCACCTTTTGGTCTTGAACTGCCGAATCCTGTCGTGTCCGGACTTTTCTGGATGTTCATCAAGACCTCGTTCTGGGTTTTCTTCTTCATCCTGGTTCGCGCCGCACTGGTGCGGCCGCGCTATGACCAGTTGATGAACTACGGGTGGCTGGTGATGCTGCCGCTGTCCTTGCTGAATTTGTTGATCACAGGCGCCGTAGTGCTGGCGCAGGGGAACTGAGCAATGTGGAATTTCCTCAAGCAACAACTCTATGTCTTGTGGTCGAACGTAGTCACGCTGTGGCTCGTGTTCACCCACCTGTTCAAAAAGAAGGACACGGTCGAATACCCGGACGTACAGCCGTACATGTTTCCGCGCTGGCGCGGGCGCATCATTCTCAGCCGTGATCCGGATGGCGAGGAGCGCTGCGTGGCGTGCAACCTCTGCGCCGTGGCTTGTCCTGTCGACTGTATTGCGCTTCAAAAGACCGAAGACGAGAACGGGCGCTGGTACCCGGAGTTCTTCAGGATCAACTTTTCCCGTTGCATCATGTGCGGCTTCTGCGAGGAGGCGTGCCCTACGCATGCCATCCAGCTGACTCCCGACTTCGAGATGGCCGAATACGTCCGCCAGGACATGGTCTGGGAGAAAAAGGATCTGTTGATCAGCGGAACCGGCAAATACCACGACTACAACTTTTACAAGATCGCCGGCAAAGCCATAGGCGGCAAAGGCAAGGGCGAAGCCCGTCATGAGCTGCCTCCCATCGACCGCAGGAGCCTCTTGCCATGAACCTGTTGTTTTATACTGCTGCCGCGATCAGTGTGCTGTCCACCCTGGTAGCCATCACCCGCGTGAACGTCACGCACGCGCTGCTGTACTTCATCATTTCGCTCATCTCCCTCGCCATCATCTTCTACACGATCGGGGCCCACTTCGCTGCGGCTCTCGAGGTTATCGTGTATGCCGGCGCCATCATGGTCATGTACGTGTTCGTTGCCATGATGCTGAACCTGGGCCAAGCGACCGTGGAGCAGGAGCGTGCCTGGCTCAAGCCGTCCCTCTGGATCGGTCCGGTGCTCATGGCAGCGCCGCTGCTGGTGGAGCTGCTGTTGGTGTTACGAGAGACCGGTGCCACCGACATGGCACACACGGTGCTGGCGGCCAAGGAAGTGGGGATCTCGTTGTTTGGTCCCTACGTGCTTGCAGTGGAGCTGGCTTCCATGCTGCTGCTGGCCGGACTGGTGGGCGCCTATCACCTGGCGCGCAAGTAGGCGGGCGCGACTGCGCAGTCCCAAGATGACGAGGAAAAGAATCTAGTCCCATGACAATGCCAACCGTCTTAATGCAAGCGATTCCCATGGAGCACGGCCTGTTGTTGGCCGCCATCCTGTTTGCGCTTGGTCTCATCGGCGTGCTCACCCGCCGCAACATGGTGTTCGTGTTGATGTCACTGGAGATCATGCTAAACGCCGCCGCGTTGGCGTTCGTGGTTGCCGGTGCAAAGTGGGGCGACACGGATGGGCAGATCATGTTCCTGATGATCATCAGTCTGGCCGCTGCGGAAGTCGCAGTGGGTCTGGCGCTGGTGTTGCAGATGTTCCATCGCTTCAAGACTCTGGACCTTGATGTCCTGAGCAAGTTGAAAGGCTAGGGGAGACGACATGCTGGATTTACTGTGGCTGGTGCCGACCATCCCCCTGATCGGTTCGCTGATACTCATCCTCACCCAGGGCAAGCTGCCTGAGGTGCCTGCGGCCATCGTCGGTGCCGGCTCGATTGGGCTTGCCTTCCTGGTCTCGGTGCTGGTGGGTCTCGACTTTCTGGGCTCAGACCTGCCGTCGTTCTCGCAGCGTTTGTGGACCTGGATGCGCGTCGGCAGCTTTGATGCAGGCTTCTCGCTGTATCTCGACGGCATCTCGCTGGTCATGATGTTCGTGATCACCGGGATTGGCTTCCTGATCCATGTCTACGCCACCGGCTACATGCACGACGACCCGGGTTTCGCGCGGTTCTTCTCCTACATGAACCTGTTCGTCTCAGCCATGCTGATCCTCGTGCTGGGCGACAACCTGCTCCTGCTGTTCATGGGGTGGGAAGGCGTGGGCCTATGCTCTTACCTGCTGATTGGATTCTGGTACACCGATTCCTATAACGGCTACTGCGCGCGCAAAGCCTTCGTCATCACCCGTGTCGGCGACGCGTCCATGGCGCTCGGCCTGTTTCTGCTGTTTCAGAGCCTGGGTACGATCAATATCCAAGACTCCATGCAGTTGGCGCAGGCTCAGTGGCCGCAGGGGGGTGGCATGGCGACGGCCGTGACGCTGCTGCTGCTCGGGGGAGCCGTTGGCAAGTCGGCGCAGTTGCCACTGCAGACCTGGTTGCCGGATGCAATGGCTGGACCTACCCCCATTTCTGCCCTCATCCATGCCGCAACCATGGTGACTGCCGGCGTGTACCTGATTGCCCGCACTCACGCGCTGTATCTGCTGGCGCCGGAAGTGCAGTATCTGGTGGGCATCATCGGCGCGATCACCCTGCTGATGGCTGGATTCACCGCGCTGACCCAGAGCGACATCAAGAAGGTGCTGGCCTTCTCGACCATGAGCCAGATTGGCTACATGTTCCTCGCCCTCGGCGTGGGCGCCTGGTCAAGCGCGATCTTCCATCTGATGACCCATGCCTTCTTCAAAGCGCTGCTTTTCCTCACGGCCGGCTCCATCATCCTCGGCATGCACCACGAGCAGAACATCTTCAAGATGGGTGGGCTTCGCAAGGATCTGCCCTGGTCGCACGCGCTGTTCCTCATTGGCACCTTGGGTCTGGTGGCTTTCCCCGGTTTCTCCGGTTTCTTCAGCAAGGAAGAGATCCTGGCTACCGCGCTGGAAAATCACGATGGCGGCTTCATCCTTTTCGTCGCGGGACTGGCAGGTGCCGTCATGACCTATCTTTACAGTTTCCGGCTCTACTTCCTCGTGTTCTACGGCAAGAAGACCCATGACGGGCACGAAGTCATGGGACTGCACCTGCAAGGCCCACTGGTCGTGCTAGCCGTCCTGTCCGTGTTTGGTGGCTTCATCCAGATCCCCGTTACTGACTTGTTCCCGGCCGTCGCCGAGCATCATCCGTCGGTGGGTTCCCAGGCGCTGATGATCCTTCTGCCCATGCTCGGGGGCGTGGTGGCCTGGTGGGTCTTCATCAAGGGCGGCATCAATACGGCCACGCTGACGGAAGGCGGTCTCGGCAGAGCGCTGCATCGCTTCTGGTTCACACAGTGGGGCATGGACTGGCTGTATGACCGCCTGTTCGTCTTACCCTACGTCGGGCTCGCCAAGCTCAACAAGCGTGATTTCATCGACGCCTTCTACAACGGCACCGCCAAGGTGGCGCTGGCCCTGCACGGGCTGGTCAGCGACACGCAGACGGGCCAATTGCGCTGGTATGCCCTGACCATGATCAGCGGCGTGCTGCTGCTGGTCAGCATCGGAGTATTACTATGATTTTGGTGTGGTTGATGGTGATTCTGTTCGCTGGAGGCGTCGGCGCCTGGCTGGCGGAGAGCAGCGGGTCGGAGCACCCGCGGGCAGTCGCTCTGGCAGCCCTCCTGCTGGATCTGTTTCTGGTGGTGTTGATGCTGGTTGCACCCGACAGCATGGGATTGGGTGCCGTCGATACCGTGGCCCAGCTCGGCCAGCGAGGTGACTGGCTGGTCTTGTTCCAATCCGACTGGATTCCTCGCTTTGGGGTCAGCTTCATCTTCGGTGTGGATGGTCTTGGACTCATGCTGGTTGCCCTCACGGTATTCCTCGGGCTGATGGCCCTCGGCGCTGCCTGGGGTGAGATTCATGAACGCAGCGGCTTCTTCTACTTCAATCTGTTGTGGACGCTGGCGGGCGTGATCGGCGTCTTCACGGCGCTCGACCTGTTTCTGTTCTTCTTCTTCTGGGAAATCATGCTGATTCCCATGTATTTCATCATTGCCATCTGGGGTCACGAGAACAAGGAATACGCTGCGATGAAGTTTTTCATCTTCACGCAGGTGTCAGGCTTGCTCATGCTGCTGTCGATCCTGTTGCTGGTTTACTTCCACTACACCAGCACCAACGTGCTCACGTTCAGCTACTTCCAGTTGCTGGGCACCCAGCTTCCCGCCAGTCTGGGCTATTGGGTCATGCTTGGTTTCTTCATCGCCTTTGCGACCAAGTTGCCGGCCGTGCCCGTGCACAACTGGCTGCCCGATGCGCACTCACAGGCACCGACGGCCGGCTCGGTCATCCTCGCTGGCGTGCTGTTGAAGACGGGTGCCTACGGCTTGATCCGTTTCACCATCCCGCTGTTCCCTGAGGCGAGCGCCCAATTTGCACCCATCGCCATGACCCTGGGCGCCATCAGCATCCTGTACACGGCCAAGGTGGCCTTCGGTCAAAGTGATCTCAAGCGCCTGATCGCCTACACCTCGGTCAGCCACATGGGTTTCGTGCTGCTGGGCGTCTATGCCTGGAATGCACAGGCTCTGCAGGGGGCCGTGATGACCATGCTGGCGCACGGCTTCAGCGCGGCCGCCCTGTTCATGCTGGCAGGGGGGCTGCAGCATCGGATCCATACGCGAGACATGGATCAGATGGGGGGGTTCTGGGGTGTGGCGCCGCAAATGGCTTTCATGGCGATGTTTTTCACGGTCGCCGCGGTGGGCATGCCGGGGCTCGGCAACTTCGTCGGCGAATTCCTGGTGCTGCTGGGCAGTTTCCAGGTCAGCCACACCATCACGGCCTTTGCGGCCCTGGGCCTCGTGGTGGCCGCCGTGTACTCGCTGATCGTGATCCAAAAGGTCTTCTTCGGAAAGAACCAGCACAACCATCGCATGGCGGATCTGAGCGGCATGGAGTTTCTGTGCTTTTCGCTGATGATGATCGGCCTTATCTGGATGGGCATGTATCCACAAACCATGCTCGATATGGCGCAACCCACGCTTGAAAGCCTGAACGTGGCTTTCAATCCCTAACGCAGACCAAGACGCGAGCAGCAGGCATACCCATGAGTTCCGCAGCCCTTATCGATTTACTTCAGCTGATCCTGCTCACGATCACCACGGTCGTGGTGATGGTGGTTGCCGGTTTCAAGCGCGATCACGGTCTCATCAACGCAGTGACCCAGAGTGGTCTCATGGCGGCCCTGTTCGTGTTCGTGTTCATCGAGCCTACGACCCCGCTGCAGGTGACGCCGCTGCTGATTTTTGACGAGTACAGCCTGTTCTTTGCCAATCTCAGCATCATCGGCGGTATCGGGGTCAGTGCCATGGCCTACCCGTACTTCGAGAAGCATCACCAGTACAACGAAGAGTTCTACATGCTGGTTCTCTGCGGCACGCTGGGAGGGGTTGTGATGGCGGCGAGCAATCACTTCGTTTCCTTCTTCATAGGTATGGAGCTGGTGAGCATCAGTCTTTATGCCCTCATCGCCTATCCGTTGCACAACGCCAAGCCGGCCAAGGCCCCGCTGGAGGCAGCCGTCAAGTACCTCATCATGAGCGGCATTGCCTCGGCTGTATTGTTGTTCGGTATGGCGTTGGTGTATGCCATGGCGGGCAGTTTCGAATTCCGGGCGCTGGCGGCGGCCACGTCGGCAGTCGAGGCAGGCTATCAGCCGGTGATCCTCGTGGGTTACCTGCTGATGCTGGCCGGTGTTGCATTCAAGCTTTCGCTGGTGCCATTCCATATGTGGACCCCCGATGTCTATGAAGGCGCGCCACTGCCGGTCACCGCCTTTCTGGCCACGGTATCCAAGGCTGGCATGATCGCCGTGGCGATGCGCCTGTTATTGAATGCACAAGCCTTCAACTTTGGTGAGATCACCGTGGTGCTTTCCCTGCTCGCGGCCGCGTCGATGCTGTTCGGCAACCTGTTGGCACTGATGCAGAGCAACATCAAGCGCATGCTCGCGTATTCCTCCATTGCGCATCTGGGCTACCTGTTGGTCGTGGTCATTGCCGCCGCGGCCGTGCCGGATCTTCTGAGCGTGGAGGGCATGAGCTACTACATGTCGGCCTACTTCCTGATGTCGCTTGGGGGCTTCGCCGTGGTGAGTGCCCTATCAACGGCGGAAAAGGAGCTGGACCATCTGCTCGACTTCCAGGGTCTGTTCTGGCGTAACCCCTGGCTCGCGGCGGTGATGATCACGGTATTGCTCTCACTGGCCGGTATTCCACTGACGGCCGGTTTCATCGGCAAGTTTTACATATTTACCACCGGCGTCGAGGGCCAGCTCTGGTTCCTGCTGACCATGCTGATCATCGGATCTGCCATCGGTCTCTATTATTACCTGCGACTCATTTACACCATGTTGCAGGACCCCAACCCCGCCTTGCGTGATGACCCCGCGAAGCAGTCCCTCCCTGCTGGCTTGCATCTCGTGATGGCGGCCATGGTGCTTGCGATCCTCTATCTTGGCGTGTACCCAACTCCCTTCATCGAAACCCTGCAGAGTCTGGCCGGCGCCTTCTGACGCGCCCGGTTAAGGCAGCCGGTCAACCTGCCCTCCAGTGGGTGGCAGGGGCCGCAGGTTGCCAAGCGATAAAAAGGCCAGAGTTGGCACAAATTGGCTTGCCTAGCCAAAACCGACCTGAGTAGAATCCCGGCCCCGATCGCTAATTGTGCAGGCAGAGACACATCGCGATGGCCCTCCAGGCAGGGTTCATGTTGACGGGCTGCAAACTGCATTAGCAATTAAACGTAACTAATTGTTCCTGAAGGTTAAAGAGGCGACTCTCATGGCGGTCTACAGCTACGCGCGCACCTCGGAAGTGGAAGTCAACGAACTGGGAACCCAGCTCGACGAGCTGCTCGAGAAAGAGAGCTTGCGCCTGCATACCTACGCCCTGCGGGTGGGACTGCGGGTCAACCAGAACGTGGTGGAAACGGGTGTCAGCTGGTCGGTGGACCTGACCGATCGGCCAGTCTGGCAGGCATTGCTGGCCAAGCTGGAAAACGGTGACATCGTCATGACCTGCACGCTGGAGCGCATGTTCAGCAGCTGCGAAGACATGGTCGACACGGTCCGCGCCCTGCGCAAGCGCAAGGTGCGGCTGTTCGTGGTGGATCTGGAGGGCGACCTTACCTCGTCCCAGTTCACCTTGCCCTTCGACAAGTCCTTGCGGGTGTTCCACGGACTCGAGCGTCGCCGTTCCACCGAGCGCATCAAGACCGTCAAGCAAAAGCAGCGCAGCAAGGGGCGCTTTCTCGGTGGAAGCCGGCCCTTCGGTTATCTCATCCACACCAACGGCAGGCTGGTTGAGAACCCGATGGAACAGAAAGTGCTGAAGCAGATTCTCCGCATGAACGAGCAGGGCAAATCGCTGCGCGCCATCTCGGCTGAGGTCAGCACGCCGGTCATGCCCATCAGTTTCAAGACTGTGCAGCGCCTGCTCAAACGGCATCAACAGCAAAACCGCGGTGGCGGTGAAATGGGCGCGTCGGCCGAGGCTTGATGAGCGGCCGCAGACTGCCGGCGCTGTTCATTGGCCTACGCTACCTGCTGGCAAAGCGTGACAACCGCTTCATCGCGTTCACGTCGCTGATTTCGATGGCTGGCTTGACCCTCGGCGTACTCGCCTTGGTTGTCGTGCTCTCCGTGTTCAATGGATCGCAAGGGGTGATGCGCGAGCGCACCCTGATCACCGTTCCGCACGCCGACATCGAAGCCAAGCCGCGGTTCAGCGACTGGCAGCGCGCGCAGCAACTCGTGGCCTCCGTGACCGGCATCGTAGCTGCCGCACCCTACACCGAACTCGAAGCCTTGTTGAGCAAGCAGGGCTACCACCAAGTCACCCGCGTACGTGGCATCGACCCCACGCTGGAAAGTCAGGTCAGCCGACTGGACGAGAGTCTGCTCGAGGGCAGTCTGTCGGCGCTGCAACCCGGCGAGCGCGGCATCGTGCTGGGTCGCGCGCTTGCCAATAATCTTCGCTTGTTCACGGGGTCCGCGGTCAATCTGGTGGTACCGCAGGCGAATCAGGCGGGTACGCGCCTCAGCCTGGTCATGCATCGCTTCGTGGTCGTGGGAATCTTCGATGTGCAGTTCAGCGTGGGTGCTGATTTGGCCTACATTCATCTGACCGACAGTGCAGCGCTGCTCGGATTGCAGGATCCATCCAGCGCCGTACGCCTGCGTCTGCAAGCGCAGGACGTGGAGCAGGCCGGGACTCTGGTGCAAAAAGCCGTCGGTCTGCTGGTGCAAGAGCAGCCCGGTCCGCTCTACCTCGGCAAGGACTGGGCAACCACCGAAGCCAGTCTGTTCGGTGCGCTGCGCCTCGAAAAGCTCATGACCTGGCTGATGTTGATGATGATCGTGGGGATCGGTGCGTTCAACATCATCTCCACACTCGTCATGGTGGTGGCTGAAAAGCAGCCGGACATCGCCATCTTGCGCACGATGGGTGCCAGCCGACAGACGATCCTGATGGTATTTCTGGTTCAGGGGACTACCGTGGGGGTGCTGGGGGTAACCATCGGTGCCGTCATCGGTTCCTTGCTGGCGCTGAACTTCACGCCCCTCATGTCCGCGCTCGAGAGCGTGCTTGGCCGAGAGACGCTTTATGTACTCAGTGCCTTGCCGGCGCGCTGGCAATTGGCCGACGTGGTGATTACGTCAGGCGTCGCGCTGCTCATCAGCTTTCTCGCCACGCTGTATCCGGCTTGGCGTGCCTCCCGCATCCATCCTGCCCAGGTACTGCGCCATGCCTGACGTTGTGCTGGCTTGCCATCGGCTCTGTAAGCAGTTCCAACAAGGCGGCCAAAGCCTGACGGTGCTGCAGGATCTGGACCTCGCCATTCATGCCGGCGAAAAGGTCGCGATCATCGGCGTGTCGGGCTCGGGCAAGACGACACTGCTGAACCTGCTTGGAGGGCTCGATTCGCCGAGTAGCGGCAGCGTGGAGGTCCAAGGCCAGCGTCTTGACCGCTTGTCGGACCGCCAGCAAGACCAGTTGCGCAACCACAGCCTTGGTTTCGTCTACCAGTTCCACCATTTGCTCGGCGAGTTCACTGCACAGGAAAACGTCGCCATGCCGCTGATCATCGCCGGAGTTCCCTTCGCGCAGTGCCTCGCGCGGGCAGGGCAGTTACTGTGTCAGGTAGGCCTCGCGGCCCGACTCGATCACAAACCGGCGCAGCTTTCCGGCGGTGAGCGCCAGCGCGTAGCCATCGCGCGCGCCCTCGTCAACAACCCCGCCTGCGTGCTCATGGACGAACCGACCGGCAATCTGGATCGGCAGACCGCTGCGGCCATCCATGCGCTCATCCGTGAACTCAACGCCAGTCTGCAACTGTGTTTTGTGCTGGTCACCCACGACATACAACTCGCGTCCAGCATGGACCGCGTCCTGGAGTTGAAGGACGGCAAGCTCCGTCCATGGCAAGCAGGGGCTTGAGGTGCAGAGGTCGCTCTCGCTCTACATAGGCAGCCGCTACGCTTCTCTGCGGTCGGGTACCCTCATGGTCGGCTTCATCAGTGGGTTGACCGTGATCGGACTGGCGCTCGGAGTTGCCGTGCTCATCACCGTGCTGTCCGTGATGAACGGTTTCGACCGCGAAATGCAGCAGC
Organism: Gammaproteobacteria bacterium; assembly: GCA_947457195.1. Lineage (GTDB taxonomy): Bacteria > Pseudomonadota > Gammaproteobacteria > Pseudomonadales > Pseudohongiellaceae > CAILUG01. Next base: position 17,752 of record CANGUU010000001.1, read on the forward strand.
GGATCCTTGGTCTGGTTCCGCACATCACCGTTACTACGCCCAGGCTTGCGCCACTGCGCAGCGAAGCGGAATGGCAGCCGCTGCGTAACCGTCTGGCAGAGAGTCCCGGCGTGACCGGCACTGCCCCGTTTCTGCAATTACAGGGCATGCTGCTGGCCAACGGCCGCAGCAAAGGCATCCTGTTGAATGGCATCATGCCGGAAGAAGAGCGCGAGGTTTCCGTCCTTGGTGACTACATCGAGGCGGGATCGCTGAGTTCCCTGCAGCCCGGCGACTACAATCTGGTGCTGGGCCGCACGCTGGCCGCAGCCCTTGAGGTTTCGGTGGGCGACAGGGTCACGCTGGTTTCCACTGTCGTACCACTCACCCCTATGGGGGACTTCACTCGTCAGAAAGGCTTCACCGTCTCTGCCATTTTTTCGGTGGGATCCCAGTTGGATGGCACGCTGGCCGTGGTACATCTGCGCGATGCCCAGACCCTGTACCGGCTGGAAGGTCGTCTGCAGGGTTACCGGGTCCAGACGGCTGATCTTTTTAGTACGGGCGACGTCATGGCAGCCCTGCGGCAGCAGCTTGGAGACGAACTCGACTACGGCGACTGGACCACGAGTTACGGGCCGCTCTACGACAATATACGCCTGTCGAAGACTTTGGTGGGTCTGCTGCTGTCGCTGCTGGTGGCAGTGGCTGCCTTCAACGTGGTGGTGAGCTTGATGATGGTGGTCCGCGAAAAGCGCGGCGACATCGCCATCCTGCGCACGATGGGGGCGGCGCGAAGCAGCATTCGCAATATCTTTCTGGTCCAGGGCTGCCTCATCGGCGTCATCGGTACCGGCGCTGGCGTCATGCTGGGCATCCTGTCATCCCTGGCGGTCAGCCGTGTGGTCGCCTGGCTGCAGCAGGTAACGGGTATACAGTTCCTGAGTGCTGACATCTACCCTGTCAACTACCTGCCGAGCGAGTTGTGGCTCAGTGACGTGCTGCTGGTCGCGGGGCTGTCGCTCTTGCTGAGTCTGCTCGCCACGCTGTACCCCGCGCGACAGAGTGCGCTGGCACGGCCCGCCGAGATCCTCCGTTACGAATGACAGTGGGCGCGGGATGTCTTCGGTTGCTGTCGCGGCTTCTCAAGGCACCCGCTGCAAGCCTGGAAATTTTCCAGTGACCTGTCTGCGGCGCGACTAGACTGATTGCCGTGTCTCGTCACGGGTTGCCCCATGCGTTCATGGACGATCGCTTTCAGCCTCGGCGTGCTGCTCGCCTCCCGATTGCCGGCGCTGCCCTCGCTGGCGGTTTGCCAGGCCTTGGTGGCCGCGGCCTGCCTGATGCACTGGCGAGCCAACGTCCGGCTGCTGGCCGCTGCGTTGCTCGGTGCTGGCTGGCTCGGCTGCTACGGTGGTACCGCGCTGCTGGAGCGCTGGCCTGCCACTGCCGACTGGCGGGATGTGTGGGTGGAAGCCACCGTCCAATCCTTGCCGACAGCGACCGAGAACGGTCTGCGTGTGCGCGTCAGTCTCGACAAGATCTGCCGCGGCAGCAGTCTACGCCGCTGTGATTTTCCTGCGTTGCCTCCTGATGGCCGTGAGGCCCAGATTTCGCTGTACGAGCCGCTGGCGTTGCGTCCGGGGCAGCGCTGGCGCTGGGCCCTGCGCCTGCGACCCCCGCACGGCTTCGTGAATCCGGGTGGCTTCGACTATGAGGCCTGGTTGCTGCAACAGCGTATTGCCGCCCTCGGTTATCTGCGAGCGCACCCGGAGAACCGCTTGCTGGAAGAGCAGGTGGGCCGACGGATCGAAGGAATGCGCTGGAGGATAGCCCAGCGCCTGCAGTCGGCCGAGTTCGGTCACTTGCGGTGGAATCACCTGCTGCGCGCGTTGACCATCGGCGACGGCAGCGGGCTGTCCGATGCCGAGTGGAGCTTGCTCGCGGCCACCGGTACCACGCACCTGCTGGTGATTTCCGGTTCGCACGTCGCACTGATCGCCATGCTGGCCTACCGACTGGCCAGCTGGCTGGCCACCCGCAGTGTCTGGTTACTGTCGCGTTTGCCGGCGCAGGGCATCGGTTTTTTTGCGGCGCTTGCCGGTTCCTGGGTCTATGCGGGTCTTGCCGGTTTTACCCTGCCGGTCATGCGCGCCTGGCTGATGATCGCCATCCTCCTGCTGGCTCGTCTGTGGCGGCGGCAGGTGCACCACTGGCAGGGCTTATGTCTGGCGCTGGCGGCGGTGCTGGCCTTTGACCCCCTGGCAGGGCTGAACCCGGGGTTCTGGCTGTCCTTTGCTGCCGTAGCTGTGCTGCTGCAGATTGCCACCACGCCAAGGACCGGTGCGCTGTGGCGGCGCTGTCTGGCGGAAGCCGTCGCGCTTGGCCGGCTGCAGTGGTGCGTCGGGCTGGCGCTGTTGCCCATTGTGCTGGTGTTCTTCCAACAGACCAGTCTTGTGGCGCTGGCCGTCAATCTGCCGCTGATTCCCGTGCTCGGCGTACTGGTGGTGCCCTTGGCTCTGTTGGGAACAGCACTGCTGTGGTTGTGGCCTGCCCTCGGCTTCGGCGTGTTGCAGGTGACCGATTTCCTGCTTGGCGCCACGGTCTGGTTGCTGGAAACCAGCGTGGCGCTATTTCCTGCAGCGCTGGTGACGCTGCCCGCCTTGACCATGCCAGGTCTGGCCTTGCTGGTAGCGCTGGTGCTCGCGGCCCTGCTGCTGCGCGACAGATTGCAGCGTTGGCTGGCCACCGCCACCGTACCGTTGGTGCTGCTTTTTTTCCAACCTGCACACCTGCCACGGGGAACGGCGGAGATTTCCGTGCTCGACGTGGGGCAGGGGCTCGCCGTGCTGGTTGAGACCGAGGGCCACGCCCTGTTGTACGACGCCGGCCCGCGTTTCAGCAGCCGACTCGATGCAGGTGAGGATGTCGTGGTACCGGTGCTGCGGCGGGCGAACCTACGCAGTCTCGATCGTGTGCTCATCAGTCACACCGACAGTGATCATGCCGGTGGGCTTGCGGCGGTACAGCGCTACACGCCAGGCAGCCTGTTCAGTGGGTCTGATATTGGGGTATTTGACCCCGGCGTCCGCACCGAGCCCTGTCGCAGCGGACAGCACTGGACCTGGGATGGTGTCCAGTTTCAGATCCTTCATCCGGATGACGGCCGGTACGACGACAACAACAGCTCCTGTGTACTGCTGGTCACCGCTGGCGAGCACAGCGTCCTGCTGGCTGGTGATATCGGCAGCAGCATCGAGAGAAAATTGCTGCGCGCCTGGCCCGAACTCAGGCCGAGTGTGGTGGTGGCGCCGCACCACGGCAGCAAGTCGTCTTCGTCATGGACTTTTGTCGGCCGCTTGCAGCCGGATTGGGTGGTTTACTCCAGTGGCTTCCAGAATCGCTACGGGCATCCGTCACCCGAGGTTGAGCAGCGTTACCGTCAGGTCGGTGCGACGGCCTTCACCACGGCAGTAGACGGCGCAGCACGCTTCACCCTGACACCGCAGCTGCCCCTGCAGGCGAGCGCCGAACGAGACCGTCAGCGCCGCTTCTGGCGCGCTCGCGCTGACCCGTCACGCTGACCAGCCAGGCACCTCCATGAGGGCCTTGTGGTAAAGTGCGGCCGAGTTTCGAGGAGCTTTGAAGGTGTTTGAAATCATCGTTTCGGGCGGCATCCTGATGCTGCCGATCATCGCGTCGTCCATCATTGCCATTGCCATCATCATCGAGCGTTTCTGGACCCTGAAACCGGCCCGCATCGCCCCGGAGCACACCCTCGCCGACGTATGGAGCAAGCTGCGCCAGGGCCAGCTGGACGCCCAGCAACTGCGGGAGCTGCGCCAGTCCTCACCGCTCGGGCAGATCCTGGCGGCGGGTCTGGTGAATGCCAAAGCTGGTCGTAGCATCATGATCGAGAGCATCGAACTGGCGGCTGCTCACGTCGTGCACGACATGGAGCGCTATCTCAGTGCGCTCGGCAGTATCGCGGCGATCACCCCCTTGCTGGGACTGCTCGGTACGGTGTTCGGCATGATCCAGGTCTTCGGCGAAATCATGACTCTCGGCAGCAATGGCAACACGGCGGCGCTGGCAGGGGGCATCGCGCAGGCCCTGATCACCACGGCAGCCGGTCTGATCGTTGGCATCCCCGCCATGCTGTTCCACCGCATGTTCCTGCGCAAAGTGGAAAGTCTGGTGGTAGATCTGGAGCGCGAGTCCATCAAGCTGGTGGATGCTTTGCACAGCAGCCGCGCTGTCGAAGTCCAGAGTCCCTGAGGTGCTGCTGTGAAATTCCGACGCACGCTCAAGGCACCCGTGGACATCAACCTGACACCGCTCATCGACATGGTGTTCCTGCTGCTGATCTTTTTCATGGTGACCACGACGTTCAACCGCGACAGCCGGCTGCTGGTCACGTTGCCGGAGGCGAACGGCCAGCTGCTGGAGGAGAGCGATCTGCGCCTCGAAATCCTCATTACGCAGCAGGGCAGTTACCGCGTGAATGGCCGGCTGCTCGGCGACAGCAGCGTGGAGACTCTCAAGCAGGCCATCAGTGACCTGGCTGCCGGAGACAACACGCTACCCGTCACCCTCACGGCGGACGCGGCCAGCATGCACCAGAGCGTCGTGACTGCCATGGATGCGCTCGCCCAGCTCGGATTTGCGAAACTCAACATCGCTACGCGGCAGAGCGCTGAGTCAGCGCCATGACAGGGGCGAAGCAACAAAACACGTCGACCTATGCCCTGTACCGGCGTCTGCTCGCCTACGTGGGGCCCGAGCGCAGGAACTTCGTGCTGGCACTGTTCGGGTTTCTGCTGTTCAGTGCGGCCAATACCGGCTTTGCCGAACTCGTCCGTCAGATCCTTCTCGGCATCGAGCGCAGCGCCTCCCTGACACCGGCCGAGCGCTTGCTCATTCCGGCGTTGGTGGTGGCAGTAGTTGTCGTGCGAGGCATCGGCGGTTTCATCGGCAGCTACGGCATGTCGCTGCTGGCCTTTCGCGTAGTACACCGGTTACGCAGTGAGCTTGTGCAGAAGATGCTGTTGCTGCCGACCGGCTACTACGATCGACAGAATGGTGGCCAGCTGGTGTCGACAGTGACCTTCAACACCGCCCAGATCAGCGGGGCAGTCAGTGACGCCATCGCCGTTTCCCTGCGCGAAGGACTCACCATTGCCGGTATTCTGCTGTACCTGCTTATTCTCAACTGGCAACTGACTCTGATCTTCATCGCCATCACTTCCCTGATCATTCCCGTAGTCGTGCTGGCGTCCCGCCACCTGCGCCGCTACAGCAAGCGCATTCAGAGTTCTATGGGGGATGTTACGCAACTGTTGACGGAGACCCTGCGCGGACTGCGGGTGCTGCGGGTGTTCGGGGCTAGCGACCAACGCCAGACCCTGTTCGTGCAGACCAGTGAGCGGAACACGGCGCAGAACCTCAAGCTCGCGGTGACCGCGGCGATTTCCGCCCCGATCATCCAGTCGCTGGTGGGGCTGGCCTTTGCCTTGCTGCTCTGGCTGGCATTGGCACCCGGTGAGATGGGTGGCGTCACGCCGGCACAGTTCGTGGGCTTTCTCACCGCCGCCGGCATGCTGTTCAAGCCAGTGCGCCAGACTTCCAAGGTCAACGCCGATATCCAGAAAGGCCTGGCGGCGGCGGCTTCGATTTTCGCCATCATGGATATTCCACCGGAGGTGGATCGAGGCACGCTGACCGTACCGCGCGTGGCGGGGCGGGTTGAGTTCCGCTCCGTGAGTTTTGGCTACGGAGACAGCAGCGAGCCGGTGCTGCAGGATATCTCGCTGCTATGCGAGCCCGGCCAGACGGTGGCGCTGGTAGGCCACTCCGGCAGCGGCAAGTCGACCCTCATCAATCTGCTGCCGCGTTTCTACGAGACCGAGCAGGGGGCCGTGCTTATCGACGACAGACCGGTACAGGAGTACCGCTTGGCCAACCTCCGCCAGCAGATCGCGGTGGTCGGGCAGGAAGTCCTGCTCTTCAGCGGCAGCATTCGCGACAACGTGGCCTGCGGCGAACTGGCGGGCTGCTCCGAGTCCGCCCTCATCACAGCGCTCGAATCTGCCCAGGCCATGGAGTTCATTCGAGAGCTGCCGCGCGGACTGGACACCGAGGTTGGCGATCAAGGCCTGCTGCTGTCCGGAGGGCAGCGGCAACGGCTGGCCATTGCGCGGGCCCTGCTGAAGGATGCGCCGATCCTGATTCTCGACGAGGCGACCTCTGCGCTGGACAGTGGTTCCGAACGACAGATCCAGTTGGCGCTCCAGCAGCTCATGCAGGGCCGCACCACGCTGGTCATCGCACACCGGCTGTCGACTGTCGAGGCAGCCGATCAGATACTCGTGCTCGACAAGGGTCGTATCGTCGAGCGCGGTACCCACCAGCAGCTGTTGGCCAGGGGCGGCGTCTATGCAGGGCTCTACAACCTGCAGTTCGTCGATGCAGCAAGTGGCTGAGTGGCTGCAGCAACTCTGGTATGGCAACAGTCGTCTGGCGTGGCTGCTGTGGCCACTTACCCTGCTGTACCGACTGCTGGCGCTCATCGACTATCGACGGCACCCTCCGTCTTGGCGCTGTCCAGTTCCCGTGATCGTGGTGGGCAATCTCACCGTGGGTGGAACCGGCAAGACACCTGTGTGCCTGGCGCTGGCCCGGCATTACAGACGGGCAGGGCGGCGCGTTGTGCTGCTCAGCCGGGGTTACGGCGGCAGGTCGACGGATGCCCCGCGCCTGGCAACAGCCGGTGCCGATCCTGCCGAGGTGGGCGATGAGGCCTTGCTGCTGGCTGAGGCGACTGGCTGCCCGGTAGTGGTCGATCGCCAGCGCGCCAGGGCCGCTCGTCATGCGGTCGAGCAACTCGGTGCCGACCTGCTGATCAGCGATGACGGTCTGCAGCATCGTCCGCTCTGGCGCGATGTGGAACTGGTGGTGATCGATGGCCGGCGCGGCTTCGGCAATGGTCTGCTGTTGCCTGCCGGTCCGCTGCGGGAGCCCCTCGATCGGCTCGCCAGCGTCGATGCGCTGCTGATCCATGGCAATCTGCAGGTTGCCTTGCCGACCACGCAGGTGCCTCGCTTTTCGCTGGTACTGCAGCCCGTTTCGCTGGTGCATGTGCGCAACGGTCAGCGTCGGCCGTTGGCCGACGCACTGGCGCAGCGTGGATCAGCGCCCTGTCATGCCGTGGCAGCCATTGGCGACCCGGAACGATTCTTTGCCACGCTCCGTGGTCTGGGCTTTGCTATCATTCCGCACGTTTTCGCTGACCACCATGACTATGGCCCCCACGAGCTGGCTTTTGCAGCAGGACAGTGCTTGCTGATGACAGCCAAGGATGCCGTGAAGTGCCGCCAGTTTGCCGGTGACGACTGGTGGTACCTCGAGGTGGAAATGACCTTGCCAGCCGGTTTGCTGGCGCTTCTCGACTCCGTCATCAGGAACCCACATGCTTGACAGGAAATTGCTGGCCATTCTGGTCTGCCCGCTCTGCAAGGGGCCCTTGCAGCATGACCCGTCTGCGCAGGAACTGCTTTGCCTGGCCGATGGTCTCGCCTACCCGATCCGCGATGGCATCCCCGTGATGCTCGACAACGAAGCGCGCGTGCTGACCAGCGACGAGCGAGCCAGCCGTAAAGCCTGATGAACGCCCCGGCCTTCATCGCCGTCATCCCGGCGCGCTACCAGTCGACCCGTCTGCCAGGCAAGCCGCTGCTGGACATCGGCGGTCTTCCGATGGTGCTGCATGTGGTGGCGCGGGCCCGTGCCAGTCAGGCTCGGGCCGTCTATGTGGCAACGGATGACCCACGCATCCGAGACGTATGTGAAGCCGCCGGCGTGTCGGTGGTCATGACCGATCCCCAGCATGCCTCGGGAACCGACCGCATCGCCGAGGTAGCGCGGCACCTGCAGCTCGCTCCAGATACCATCGTGGTCAACGTGCAGGGCGACGAGCCGCTGCTGCCCCCCTCCGTCATCGATCAGGTGGCGCACAACCTGGCGGCAAGGCCGGCGACCGGGCTCTGCACGCTGTACGCCGATATCTGGGAGGAGGCCGAGTTTCTTAACCCCAACGCCGTGAAACTGGTCACGGACCTGCAGGGGCGGGTGCTGTATTTTTCGCGGGCGCCGATCCCGTGGCCACGCGATGGTCATCAGAGTGGAACGGCGTGGGGCAAGCGGCACATCGGACTCTATGCCTACCGAGTGCAGGTACTGCAGAGCTTCGTCGGCTGGCCGGTCGCAGGGCTCGAAGAACGGGAAAAGCTCGAGCAATTGCGGGCCATGAGCCATGGCGTCCAGATCCATGCCGAGCGCTGCTGCACAGACATACCTGCTGGCGTGGATACTGCCGAGGACCTGGAGAGGGTACGCCAGCAATGGCCGGGGCGGGATCGCGCATGAGCGACAGCACACCCCGGCAGCCGGCGGGAGTGGATTTGTCCCAGCTCCGAGTGCAGGAAAACGTCGACCTGCGTCATCTGAATACCTTCCATGTGGCTGCCCAAGCCCGCTACCTCGTACGCGTGGCCGGTACGGATCACTTGCGCGAGGTACTGCGCTGGTGTCGGGAGGAGGGACTGCCGTTCCTGCTGATCGGGCAGGGCAGTAATGTCCTTTTCAAACAGGACTACCCCGGTCTCGTCATCGAACTGCAGCTGCTCGGCCGGGAGGTGGTGGCCGACAACACCGAGTGGGTGGACGTACGCGTGGCAGCCGGTGAGCCGTGGCATGGCTTCGTTCAATACGCCCTTAAGCAGCACTGGTACGGTCTGGAGAATCTTTCGCTGATCCCCGGTACGGTCGGAGCGGCTCCTGTGCAGAACATCGGAGCCTACGGCGTAGAACTGAAGGACTTCTTTGTGGAGCTGGAGGCGCTCGAGGTGGCGAGCGGGGTAGTGCAGCGCTTCAGCGCTGCAGACTGTGCTTTCGGTTACCGACAGTCATTCTTCAAGCAGGCAGGCAAGGATCGTTTCGTCATCGTTGCCGTCACGCTGCGTCTTCGCAAGCAGCAGAGGCTCGTACTGGATTACCCGGGCCTCCGCGCCGCGTTGGCTGGCGTGGCGCCGGACCAGCTGACGGCACAGCAGGTCAGTGCCGCCGTCTGCCAATTGCGCCGCAGCAAGCTGCCCGATCCAGGCCAACTCGGGAATGCCGGGTCCTTTTTCTGGAATCCCCACGTGTCAGCCAACGAGTTTGCCGCGCTGCGGCAGCGTTTTCCTGCGTTGCCAGGCTTTCCCGATGGCGCAGGATTCAAGATTCCGGCGGCTTGGCTGATCGAGCAGGCTGGCTGGAAAGGCTTCCGCGAGGGCGATGTCGGCGTGCATCGCGACCATGCCCTCGTGCTGGTGAACTACGGAGCAGCGACCGGTGCGCAACTGGTTGCGCTCGCGGAGCGGATCCAGGCCTCCGTGGTCGAGCGTTTTGCTATCCCGCTGTGGCCTGAAGTCCGCATTGTGTAGAGCGCTGCTGCCGATGTCCGGTTTCGATCATCAGTCTTTTCTGCAACACGCCAGCAACCGGCCCGGCGTTTACCGCATGCTAGACGCTGCCGGCGCCACGCTCTACATCGGCAAGGCGAGGTCTCTCAAGAAACGCATTGGCAATTACTTCCGCAGCAGTGGGCTGGATACCAAGACGCTGGCGCTGGTGGGGCACATCCATGCCATCGAGACCACAATTACCCGCAGCGAAACCGAGGCACTGCTGCTCGAGCAGACTCTGATCAAGGAGCACCGGCCGCCGTACAACATCGTTCTGCGGGACGACAAGTCGTATCCGTACATCTTTCTGTCCTCCAAGGAGCAGTTTCCGCGCTTCGCGCTGCACAGAGGGCCGAAGAAGCTCGCCGGTGACTACTTCGGGCCGTATCCCAGTGCCTCGGCGGTGCGCGAAGCACTTGCTCTGCTGCAGAAGGTCTTCCACGTGCGCCAGTGCGAGGACAGCTTTTTCCGGAACCGCGCGCGGCCTTGCCTGCAATACCAGATAAAGCGCTGCTCCGGCCCCTGCGTCGGCTTCACCACGCCTGAAGCCTACGCCGAGGACGTGCGCCGCAGCGTGCTCTTCATCGAGGGCCGCAGCGACGAAATCACCAGCGAGCTTGCCAGCCAGATGCAGACGCTGGCAGCAGAACTTAGATTCGAGCAGGCTGCCACCGTTCGCGATCAGGTGCGCGATCTGCGGCTCATCCAGCAGCGTCAGTATGTGGATGGTGAGCGAGGCGATGTTGACGTCCTCGCCCTGGCAGACAGCGCCGGCGTCGTCTGTGTCCACGTGATGTTGATTCGCGGAGGGCGCTTGCTTGGCAGCCAGAACTACTTTCCGAAGTTTGCTCTCGAAGAAGGCAGTGGCGAGCAGTTGCATGCCTTCATCGGTCAGTTGTACCTCGGCAGCAGTCAGCAGTTCGGCCTGCCCCGCGAACTGATCTGCAGCGCGGAGCCTGCGGAAGCAGACAGTCTGTGCGAGGCACTGAGCACACTGGCCGGACGTCAGATCACCATTTGCCACCGGGTGAAGGCCCATCGTGCCAAATGGCTGGAGCTTGCGCTGACCAATGCGAGGCAGGGCGTGCAGGACAAGCTCAGCAACAAGCATCAGATGGAGCGACGCTTTGCTGCCTTGACCGAGGCTCTGCAGTTGCAGGAGCCCCTGGTCCGACTCGAGTGCTTCGATATCAGCCATACCCAGGGCGAAGCAACGGTCGCGTCGTGTGTAGTGTTCGACCAGAACGGCCCTCTCAAGTCGGATTACCGACGTTTCAACATCGAGGGCATTACGCCTGGTGATGACTACGCCGCCATGCAACAGGCCCTGCAGCGGCGCTTCACCCGACTGTTGAAGGGGGAAGCGCGCCTGCCCAGCTTGTTAGTGATAGACGGCGGACTCGGCCAGCTCAAGCAGGCGGAGCAGGTTTTGCAGGAGCTGGGTCTGGGCGGGCTTTTGCTGCTAGGCATCGCCAAGGGTGTCAGCCGGCGGGCAGGGCAGGAAACGCTCATTCTGGGCAGGGTGCATCTGGAACTGGCCCTGGCGCCGGAATCGCCTGCCTTGCACCTGCTGCAACACATCCGTGACGAAGCCCACCGTTTCGCTATCACCGCACACCGGGAGCGCCGGGGCAAGGCGAGGCTGCGTTCCGGACTCGAAGCGGTTCCGGGGGTAGGCCCGAAAAAACGTCGGGATCTGCTGCAGCATTTCGGCGGCCAGCAGGAGATCCGTCGTGCCAGCGTGGAGGACCTGCAGCGGGTGAACGGTATCAGCCGTCACCTGGCAGAAACGATTTACCAGCACCTGCACGGGGCTTGAGTAAAAGGCAGCGGCTGCGGGTAGAATCCCGTCGGTGATTCCGGAAGGGTACGCATGAATCTCGCCAACTTCTTCACCTGCTTGCGTGTGTTGCTCATCCCGGTGTTCATGCTGGTGTACTACGGTGACTTCGCCGGTCATCACCTGCTCGCCTCGGCCATCTTCATCGTGGCCTGCATTACGGACTGGCTGGATGGACACACGGCCCGACGTCTCAAGCAAACCTCACGCTTTGGCGCCTTTCTCGATCCGGTCGCCGACAAACTGCTTGTGGCCATTTCCCTGGTCTTGCTGGCAGGTTCCTATACCTCTGCGTGGTATGTCGTGCCCGCTGCGCTGATCGTAGCGCGGGAGGTGCTTGTCTCCGCCTTGCGTGAGTGGATGGCCGAACAACAACAGCGCGACACCGTGGCGGTCGGTGTGATCGGCAAGTGGAAAACGACATTGCAGATGATCGCGCTGGGCGTCTTGCTGGCGACCGATCCGACTGGCCCGAGCTGGCTGTGGCTGCCTGGCTACGTACTAATCAACGTGGCGGCTTTTCTGGCACTGTGGTCGATGTTTGTATACCTGCGTAAAGCGTGGCCCCTGCTGAAAATCGGCATGAAATAGGGTTGACATACCTTCGTCAAATATTAGAATGCAGGCCTCTTTCGAGAGCCACGCATTAAGGCTGCAAAACGCGGGAATAGCTCAGTTGGTAGAGCACGACCTTGCCAAGGTCGGGGTCGCGAGTTCGAGTCTCGTTTCCCGCTCCAGTCTGTCCTTCAAAGGTCCACGATCGATTCTTGCAACACCGATGCCGTCTGCGGCTTCAGTGAATCGTCGAAGCATCGTTTATCGTGGAATGCGCCAGGTCTGCCGGGCACAACCGGTACGACCATCCGAAGCAAGTGTTAGGCTGGATGGCAGAGTGGCCATGCAGTGGACTGCAACTCCACGTACGCCGGTTCGATTCCGACTCCAGCCTCCATTTCCCCCAGCAGTGCGTTGAGCAGCTCGCCTGACGAGGGCTACCCTCGCCATCGACACCTCTGTCGTCGCCTTCCCACGACTTGTGTGGGCTCGGACTGCACTTGCCCATCATCGATTGCTCGACTGACTCGCCCGATGCCTGCGCATGGGCTACTCCCTAAAAGCGTTTTCATCATTTTGATTTCCCGCTTTGCGTCGTGCCGGGTCTTTGGATATTTGTTGACAAATAAATTACGGATCAGTAAAAACCATTTTGTTCGCGATAAAGAAAAAATGTTCATAATGCGAACTCAGCTAAAAACATGTCACAGGGGACAAGAAGCCAGGACTGGCTTTCTTCAAGGCGCGTCAGCAGCAGACATCTGACAGCGTGCCCCGTGTAGCTGCGGTCTTCATCGACTGACCAAGGGGATTTCTGTGAAGTTTTTAATCAATTCCGCTTTTTTTTGCCCGCTGGTGCTGGGTTCCTGCTCGATCCTTTTCAGTTCCCCCGCTGCCTCGCAGTTTGACATCTCGGGTAACTGGCGCGCGCTTGTCCACGAAGATCAGCCCGAACGCGGCCCCGGGCCGGACATCATGGAATTCGTCGGGCTGCCAATAAACGATGCGGCACGACTGGCAGGTATGGCTTGGGACCCAGCGCAATTGGCCATGCCTGAATTCCAGTGCCGCCCCCATCCTGCCGACTATGGATCGAGACACTCCCACCTACGGATCTGGCAAGAAGTTGATGCTGCCAGCCAACAGACAGTCGCGTGGCGGACTCACAGAGAATGGCAAGAACCGGAGCGAACAATCTATATGGATCAGCGAGCGCGCCCATCTTCCTACGCGGCCCATGCCTGGCAGGGTTTCTCACTGGGTTCCTGGGACGTCAACATGCTGAACATCCTCACGACTGACTTGAAAAGAGGTTACATCCGTCGAAACGGCATACCCCGCAGCGACGAGGCCGAGTTGCAAGAACACTACATTCGCCACGATGAATTTCTCACCATCGTTTCCGTCGTCAAGGACCCAGACTACCTGACGGAGCCTTTCATCCGCAGCAGCAACTACGTCATCGATCCAAGACTTGTCATTGCTCCCTATCCTTGCAGCCCAGCCGTGGAGATCGAGCGATCCCGTGGCTATGTGCCGCACTACTTGCCCGGCCAAAATCCTTTCGACGGCGAGTACGCCAACCGCTATGGCATCGATCTCGATGCTTCGCTGGGCGGTGCCCAGACAATGTACCCAAAGTAGTGCGCGGTAAACGATCCATACTCCATCCCACATTCCATGGATGAAACCATGAAGCGATATTTGAAAATCATTACCCTCGGCACTTTGGCCATTGCAAGCCAGTCCGCATGGGCACAGCAAAATTTCGACAGCGTGGAAATCGAAGTTCTGCCTGTCCGAGATGGTATTTACATGCTGGTGGGTGAGGGTGGAAACATCACGGTACAAACCGGGCCCGATGGGGTGTTGCTGGTCGACACGCAGTACGCGGAACTCGGTGAAAAGATATTGGCAAAGATCACGGAACTTTCACCGATACCAATCCGCTACATAGTGAATACTCATTCTCATCCTGATCATGTAGGCGGGAACGCAGTTTTGGCACCCAGGGGATCGACAATCACTGGGGGCAACGTGGCGAGACTGCAGGAAGATGCAGGTGAGGGCGCACAGGTCATCGCTTTCGAGAGCGTTCTCAACAACATGGTTGCAGAGGACTATCCGGTTGAAAGCTGGCCCAGTGAGACGTTTTTCGTTGATCGGAAGGACATGTATTTCAATGGCGAGGGAATAGAGGTCCTCCATCAGCCGAACGCGCATACGGACGGCGATGTCATTGTCTGGTTTCGCAAGTCCGACGTGGTGTCCACCGGAGATGTGTTCACTACCACCATGTACCCTTTCATAGATCAGTCCAAGGGCGGCAGCATCAACGGCGTGATCGCCGCGCTCAACACCATCTTAGATATCACGATTCCCCGAGCAAAACAGGAAGGCGGCACACTGGTCATTCCAGGTCATGGACGCCTGGCTGATGAAGCGGATGTGGTGGAATACCGCGACATGGTCACCATCATCCGCGATCGCATCAAGTCTCTGCGTGACGGCGGCATGTCGCTCGAGGAGGTGAAGGCGGCGGCGCCAACGCGAGACTACGACTCCCGCTACGGCAGGACAGAAGGATTCTGGACCACCGAGATGTTCATCGAGGCGGTCTACGACGGCGTTCAGGCAAACTGAGAAATTTCCAGAGGAAATGACCATGAAATCGGCACAGCTTTTTTTACTCTGTTTTTCCGTCCTGTCCACGCCCTTGCCGGCATTGGCGCACCACTCCTTCCCCGCCACCTACAATGTGGACGTTGAAACAGAGCTACAGGGGGAGGTCGTGGCATTCCTCTATCGGAATCCTCACGCCACCATTCAAGTGATGGTGACCGAGAGTTCTGGTGAGAAAGTCCGGTATCTCATCGAGTGGGCGGGGGCTGCCGCGCTTGAAGGATCCGGCGTCAGCCGGGGCACGCTCGTCCCCGGCGATATGGTGGTGATCCTGGGAAATCCTGGACGCAACGAAGCAGACCACCGTATGCGCCTTGTCTCGATCCGCCGCCCGTCGGACGGATGGACCTGGGGTCAGGAGTACAACTGAGTCTGCACTTACCAAACAGTTTCCGGTGATTTCGCCGTTCGCATCGAGAGTTCACGATGAATAACCAGTCTGCACGTCGTCGTTTCGTCCAACATTGCGCACTTTTTGTCGCGCTCGCTGCTGCAGGTGGCAGCGAGACCGTGGCGCAAGCCAACCGGGATTCCGGGAGCGCTTCGCAGCCCAAGGATGTTGCACCAGTCGATCTCGCCGGCACCTGGATTGCCGTGGTCACCGAAGATTGGCGATGGCGCATGGTAGTGCCTGCCAAGGGTGACTATGCGAGCCTGCCATTGACACCGGAAGGCCGTCGCGTTGCAGATGACTGGAATCCGGAAGCAGATCTGGCTTCCGGCAATGAGTGTCGCGCCTATGGTGCCGGTGGGATCATGCGTATGCCGACCCGCGTGCGTATTTCCTGGGAAGACGGGAACAGCCTGCGTCTGGAAACAGATAAAGGCCGGCAGGTACGGATGTTCCACTTTGATGCCGCGGACCTGTCGGGTGACGGTACCCTGCAAGGATCTTCCCTCGCATCGTGGGACGATCGATCACTCAAGGTGGTCACCCGCAACATGTCAGCAGGTTATGTGAGGCGAAATGGGGTCCCCTACAGCGAGGATGCGATCGTCACCGAGTGGTTCGATCAACACGTCAGTTTCGGGGAGCAATGGTTCACCGTCACGACCGTCGTGGAAGATCCACGCTACTTCACGCAGAAGTTCGTTGTCAGTTCCAGTTTCAAGCGACTGGCCGACGACAGTTCCTGGAATCCTGAGCCCTGCATCTCGGCGTGGGGCCCGGTAAAGGAAGGCGACAGATTTAACGATTGAGAAGTCGACGGTTGTCGGCCCGCACCTGACTGGGGTTAATCGATCATGCAAGCACGTACCCTGACCGCACTCCGAAGCTTGGCAGTGACCGGACCACTCTTGGTAGTCCTCGGCGCCTGTTCCGGTGACAGGCCCGGCGATCTGTCCCGCAACATGCAGGCTGACGAGAATGCTCTGCTGCCGGCGACCAGCCAGATCATCATCAGCAATGCGCATTTGCTGGATGGCAGTGGTACCGATATTGAAAGCGGCTTCCTTCTCATCAGCAACGGTCGAATTGCCGAGATCAGTAGTACACCGATTGTGGCCGAGGGGGCGCTGGTGATTGATGCATCGGGCAAAACGGTGATGCCCGGATATATTGAGGCTCACCGTCACATCATCGAGGGTGCTCCGGCAGAATGGATGGCGGATAAAGCACAATCCGAGATGCAAGCCTTTCTGGAAGCCGGATTCACCACGGTCTTCTCTGCCGGTGATCCACAGACCGAAATACTCGAACTCAGAAGAAGAACAGCCGCAGGCGAGATCGCAGGGCCTCGTATCATCGCCGCCGGTAGAGCGCCCTTGGCGGTCAGCGCGGCGCCAGGCGGCGAAGATGATCCTGCCAGAACAGATGTTTCACGTCCTCCGCTGCGCCCCACCGTGGCAGCGATGCCCGTCTCCGATGAGGCAACGGAGCAGCGCGTTACAGCGATTTCCGATGCGGGGTTCGATGCGGTAAAGACGGTGATGGTCACCACGCCGGAGGGTCCAGAGATCCGGACCTTGGGTCTGATCGCACAAAAAGCAAAGGCGCTCGGTCTTCCCACGGTGACTCATGCCGTGACGGTACAAGACACATTAGCCGCTGTGGCCGCTGGTGGTGTGGCCACCTTGGTACATACGCCACACATCGGTCAGTTGACTGCAGAAGAAGTCCGACTCATCGCAGACTCAGGCATACCGATCACCTCGACATTGGGAATCTTCGTACCTTTTTTCTCTGACAGTAATGCGCCGATTTTTCGCGATGGTGAGGCGTTTCCTTGGGACACCATATCCAGCGCTGGTCAAGGACCCGTGAACGCGCGTCTGCTCTGGGAGGCAGGGGTGGTCTATGGTTTTGGTACCGATACGCGATTCGCGCCCTCGCTCACGCTTGAACATGAATTGAAGTCGTTGCATCTCGTGTTTTCCGAGCGCGACATTCTGAAAATCATGGGTGAGAACGCTGCTATCAATATCAGGATGCAAGACAGGATTGGTTCGCTTCGCCCCGGTATGTATGCCGACCTGGTACTCCTCGAGGGCAACCCACTCGAGGATCTCTATGATCTACTCCAGGTCACCATGGTATTCAAGGAAGGAAAGATCATGGTGGACAAGCGCTGATGCTACGTGATGATTCTTTCGGAACAGGAATGCAGCCATGACTGAATATCTGAAGCGTAACCCTCAGAGCCGGCGCGGTTTCGTCCGGTCCTTGGCTTTTGGATCGAGCGCCCTCTGGCTAGGGGGCTTCATGCACAGGACTTTGGCCCAGGACCAACGTCTGGCGGTTCCAGGCGCCACTGTTTCCACGACGTATGGTCAGGTTCGTGGCCTTGTGCGTGATGGAGTGCAGCAGTTCTGGGGTTTGGCCTACGGAGCCTCCACTGAAGGTGAAAACAGGTTCATGCCTCCAAAGGCACCGGGATCCTGGCGCGGTGTGCGCGATCACTTCCAGATTGGCAAACGCTGCTTTCAAGCCCCAGGCGCCGGCGAACCCGCACCGGTCGTATTGGCGATGAATCGTCTGGAGGAAGAGAGCGAGGACTGCCTGCGCTTGAATGTTTTCACCCCCGCGGCAGACAACCGGGCGAGGCCCGTGATGGTGTGGATGCATGGGGGTGGCTTTACGGCAGGGTCCGGCAATTATCTGATGTATGACGGCACCTACCTTGCCAAAAAAGAGGAGGTCGTGGTGGTCTCCGTGACTCATCGGCTCAATATTTACGGCTTTCTCCATCTGGCGGAGCTCGGGGGCGAGAAGTGGCAACAGTCGACCAACGTCGGTTTGCAGGACCTGGTAGCAGCCCTGGCATGGGTCAGGAACAACATAGCGCAATTCGGCGGTAACCCGGACAACGTGACTATTTTTGGCCAGTCCGGAGGGGGTGGCAAAACCACGACTCTCATGGCCACTCCGTCGGCAGCCGGTCTCTTCCACCGCTGTATCGCCCAGAGTGGGTCAGCGATCACGGGCATCTCCGCTGGGGATGCCACGGCCGCCAGCCAGGAGTTCCTTGCCCGGCTTGGCGTCAGGGCCAGTGACATGGATCAATTGCAAAAGTTGCCTGTCGCACAAATACAGACAGCTTTTTATTCCCAGCCGGTCATTGCTCGGCTCGGCACCGGTCCGGTCATTGACGGTTCTGTCATTCCGCGCAATCAGTGGGACCCCACCGCGCCAGCCTGGTCGGCGGATGTGCCCTTGATGGCGGGGTCGACCGAAACGGAAAATGGCTGGGTGGGCCCCCCACCGCTGGAGTTGCCCGAGGAGGAAATGCGGTCACTGTTCACCTCCCGACTGGCGAAGGATGATGCAGCCCGGGGGAGTGCGCTGCTTGCCCTTTACCGACGACTGCATCCTGAGCGGAGCAATCGCATGCTCTGGCTCACCGCGGAGTCGGATGACACCCGACGCTGGAATGCACAGCAGTTGTGTCGCCTCAAGACGGCACAGGCGGCCGCGCCTGCCTATCTTTACTTCTTCAATTGGTACTCCCCAGTTCATGACAACCGCATGGGAGCCTATCACACGCTCGACATTCCCTTCGTGTTCAACAATGTCGATGTTGCTGCGTCCATGACCGGTGCAGCGGAGGAGCGATACCAGCTTGCCCACGTCATGAGTGCCGCCTGGGCAGCATTCGCCCGGACAGGTAACCCCGATCATCCGGATATGCCGCATTGGCCAGCCTTCAATGCCAACGACTATCCAACGATGGTGTTTGGTAGCCAAGTTGCTGTGAGGAATGACCCCAATAAAGAAGAGAGACTTGCTTTGGCAGCTATCCGCACATGAGGCTGTCCCTCCGTCATCACGGTGCAACGAGAAGAATTTCATGAACAAGCTTCACAGCTCTTTCGGCAGGCTCGGCTTACTGTCTTTCCTGCTGGCGCTGCAGTCCCTGCCTGTTTCAGCACAGGACCTCACGGGTGGATGGGCCATCCTGATTCACGAAGACTTTCCGGAGCGCATTCCGGGACCGGACATTGCAGAGTATGCGGGTGTACCGCTCAATGCGGCGGCGCGTTACAGGGCACTGTCCTGGGACCCTGCCCAGTTGGCCATGCCGGAATACCAATGCCGCCCACATCCATCGGACTACGGGAACCGTTTTTCCGATCTGCGGGTATGGCGGGAGGTGGATCAGGCCAGCCAAAGAACGACAGCGCTGCAGATGCGTCGGGAATGGCAGGCACCGGAGCGCACCATCTACCTGGATGGTCGTGCTCGCCCCTCCGCGCATGCCCAGCATACCTGGCAAGGATTCTCGTTGGGTGAATGGGACGGCAACATGCTGAACGTTCAGACAACGCACCTGAAAGCCTCTTATGTCAGACGTAACGGTGTGCCACGCAGCGACCAGGCGGAGCATCAGGAGCATTACATCGTCCACGACGAGCACCTGACCATTGTGACGGTCATCAAGGATCCTCTCTATCTTGAAGAACCTTTCATCAGGACGACCAATTACCGTCTGGATCCGAGATTTTCCATCGATCCTTACCCCTGCGAGCCCGCCGTCGAAATCGAGCGAGACCGCGGGTTTGTTCCCCACTATCTGCCAGAGGAAAATCCCTTCCTCGAGGAGTACGCCGAGCGCTACGGACTGCGATTCGAAGATGCGATGGGGGGCGCGAGCACCATGTATCCGAAATAGGACCAGAATCCGTTGTCCGGGTGGAACCGGAGTCCATGCGACGATCCGCCAAGAATGCACCAAGCAGTAAAGCAGTCGCACCTGAAGGCCAACCAAAAATACTCACGATTTTCAGAGGAAAAACATATGGCACGTGCAGCGAGAAAACCAACGCCAAAATTCCGAGCCAAAAGCAGCCTGCTGCTGACTGCGATCAGTACGGCAGCAGCATTACACCCGCTGGCCGGTCAGGCGCAGGCTACCAACCAACTGGAAGAAGTCGTTGTTTCTGCCACCAGACGGGTACAGAACCTCCAGGAGGTTCCGCTTGCCATCACGGCAATTACCGGTGACGCGCTGCTGGCCCGCGGCGTCGAGAACATTGGCAACATGAACGCGCTGGCGCCCAACCTCAGTGTGATGGGGGGAGGTAACTCGGGTGAATCGCAGGCCTCCTTCCGTGTGCGCGGCATGCCAGGCGTTGCCTTCTACATCGATGGCATCAATCAGGCTACCACTGACGGTCTTCTCACGATGGGAACTGTCGAAGTCGAGCGCGTGGAAGTGCTGCGCGGCCCGCAGGGCACTATCTTCGGCAATGCCTCTCTCGGCGGTGCGATCAACTACGTCACCAAGGCCCCAGGCGGGGAATTCGGCGCCAAGATTCGCACGTCAGTCGGCAGCTTCAACCGCCGGGATCTTGTGGCTTCTGTGGATCTGCCGATCGGCACTAACCTCAGTTCGAAGTTCACCGTTGCCAGCATGGCGAGGGATGGCTTCATCGAAAGCCAAGTGATCGACCGTGACTACGGTGACGTCAACGACGAGTTGGTGAGGGCAGATTTCCTCTGGACGCCATTGGACCGACTCCGCGTCCGTTATAACGCCGAGTTCGCGAATACCGACCGCAACGGCCCGGCGCGCGTGGTCTGGGAAGTCGGTCCCATGAAGACCTTCAACGTTGGCAGGATTCTCTACAACACCAATCCCAACGCTCAGGTGTACAAGAACGCGTTTGGCTACTCGTACACCACGGAGAACTCAGCCTCCGGTCAAGGGGGCGTCCTCGGCAAGTACGACACCAAAGTGGCCTGGAAAACCAACGGCATCGTCATCGACCTCGAGCGTCATACCCTCGATTGGACCCTCGACGTCACCGACTGGTTCAAGATCCGCTCACTCACCGGTTACAAGGCCGTGACGCGCAGCGCCCAGGTTGACTTCGACGGTGACCAGAACGTGATTCTTCTGGAACGCGACAATCGCAACAAGAACTACGATGCACTGCAGGAACTCCAGCTCCTCGGCACCTGGGGAAAAATCGACGCCGTGCTGGGCGGCTATTGGGAGCAGTCTTACGCACGCGCCCGCACCATCACCTGGGGGATGCCTGAGTTCACCTGCGATCTCTGGAATGCCAGTAACCTGGAGCGCGTCACGGCAGCGCAACGCACCCAGTGCTTCAACAACCGCAAGCAGGCCCTGGGCGTCACTGACCCCGCCATCATGACCAATGCCCAGCTGACAGCGCTCGCGCCCAACCTGATGGGCGTGACGCAAAGTACCTTTACCGGCGCAGCCAGCAACAACAATGACCAGATGAACATCACTCGACCAGAAACCCGGGCCGTGTTTGGAGACTTTACCTGGAACATTACTGACCGACTGACCCTCGCAGCCGGCATTCGCTACAGCGAAGACACCAATCCACTCGCCGTGGTTCTCAGCAACAACAGCACCCTGCTGAGCCGCGGCACCTTGCTGCCTGACAATGACATTCCCAATTTCTTCGGGGCAAAGAGTATTCCGGCTGCAACGGGTGAAACCACGTTTGATGCGTTGACCAAGCGACTCACCGTCCGGTACCAGATCACCGATGACATTATGGTTTACGGTACTTTTGCCGATGGTTATGGGCCGGGTGGTCAGTCCAACACGCCGGCCTCCATCCTCTCCTACATGGCAAGGGGCGCAGCGGCTGGTGTGGTATCCGACATACCGGCCAACGTGTTCCGTCCAGAGCAGACGGTGAAGAATTACGAACTGGGGCTGCGTGCAGACTGGCTGAATGGTGATCTGCGTACCAACGTCACGTTGTTCAACACGGACTGGGAAAATGTGCCGGTTAGCCAGTACATCGCCACCAAGTACTGGGATACCGACGGCAACAACGCTCCAGACAGCACCATCGATGTCGATGGAGTACCCGGTCCGGACATCTTCTTTTATCCAAGCCTGTGGAACACTCCAGCCAGTGAGGCCATCGCCCGGGGTGTGGAAATCGAAGCCAACTGGATACCCACGGAGCGTCTGCGTGTCGACCTCAGCGTCGGGTTGCTGGAGACCGAGTATCAGAAGCTGGGCCTCGCGGGCCAGGGTGCCGTCCCGGCCGTCAGCATCGGAAGCCAGTTTGCGGGAGCGCCGGAAGTCACTACAAACCTTGCCGTCTCCTATGACCTGCCATTGAGCAACGGCGCGATGCTGCTGCCACGCATGGACTACACGTACACCGACGACTACACGCTGCAAACCGGGGAGATCCTTCAGCGGACCCAGGAAGGCTTTGGCATGCTCAACGCGCGCCTTACCTATGACTCCGGCCAGGACTGGACCGTCGAGCTGTCAGCGACCAACCTGACGAATGAGTACTACTTCAATTCGGGCTTTTTCACCCGGGCGGAGCAGATTCACTTCATGACGGTTGGTCGGCCTCGGGAATGGGGGCTGACGTTCAGCTACAACTACTGAGTGGTTGTGGTCGAGCGGGCGGTCTAAAACCGTTGCGGTGTCCGGAAGCCTTCGGTGCTTCCGGGCACCGGCTTTCGCAGGACCTGACTGAATTGATCAAGCACCGCACTGCCGTATTTCTCCCATGAAGCCGTGGACCCAGGAAAAGAACGCGCCGTTACCCGGGCAGTTTCTCTGCTCACTGGACGGATTCACCGAGGGCGAGATTCGGGAAATCACCTTCGCCCGGGGCAGCAAGCATCCTTTTCACTTGTTCATTCATAGGCAGGGTGGCGAGCTGCGCTGTTATGTCAACCGCTGTCCACACTTCGGTATCCCGCTCAATCTCGAGCCGGGGATGCTGTTGTCCAGTGACCGACAGCAGTTCATGTGTTCCACCCACTATGCCCGCTTCAACTTTCATGACGGCCTGTGTACGGAGGGTCCCTGCGAGGGCGGTGCCCTGGAGCGGATACCGGTCGAGATCAGGAATGCAGCCCTGTATGTCGCGCCCTTCCTGGCCGCAGGCGACTGAGCATGTACAAGCACCTCGTGATCTGGAAACTCGTCGAAAGGGCCGATGCACCCCAGGTCGTGCAGGCGGCGCAAGGCATTCTGGAGGAGCTCCGGCGCGCCAGCGCTGGCCTGCTCACGCTCGAACTGGCGAGTACCGTGGGTGGCGATGAAACCGCAGGTGATCTGGTGCTGTATTCGGAATTCAGCAGTGCGGCGGCCTACCGGGACTACGACCGTTCCCCGGGCCACCAGGAGTTGAAGAAGGTGATCGGTCCCTATCGGAAACAGCGAATAGGGGCGGATTACCTCGTTCCCGATAACGGCTAAACTGTTCCGCAGGGCAGCGCCCATGATGACGAAGGGAAGGGCATGAGAGACGCTTACATTTGTGATGGCATACGCACGCCCATTGGGCGGTTTGGCGGCACCTTGGCCTGTGTGCGCGCCGATGACCTCGCTGCCCTTCCGCTGCAGGCGCTGATGACCCGTAATCCTGAGGTGGATTGGTCTGCTCTCGATGACGTGGTGTACGGCTGTGCCAATCAGGCCGGTGAGGATAATCGCAATGTGGCGCGCATGGCCGTGCTGCTGTCAGGTCTGCCACTCTCGGTCGGTGGCACGACAATCAACCGCCTGTGCGGCTCCAGTCTCGATGCCGTTGCAATCGCGGCAAGGGCCATCAAGACGGGCGAGGCCGACCTGCTCATCGCCGGGGGAGTCGAGTCCATGTCGCGTGCTCCCTTCGTGATGAACAAGGCCGATTCAGCTTACGCACGCACGATGAAGCTGGAGGACACTACCATCGGTTGGCGCTTCGTGAATCCGCAGATGGTCAAGCTGCACGGTACCGACAGCATGCCGGAAACGGCGGAAAACGTTGCGGCGGAGCACGGGATCAACCGCGCCGACCAGGATGCCTTTGCGCTGCGCAGCCAGCAAAGAACCGCGGCAGCGCAGGCGCTGGGGCACTTGGCAGCCGAAATCGTCCCGGTCACCGTTGCCTCGGGCAAAACCACCGTCCAGATCAGTGTCGATGAGCATCCACGTTCCGACACTACGCTGGAAAAGCTGGCCCGTCTGAAGCCCGTCGTGCGGCCAGATGGCACGGTGACGGCTGGCAACGCCTCTGGCGTGAATGATGGCGCAGCCGCACTGCTGTTGGCCTCCGCCGATGCCGTACGCAAGTACAACCTGCAGCCGCTGGCGCGCGTAGTGACCTCGACAACCGTGGGACTCTCGCCACGCGTCATGGGTTTTGGTCCCGCCCTGGCCATCGAAAAACTCTTTGCGCGCAACGGACTTGGCATACACGATATCGATCTGTTCGAACTCAACGAGGCCTTTGCAGCCCAGATGCTGGCCGTCACAAGGAAGCTGGGCTTGCCCGACGATGCAGCGCACGTGAATCCGAACGGAGGAGCCATCGCGTTGGGACATCCGCTTGGCGCCAGCGGAGCGCGCATCGCACTTGCGGCCGTGCGGCAGCTGCAGCGGCAAAAGGCACGCCGGGCCCTGTGCAGCATGTGCATCGGCGTAGGGCAGGGTATCGCTGTGCTGCTTGAAAGCGTGCTCTGATCCAAAGCCCCCAGTCACCATCAACGACCAAGATACCGATGAAATCCGTACCGCAGATAACTGTCCAGGAAGCCGCAGCCAAGGTAAGAACGGGCGACACGCTCGTCGTAGGCGGCTTCGGCATGACGGGCCACCCGATCCACCTGTTGCACGCCATCGCCGAGACCGGCGTAAAGGAACTGACCTACATCGGCAACAACGTGGGTGAACCCTTTCTTGGTGCCGGGCGCCTGCTGCGCAACGGCCAAATCAAAAAGGCCATCGGGTCTTTCTTCACCAGCAATCCGGAGGCGGTGGCAGCTGCGCAAACCGGACAAATGGACGTGCAGCTGATTCCTCAGGGCAGCCTCGGGGAAGCGATCCGGGCGGGCGGGGCAGGGCTCGGCGGCTTCTACACGCCCAGTTCGGCGAACACCGTGCTGGCGAAAGGCCTGGAGACCCGGGTGCTGGAAGGCAAGGACATGGTGTTCGTGCGTCCGCTGCGCGGCAACGTGGCCCTCGTGCGGGCTTGGCGCGCTGATACTCTCGGCAACCTGCAGTACCGCAGGACAGAAAACAACTTCAACCAGGCAGTGGCAACCGCCGCTGATCTCGTGATCGCCGAGGTCGAGGAGATCGTGCCTGCCGGCAGCATGGATCCGGATTTCGTGCATACGCCCGGCTGCCTGGTGGACTTCCTCGTGCAGGCATCCCTCGAACTGAAGGATTTGGGCTCCTCGGCAGCCATCGAAAAACTCGATACGAGCACCGACAACACCAAGCTACGCATTGCCCGTGCCGTACTCGATGAATTGAGGCCCGGGGAAGTGGTGAACCTTGGCATCGGCATTCCAACCCTGGTGGCTGATTTGATCACTCCGTCACACCAACTCACGCTGCACACGGAGAACGGCATGCTGGGTGTGGGACCAAGCCCGGAGTCTGGCGGAGCCATGGACTATCCAGTCAATGCCGGCAAGATCCCGGTGACGGCCCTGCCTGGCGCCTCCTACTTCGACTCGACGACGTCCTTCAACATGATTCGTGGTGGCCACATCGACGTCGCCGTCATGGGCGCACTCGAGGTAGATGCGCACGGCAATCTGGCCAATTGGGCCATCCCGGGCAAACCGCTGCTGGGCGTCGGCGGTGCGATGGATCTCTCCTGCGGGGCCAAGCGGGTGATCGTCACCATGACGCATACCAACAAGAGTGGTGAATCGAAAATCCTGCCCCAGTGCGTGTTGCCGCTGACGGCGCAGGGAGTCGTGGATGTGGTGGTGACAGAGTTGGCGGTCTTCCACTTTACCGATGCCGGACTCACGCTCAAGAAAGTCATGCCCGGGTCTTCGCTCGAGGAAATCACTGCACGAACGGCGGCGGCTTTCGTTGTCGATCTGGTCTGAGGCTGGTGCAGCGCTGCATGGCACAGTGCCTCGACAGACTTGCCGGCAAACACACTACAAGGCGTCGCTGATCTTTCTGGCCGCCTCACGCAGCTGGGGCAGTATCTCCTTCAGCAGTTTGCTCTCACTGACTTTGAGGGGCTGAGAGCTCACATTGATGGCGGCCACTGCCTTGCCTTGCCGGTTGCGAATGGGCACCGCCAGAGAGCGAAGGCCGATCTCCAGTTCTTGATTGCAGATGGCATAGCCCTTTTTACGCGCCATCTGGATTTCGCCCTTGATTTGCGCAGGCTCCACGAGGGTATGCTTTGTGAATCGTTCGACGGAGACTTTGGCCAGCAACTCGTCGATCTCCTCATCACCTCTGGCGGCCAGCAGTACGCGGCCCATGGATGTCGTGACCGCAGGGAGTCTCGCGCCAACATTGAGACTGACCGACATGATCTGGTGGGAGAGCGTTCGGGCCACATAAACCACATCGGGAAAATCCAGCACGGAGACCGAGCAGGATTCACCGATGGCATCACACAGTTCCTTGGTATAGGGTTGAACGCGCTCGATCAACGGCTGAGATGCAAGGTAGGAGTAACCGAGATCGAGCACCTTGGGCGTCAGCCAGTACAATTTGCCATCAGACTCCATATAGCCGAGTTGGTGCAGGGTATGCAGGAATCGTCTTGCGGTGGCGCGTGTCAGGTTCGCAAGCCGCGCGACCTCCGAAAGGGTCATCTCTGTATGTTGATGATCAAAGCAACGGATGACGGCGAGGCCTTTTGCCAGTGAGGCGACATATTCGCGGTTGGCTCCCGCAAATGTGCTTGACAAGGTGTTTTTCATTTAAGAGCATCCTTGACGTGTTCGTATTACGGCAAAAAAGTTCGCCATCCGAACTTTGCCCCTTGCTGGCCCGGATAGCAACCTCACAGACCGTAGCCAGTAAAAAATAGTTTACCGAATCCAGAGGACACCATGTCACCCAAGTACTCCACCTACTTTGCCTCCATCGACTCCTATCAGAAGGGTGGGGTGCAGATCATCGACGACAACATCAAGAATTTCGTGTTTTCGAACATCTACGAGGTGGCGGCAACCCATAAGCCTTACGAGCGCATCGTGGTAGGCAAGAACCTCGATTACACCCTGGAAGTTGCTCGGGCTGAGGGCGCATCACCCTGGTACGCCTGTGCACACGACGAGTTCGTCGTTGCCATGGACTACAACGTCGAGGTCCATTTCGTGGAACTGGCGGAGCCCGGCAGCCTCGATGACGACCGAGACGGAGCCGTGAGATTGGCAGGGCAGCCCCCGGGCAAGAAGATTGGCAAAGTCATCCTGCAGCGGGGTCACATGGCGCTGCTGCCTGAAAAAACCGCCTACCAGTTCCAGTCCGCCAGGCCCGCCACTCTGCTATTTCAGACGATTCTCGGACAAGAGTCTGTCGAGCGCTGGAACGACATCTGTCTCAAGTAACCTTCACCTCAAGTAACCTTCACGTAATCCAAGCCACTACCCATTCACGCAAGAGGCTGGCAAAAATGACAAGCGCACTCCAGATGAAAGTGGACAGCACGGTGACAGGCTTCAAGGTCTTCACCATCGGCAGTTTCCGGTTCGAACGCTGCGAATACTTCGCCTACATACATTGGCCGCAGGGCAGTCACATGATGCCCGTTGATGCCTTTCTGCGCGCGCTCATGCGGGACATCGCCTGGGGTTTCTTCTACGGGACCGTGAATTTCGACGAAGTCGTCGGTACGACCAATCACTACGGAACTGTGGACCTGTTCGCGGGCACTCTCAATGCCGAGTACAAGGCGAGCGGCAAGGATTACCTCGAGACCTTTCCGTCCGATGTGCTCATGAAGCTTTTCATCGACATGCAGAATGACTGGACCAATTCTGGCTTCGATCCTTTTGCAGCGCCTCAGGAAACCGGTGAGGCGTGGGGGCGAAAGAACGGATCCAACCGGGAGGCGATAGCTCGCAAGCGGCAAACGGCCAAGCGCATGATCGGTGTACCCGGCGACACCGAGGTACGTAGCGATGCCAACGGCTATACAGTGAACCGCGCGTTCCTGGACGTGGATCAGAGCAGCCCGGAAATCGTCGAAGAACCGGGCTTCACCAACCGGATCCATGCGTTCAATCTGTTTGCTTTCCTGTCCCGCTCCGATGTGACCTGGAATCCCTCAGTGGTCTCGGTCATCCGGCAAAGTCTGCTGTGCCCGACGACGGAGGAATTCATCCTGCCCATCGAACACGGTAACGATCGCGTGGAGTGGTTCCTGCAGGTGTCCGACGAAATTTTCTGGGAGATCAAGGACGGTCAGACCGGCAAGATTCGCGCAAACGTGGTGATGAAGGCGGGCGACGTATGCTGTATGCCGGCCGACATCCGGCACAAGGGCCTGTCGCCCAAGCGGTCAATGCTGATCGTCTGGGAGAACGGTTCTCCAGAGATCATGCAAATGGTCAAGAACGGCACGGTACCGCGCGTTGGAGTGGAATTCTGACCACCCCGGCGAAGGTCGCACGAGGCGGGGTGAGCCCGCCCCCGTGCGCCAGCGTGCTCTTGCCGCCGGCCGCGCACGCAGTACCCAACCCCGTATGAATTTCACCCTCGAACTCCAACCAACCCGGGTCATTTTTGGTGCTGGCCAAATGGCCGCCGTTGCCTCGGAAGTGTACCTGCTCGGCTTCACCAAGCCAGTCATCATCTCCACACCGGGTCATCGCGTGCTTGCCGAGCGAGTGCAGGCTCTGGTCGGCACTAGTGCGAGCCTCTTCTCCGGGGCCGTGATGCACGTTCCGACCGACAGCGTCGCGGCTGTGCTGCAGCATGTTTCCCGATACCAGAGTGATGGCTGCGTCTGCATCGGCGGAAGCACGACGGTCGGGTTGGCCAAGGCAGTTTCGCTGGAAACAGGACTCCGGAGCCTTGCGATTCCAACGACTTATGCCGGCTCGGAGATGACACCGATCTGGGGTATCACCCGTGAGGGCATCAAGGTGACCGGCAGGGATCCGCGCGTGCAGCCTCGCACCGTGATCTACGACCCCGAACTCACGCTGAGTTTGCCGGCGGGTATCTCGGGGGCCAGCGGCATCAATGCCATGGCGCATTCGGTCGAGGCGCTGTATGCAGAAAATCGCAATCCGCTGATCTCGCTGCTCAGCGAATCGAGCATCGCCGCTCTCGCCGACAGTTTGCCGCGCATCGCGCAGAATCCGGGCGATCTGCTGGCACGCACCCAGGCATTGCAGGGGTCCTGGCTGGCGGGCATAGCCCTCGGTACGGTCGGCATGGCAATCCACCACAAGCTCTGTCACGTGCTGGGTGGCAGCTTCTCCTTGCCGCATGCGGAGGTGCACTCCGTGATGCTACCTTACTGCGTGGCCTACAACCGCGAGCACGCGCCAGAGGCCATGCAGGCCATGGCCCGCGCCCTGCACGTCGATGCCCCTTCAGTGCCCGGGGCGCTGCACGATCTGGTGGCGCGCTTAGGGGCTCCGACCTCGCTACGGGCGCTGGGTATGCAGCGCGGCGATCTGGCCCGGGCGGCCGAGATCGCCTTGGCGCGACCCTACTACAATCCCCGGGCAGTGACCTTCGACGGAGTGCTCGAATTGCTCACCGCCGCCTGGACCGGCAGTCGTCCCTGATCACGCTTCCAGCGTTTCCTGCCGGCTGGCGCGGATTGCGCTCACCGCTCCCGCACCGCTCGGACGCAAAGTCACGATGCGGCCCCGGCGTCGTTGAGTGTGCGACTTGTCGTGGGCCAACTGCTAGACTTCCGTCCGCAAAAACAGCCGCTGGCTATCGGGGGCCTTCGTGCCAGGAGCTCTCCGATGTATGGCTGTGTCAGTGCAGCAAGCCGACAGCAAGACCGCTGCGGCAGACACGAGTTGCCGTTCCATGGCGCCCGGGTGGTGAAATTGGTAGACACAAGGGACTTAAAATCCCTCGACCCTCAAAGGTCGTACCGGTTCGATTCCGGTCCCGGGCACCACCGCACGTTTCTGCCTCACCCCGATGCTGTGCCCCATGGAGTTCTCATGACCGAATTACACACGGAAGGCAGCGTCCAGATTACGTCAGTTGCCGATGACTTCAAGCCAGACCTGCACCCACTCCAAGGCGGCGCGCACAGCCTGAACGATGTCTTGAACCGTCAGATGGTGGCAGTACCCGGTTTTGCGCCGCCAACCGTGCGGGAATCCAATCTGTGTCCACTGCCCCCAAGTTGCAGCCAGCAGGCGATGAACGAGTACCGCAGTGCCGGTGTGCTGCTTGAGGCCCTTGCCGCCGAGGCGCGTGGCTGGCACGAGAAATTGCCGCCGCGCTATCGGCCGGCCATTGCCGCCTTGCTGCATGGCGGGTTGCAGATCGAGGTGCGGACTCTGGCCCAGATAAGCTTCGATGGCATCCGCATCGAAGGCTTGATGGGTGGAAATCCCTGCAGCCTGCTTGCGCACCAGAGCACCGTCCAGTTGATCTGCTATGCGGTCGATACCGAGAGCGAGTCGGTCGCGCCACGCCCGATTGGCTTCATCTGGCCTGATCGGGACGAACAGATCTGAGAGCAAACCTGCCATGACTGCCCTGAGTGTCAATGTCAACAAGCTGGCTCTGCTGCGTAATTCGCGGGGACGCAACTTTCCGGACCTGCAGCAGTTTGCCCGGCGCTTCCTGGATTTGGGGGTGCACGGCATCACGGTACATCCGCGCCCGGATCAGCGGCACGTGCGCTTTGCCGATGTGCCGGTGCTCGCAGAGCTGCTGAAGGACAGGGCCGGTGCTGAATTCAATGTGGAGGGGTATCCATCGGCGGATTTTCTGGCGCTCATGGAGCACGTACGCCCGCACCAATGCACGCTGGTGCCAGACGCTGCCGATCAGCTGACCTCTGACCACGGCTGGGATCTCGTCAAGCACGGTGGCTTCCTCAAGGACAGCGTCGCCCGGCTGCGTGCGTCGGGTGTTCGTGTCTCGCTTTTTCTCGATCCAGTGCCTGCGCAGGTGGCGCTTGCTGCCAGTATCGGCGCCGACCGTATCGAGCTCTATACCGAAGCCTATGCGGCGGCATTCACCAGCGCCCGAAGTAGCCCCGTGCTGGCCGAGTACAAGTCAGCAGCGGTCGAGGCCAGGCGCTTGGGTGTTGGTATCAATGCTGGGCACGACCTCGACCTGCAGAACTTGCCGCTGTTTCTCGGCATTGGCGGCGTGCTCGAAGTATCCATTGGTCATGCCCTCACCATCGAGTGCATCGAATTCGGCATGGAAACCGTGATCGCCCGCTATCTGGCGATCTGCCGTGACGGTGGCCGCGTACCCGCGCCGTGAAAGCCCCGGCCGGATCCGGGTCGCGGCAGACCCGCGCAGCAGGTGTAGATCACGCACTGGAGGCAAGCAATGTTCAGTTCGAAACCAGCGGGACTCGTGGGCCCCGACGCGGCCCTGCCGGGTCGCCACGAGCCCATGCCCGTGAGCGCCCGTCATGTCGTGACGGGCAACCCGCTGCAGGGTCCTTTTCCGGCAGGCATCGCACAGGTGCAACTCGGTCTTGGCTGCTTCTGGGGTGCCGAGCGACTATTCTGGCGCCTTCCAGGCGTCTTCACCACGGCGGTCGGCTATGCCGGTGGCCACACGCCCAACCCCACCTACCGAGAGGTATGCAGCGGCCAGACCGACCAGACCGAGGTCGTGCTGGTGGCCTACGATCCCCGGCAACTGGATCTCTGCAAACTGCTGCAGCAATTCTGGCAGGCGCATGATCCGACGGCGGGCATGCGCCAAGGCAACGACGTCGGTACCCAGTACCGTTCGGCCATTTATGTCGACTCGCTGCAGGATCTGGAGATCGCGCAAGCGTCGTGCGATCGCTACCAGCAGGCACTGACAGCCGCTGGTTTCGGCCCCATCACGACGGAAATCCGTTTGCAGGTTCCTTTCTTCTACGCCGAGGATTACCACCAGCAGTACCTGGCCAAGAACCCGGACGGCTACTGCGGGTTGCGGGGAACGGGTGTACCATGCCCCCATGCAAAGTGACGTCAACAAACTGATCGTAGCGATCTCGTCCCGCGCGCTGTTCGACCTGGACGCCAGTAATCAGGTGTTCGAAAGTCAGGGGGTGGAGGCCTACCGGCAGTACCAGATCGCCCATGAAGACGAGCCGCTCCAGCCCGGCGACGCTTTCCACCTCGTCAAGAAGCTGCTGAACATCAACAAGCTGCTGGGAGCAGCCTGGGTG
This sequence comes from Gammaproteobacteria bacterium, assembly GCA_947457195.1. Lineage (GTDB taxonomy): Bacteria > Pseudomonadota > Gammaproteobacteria > Pseudomonadales > Pseudohongiellaceae > CAILUG01. The sequence goes on from CANGUU010000001.1 coordinate 49,858, forward strand.
GAGGTGATCCTGCTCTCTCGCAACACGGCCGATACCGGGCTGCGCATCTTCAATTCGATCGAGCATCACGGACTCGACATCAGCAAGGCGGCTTTCTGCGGCGGGTCGAGTCCCTATCGCTACATCACAGCCTTCAACAGCCACCTGTTCCTGTCCACCCATGGCCAGGATGTGCGGCAAGCGCTCGAGCATGGCGTGGCGGCAGCCACCATCATGCCCTCCAAGACTGCCAACCTGGATGACTACAAATTGCGCTTCGCCTTCGACGGCGATGCCGTCTTGTTTTCCGATGAGGCTGAACGCGTGTACAAAACCCAGGGTCTGGCCGAGTTCACGCGCAGTGAACGGGAAGCGGCCAAGTCCCCGCTGAGTGGTGGCCCCTTCAAGGCCTTCCTGTCCGCACTGCATCTGCTGCAACGCGAGTTCGGTGAAGGTCAGTCCCCCATCCGGACCTGTCTCGTGACGGCGCGGTCAGCACCGGCACACGAGCGGGTCGTGCGCACACTGCGTGCGTGGGACATCCGTATCGACGAATCGCTGTTTCTGGGTGGACTGGAAAAAGGGGCATTTCTCGGCGCCTACGAAGCCGACGTATTTTTCGACGATCAGGAGCGCCACTGCGAATCGGCGCGAGGCCATGTGGCGACCGGTCATGTCCCCAACGGCATCGCCAATCAGCCACAAGGGCTGCGTGCCTGACCGACCGGTGACTGTGACCCATGGAGATAGCCTGTCTCGACCTTGAAGGAGTACTGATCCCGGAAATCTGGATCGCCTTCGCCGACAAGACCAACATTCCCGAACTCCGGCTGACCACCCGTGATCTGCCGGACTACGATGCCCTCATGCGCAACCGTATCCGTCTGCTCGCAGAGCATGGGCTCGGGCTGCCGGAGATCCAGGCGGTCATTGCCACGCTGCAGCCACTGCCGGGCGCCGTGGAGTTCGTGGCGTGGCTGCGGCGCCATTTTCAGGTAGTGATTCTGTCCGACACGTTCTATGAGTTCGGCCTGCCACTGATGCCGTTGCTTGGCTCCCCGACGTTGCTGTGTCATCGCCTGGAAGTGGCGCCCGATGGCAAGGTAGTGGGTTACCGTCTGCGCCAGCAGGACCCGAAGCGCCAGGCCGTGCTGGCCTTCCAGAGTCTGAATTACCGGGTGATCGCTGCCGGTGATTCCTACAACGACACCAGCATGCTGGCCACCGCCGAGCAGGGCATCCTGTTCCACGCGCCGGCCAAGGTAGCGGCAGAGTTTCCGCAGTTCCCCAGCGTTCACAGCTACGAGGCGCTGCGCGAGGAGTTTCGCAAGGCCAGTCAGCGCGAGCTGGCAGACTGAAACAATGGGGCCACTCGCTCGGCGAGCGAGAGCAGGATACGGGCCGTGGCACCCCAGATGAAATGTCCTTCAAACTGCAGAAAGCGGAACTGCCGGGTCTCGCCGTTGCGCTCCAGACTGTCGTGACCATACCGACTGCAGTCGAGTGCCAGTGTCAGCGGCAGTTCGATCAGGCGCGCCACTTCGCGCTCGCTGGGCTGCAACGTCGGTCGGCCGCTGCAGTAGCCCACTACAGGCGTGATGGTAAAGCCCGAACTCACAGACGCCGTGGGCAGGCGCCCGAGCAAGTGTACCGCTGCCGCCGGCAGGCCCACTTCTTCGTGGGCCTCGCGCAGCGCGGTCTCCTCGAGGCTGGCGTCACTGGCTTCCACGCGCCCGCCGGGCAGACTGATCTGCCCGGGATGCAGCGGCAGCTCCGTGCTGCGCTGGGTGAGCAGCGTGAAGGGCGCTCCGCCGTTTTCGCACCAGAGCAACAGTACCGCAGCCTGGCGCTCGCGCAAGGCGGGCAGGGCCGGCGTCAGGGGCAGCAGCAGGGGCGGCAACTGTTCCGGCAGGGTATGCCAGTCGATGTGGCTCGGGAGTGATTTGTGCATCAGACGTTACGAAGGAACAAGCCGATCTTGTCGAAGGTTTCCTGATACTCCTCGGTACCGACCGAGTCGGCCACGATGCCGCCACCGCCCCAGCAATGCACATGGTCCCCGTCACGCACCAAGGTACGGATGGCAATGTTGCTGTCCATGTTGCCGCCCTGGTCTATCCAGGCAATCACGCCGCAGTAGACGGAGCGTGGCATGGTTTCGAGCTCATCGATGATCTGCATGGCGCGCAACTTGGGGGCCCCGGTAATGGAGCCTCCGGGAAAACAGGCCCTCAACAGCTTGAAAAGATCAGCCGGCTCCTGCAGACGGCCGCTGATGGTGCTCACCAGATGATGGACATTGGTGAAGCTCTGCAGTTCGAACAGTTTGTCGACGCGCACCGAACCAAAGTCGCAGACGCGCCCGAGATCATTGCGCAACAGATCGACGATCATCAGATTCTCCGCACGGTCCTTGACGCTGCTTTCGAGGTCCAGCCGGTTACGTTCATCCTCGTCGACGTTGCTGCTGCGTGGGCGCGTGCCCTTGATCGGCTGCGTGGTTACCACTCCCTGCTCGACCTTGACGAAGCGCTCGGGCGAGAAGCTCAGGACATGCTGGTCGCCGTCACAGAGCAGGGCGGCGAAGGGTGCATTGGCGCGTTGCTGCAAGCGCGCAAAGGCATCCCAGCTGTCGCCCTGGCAAGCGGCACTGAAGCACTGGGCCAGATTGACCTGATAGCAATCGCCGGCCTCGATGTAGTCGATGATGCGTCGAAAGCGGTCGAGGTACTGCTCCCGAGTGAAATGGGGCTGGAAACCACCCTGCAGCAGCGAGAAAGGCACAACACGTGCAAGGGGGGTCTCCACCGCCTGCTGCACATGACGGCGGAGAAAGTCGCGGCGGGCGGGATCCTGACAGCGCAGCACGAGCGACGCTCGCCGCTGTCGGTGATCGATCACCAGCGCCCAATCGAACAGACCAGCGAACATGTCTGGTAGCTGCAGTGTGGCAGCTGAGCGAAATGGCAGCCGACAGGACTCATGCAGCAGTTCATAGGAAAACCAGGCAATCACGCCGCCCGTGAAAGGCAGGTCTGGATCGGCTTGCCGTGGCTGCAACGGGCAGTGCTGCGCCAGCAGTGCAAAGGGTGGATCCGTGGAGACCTCAACCTCAGCAGAATCGCGTCGGTGCAGCGTGGTATGTCCCGCCCTGCTGCGCAGCACCGTGCCTGGATCGGCGGTCAGGATGTCGAAGCGCGCTGCCGGGTGCGTGGACTGCCCGCTCGACAACAGCATGGGCTGTGGCAGATCACGGATACAGGCATACCAACGGGCAAGATCGGCATGGTAGGGCAGCGACTCGACGAGAAGGTCACTGTCGATGGCGTGGGGGACAGGAGAGGGCGAGGCAGACAAGGAGACATCCATGAGAGCTGGGTTTCAGAGGCAATTCACCGGGCGGGGCAACCCAGCGATCCGAGCGGCAACACGCGCCGGGCTCTCCGGAAACAGGCCAAGCAGGTACAGGCTGTTGCCTTTGGCCGGCCCGAGCTCACGCTCGACGAGCTTCACCAGGATGCGCATCACGGGTGTCACACCCCGTGTACGGTAGAAGTCGCGCAGCAGATGGAGAATTTCCCAGTGCGCGGCGGTCAACTGCAGGCCGCTCTGGTGCGCGAGAGCATCGGCAACCTCTTCAGACCAGGCGTCGAGGTTGCGAAGATAGCCATCCGGATCCAGCGCCAACTCCCTCTGCCCTGCGACCAGTTGCGACGTCATGGGGCTCAGCTCCAACTGACCACACGGGGATGCTCGAGCGTCAGTGCGACGAACCCGGCTGCCGATATCGGCTGGAAGTCACCCGTCCGGCCCAGCAAGCCGCGCAAGACGAGATCCTCTTGCAGCACATAACACGGTGTTTCCGCCGGCAGCGGAGCGGGCAGGGCTCCTGGCAGGGCCAGATACACCGCCTCTTCCAGCAGAAGCACCGCATCGCCTGCCGCCAGCGTGAGCAAACAGTCCCGCCACAGCTGCGGATCCGTATGGTTGACCGTATGCAGACTCATCAGAACACCAGCACGTTATGCTGCCGGGCCAGCAGCGCGGCAAGCTCAGCCGGCGGCAGCGCGTGGACCGGGACTTCGCAGCTTCCAACCGCTATGGCGTAGCGTGACAAGGCCTCGGCATCGGCCAGTATCTCGCTGACGCCACACAGTTCCAGCACGGGAAGCTGCCTGGCCACGGACTTCAGCTGCAGCGGCGTACCTTGCTGATTTGGCAGCAACTGCAGCACCGCCTCACCGAGCAGCAGCAGGGAGACAGGCACCTCGAACACGCCGGCGCTCATGGCCAGCTCCAGGGCCGCCGCCGAAGAAGCCTGCCACGCGCTTTTGCGGCAGATGACCAGCAAGCCTCTGCTTGATTGCTGACCGCTCATGGCGCGAAGGTGACCAGGCGATCAGCTTGCAAATGCGCGTCGACCAGTTGGCCGAGACCACCGAGCACGAATCCCGGCAGGAGGTTGCTGGCGTTGAGCTCATAGCGCTTGGCCTCCTGCGCATCGACGATACCGCGGCGCAGCGCAGAAGCCACACACACCACGGCATCGATGCCATGGTCCGAGATGAGTTGCTGCCAGGCCCGTGGAAGGTTGCGTTCGTCCTGGGGGGGCGTACAGAGAGCGGAGGCGTTGTGCACGCCGTCCTGCCAGAAGAACAGCCGCTGCAGACGGTGGCCTGAAGCCAGCACTGCCTCGCAGAACAGCAAGGCGCTGTGAGCGGCCTGACTGCTGTAGGGAGCACCTTGAATGACGACGGCAAAAGTGGCCATGAACTTCGGTATCTCGGAACCTGAACTGGGCGGGGAGAAGCGATCAGGTTGACTGGTTTCGGTGATAAGGTAAGAATTCGCGCTCTTCGGAGGGGTGGCAGAGCGGTTGAATGCACCGGTCTTGAAAACCGGCGTAGGTTAATAGCCTATCGTGAGTTCGAATCTCACCTCCTCCGCCAATTTTCTGCTCGACTTGCCGCACGACTTGCCGCACGACTTACCACTCGACCTACTCCTCGCCTTTCCATTCGATTGGCTGGCGGAGTCACTCGGGACGGATGGCAGCAGCGGTGGGCGCGTTACTGCGCTGTCTGGCCCGGGCCACCGGCCGGAGTGCCAGCCACCCGACTCCCGCCACTGCCCTGCAGGCTGATTAAATCGAGCAGGATCTTGCCGCTTTCGACCAGATACGGATCGGGCTCCTTGGCGTCCTCAGTAGCATCGGCCGCTTCCGATGCAGTCGCCGTGCTCGCATCGAGAGCGGCATCCCCGGTGTCGGCTGCGTCGGCGCTTGCATCCGCCGAGGCCTCTTCCAGTTCGTCGATGCTCTGCAGCGGCGGCTTGCCTTTGGCCACGCGGCGCTTGTTTTCCTGTTCGAGGCGCCAGGCTTCCTGTTCATCGCGCTCGGCCTGCAGCTTTGCCTGGTTGAGGGTCAGCAAGTTATTTTGCTGTTGCTGCCGGGCGCGGGCGATCTCCGCCTCGATGAAGGCAAAGTCGGGGTCGGTCTTCAGCCGCGCCTCATGCCGGCTGTTGAGTGTCGGTACGATCAGGCGCAGATCTGTGTAGGGCCGGTAGAAGTTTGGTTCGATCGTGTCCCAGGGGAGGGCAGTGGGCAGCGCGCTCTCGCCGATGTCCGGTGAGGCCTCGTACAGATCCGGCATGGTGATGCTGGGCATGACGCCCTTGTGCTGCGTGCTCTCACCCGAAATGCGATAGAACTTGGAGCGTGTGATCTTCATCTGCCCATCGCCCATCGGAATGAGTTCCTGCACGGTTCCCTTCCCGAAGGTCTGGCTGCCCACCACGAGCCCGCGCTGGTAGTCCTGGATGGCGCCGGCGAAGATCTCCGAGGCTGAGGCACTCAGACGATTGACGAGCACCACCAGGGGTCCATCGTAGGCCACGTCGGAATCCTGGTTGCCGAGCAGGGTGACTTCGCCATCGGCATCCTTCACCTGTACCGTGGGACCTCGGCGCACGAACAGACCCACGAGATCGCTGGCTTCGCTCAGCGAACCGCCGCCGTTGTCGCGCAGATCCACCACCAGCCCTTCGATACCCTGTGTCTTCAACTCCCCGATGAGCGCCTCGACATCCCGCACACTGCTGCGGTAGCTCGGATCGCGGCGCTGCAATGCCTCGAAATCGATGTAGAAGGCGGGCAGGTCGATGACACCAATCTTGTGGGTTGTCCCGTTCTGCTCGACCTCGACGATCTCGCTCTTGGCGGAAGAATCTTCCAGCTTGACCGTATCGCGGGTGATGCGGATCTCGTGCATGTCGATCTTGCTGGCCTCGGGCAACACGTTGAGTCGTACCACCGAACCTTTTTCGCCGCGCACCAGTTCCACCACGTCATCCACGCGCCAGCCGATCACGTCCACAAAAGAAGCATCGCCCTGCGCCACACCGACAATGCGGTCGCCTGGCTGCAATTCACCCTGCTTGTCGGCGGGACCGCCGGTGACAACGCTGACCACCTTCGTGTACTCGTCGTCCGTCTGCAGCACAGCGCCGATACCCTCCAGCGAGAGTCGCATGCTCATGTTGAAGTTTTCGGCCGCACGCGGCGCGTAGTACTGCGTGTGCGGGTCAAAGGTCATGGTCATCGCATCCATGTAACGCTGGTAGACATCGAGCGTGTTCGTCCTCAGCACCTGGCTCAACTGGGAACGAAAGCGCTTCGCCAGCAGTTCACGCACCTCGGGTATTGGTTTGTCGGTCAGTTGCAGACTGAGCACGGCACTCTTCACCTGCCGGCGCCAGAGGTCTTCCAGCGCGGCGTGGTCGGCGGGCCACGGCACGCCGGCACGATCGATTTCCAGGTTTTCGTCGACCGTGAAGTCGAAATCGGTTTGATCGACCTCGACGCGAGTGATGGAGTAGACGAGTCGCTCGATCACCCGGCGGTGATACAGGTTGTAGATCGCGTAGCCTGCCTCGACATCGCCGTCCTGCAGCAGATTGTCGAGGCGGGTGCGGAACTGCTCGAAACCGTCGATGTCGGCCTGGGTGAAATACATGCGACCGCCGTCCAACGCCTCGAGGTAGCTGTCGAGAACTTTCGCCGAGATCGTATCGTCGAAGGCAATGTGCGAGTAGTGGTTGCGGACCATCTGGTCGATGATGTCCTCGGTGGTGGAGGCGTAGTCCCGCGCGGGCTCGAACTCGCGGTAGATGGCGGCGACGTCGAGGGGAATTTCGGCCGGCAGCACCGAAGCAGGGGCCTGCGCCAGCGCCGGGGCAACACCAACGGGAAGCCCGGACAGGGAGAGCAGGGTAGCCAGGGCCAGTTGACGGAAAGGCACGGGGCCCTTCATGGCCATCGTACGCTTGAACATTGAACGCTTACCTCGATTCAGGGGCTGCGGTGATCATACGCAGACCGGGACGAACCGGGCCTTAACACCGCATCACTACGCCCGGTTAACCTAACCGATTTGGGTCCCGGCTGCCTACGCTTCAGGCCGTAGGGTCGATGATTTTTTTGCGGGCGGAGGCGTGTCGCTCGCGCAGTTCTACATCGATATAGCGATCGGTGATGGCGCTGGAACCGTGGCCGGCGTCATCGCGCACGTGTTCGCGAGGCCGGAATTTGACGTCCTCCGAGATGCCGGTATGCCGGAGCCAGTGCACGGTGGCCGCCGCCAGCTGGTCGGCTTCCTCGAGGAACTGTTCCTGCCGTAGCTTGTCCGCGGCCAGATCGAAGCAGTGTTGCACGATGCCACGAATCTGCCGCGTGCTGGTGATCCCGCCCTGGCCCTTGGCGCGATGGATGAGCGGGGCCGGGTCACCCGGGGTGGGCAAGGGGCCGAGACAGCGCGAAACCCGGTAACGCTTGAGCGCCGCCAGCATACTGTCGCTGACCGAGATCAGCCGCTCCTTGTTGCCTTTACCTACGGTACGAAACCACCAGTTGCCCTCCAGATCCCGCTCGAAGTCGCCCATGCGCGGCTGCCAGCGCGGCGTCTCCACGAGTTCCGAGATGCGCAGGTAAAGGCCGAACAGGGCCTGCAGGATGAACAGGGTACGCTCGTGGGCCACCGGGTCATGGGTGGCCAAGTGCTTGGCCGTCTCCATGACGGCGTTCCACTGCAGTTCCGAGAGTCGTCGGATGGGTTTCTGGCCCTGGGTCTTGCGCACCAATTTGCTCTTCTGGCGGATCTGCGCCACCGGATTGCTCTGAAGATGGCTTTCCTGGATGAGGAAGTTGAAGAAGCTGCCGAGCACCGCCAGCAGCGACTGCGCCGCGCTCTGCGACAGCACGTAAGGTCGCCCGTCGGTCACCACGTAGGGTCGCCAGTCGGGGTTGGGCTGACGCAGGCCCTGGAGCTCGACGAAGCGGGCGACATTTTTGGCGCCGATCCAGGGCTTCGGCGGCTTGCGGGCAAACTCCACATAGGCCTCGATGTGCTCACGCCGCACGTCTGCCAGGGCCAGCTGTGCGACCAACCAGCACCAGTGCAGAAAGTGTTCGATTTCCCGTCGGTACGTCGAAAACGTGTCGGGGCTGCCGCGGTAGCTGTAGAGGAACTCACTGGCGAACTGGTAGTCGGTGATGGCGTGCTCGGGCTCTGTGGGCAGTTGCAGGTGCGCCACGCTCTGCAGGCGCTGCCGATACGGGTTGGGCATGGCGTCCAGCGTGTCAAAAAAGGGGATCGGCGGCTTCATGCTTTACTTTAGAAAAATATAGCAACGTATTGATATGGAATAGTTAGGTGGGCAGCAGGTACTCGTTGATTCAATAATTCCGGTAATCTTTATTACCGGAAGTATTGTGTCATCAGCGGCTGCGGGTGCGCAAGGTCACGAATTCCTCGGCTGCCGTTGGATGAATGCCAATCGTTGCGTCGAGCTGGGTCTTGGTGAGTCCGCAGACCAGTGCTGTGGCGAAGCCCTGCAGGATTTCCCCGGCCTCGGCGCCCATCATATGCATGCCGAGCACGCGATCACTGGCGCTGTCCACCAATACTTTCATGTAGGTGCGCTCATCACGCCCGGACAAGGTGTGCCGCAGATGGCGGAAATCGGTTTCGAAGACGGCGACATCGGCACAGGTCCGCCGCGCAGCTTCCTCCGTGAGACCCACGGTAGCCAGGTTGGGCTGCGAAAACACCGCCGTGGGAATGTACCGGTAATCGAGGCGCCGCTGCCGCTGGCCAAACAAGCGATCCACGACCACCATGGCCTCTGCCAGGGCCACCGGTGTGAGCGGTAAATGGCCGACCACATCCCCCACGGCATGAATGCCGGGATCCGTCGTACAGAAGTGCTCGTCGACCAGCACTGTACCTTCCGGGCCCAGGCGGACCGCCGTGTTCTCCAGACCAAGGCCCTCCAGCAGCGGACGACGACCCAGCGCCGCCAATACCAGGTCCGTTTCGAGTAGCCGTCCATCGTGGAACAGCACCTGCAGGCTGCCATCTGCCTGCCGCTCGATGCGCTCGCACCGGGAACCGGGTAACAGCTGACAGTACTTGCCCGCTTCACGGCAAAAACGCTGGCGCAGGTCCTGATCGAAGCCCCGCAGCGGTAGCTCGCCACGCCAGCTCACGCTGGTCTGGACGCCGAGACCAGCAAAAATGCCCGCGAACTCCACTCCGATGTAGCCGGCACCGAGGATGAGCAGCCGACGCGGCAAGGTGGGCAAGTCGAAAATCTGGTCGGAAGTGACTGTGTACTCGGCCCCGGGAAAGTCGGGAGACTGCGGTCTGCCCCCGGTGGCGAGCAGGATGTGCCGCCCCTGGAGGACCCCTGCGCCCACGTCCACGCGTCCGCCGCCGAGCAGCCGTCCAAAGCCCCTGATGAGCTGCACCCCCGCCTTCTCCAGCAAGGACTGGTAGACCCCATTGAGCCGGGCAATCTCGGAGCTCTTGCGGTCGCGCAAGGTGGCCCAGTCGAAGCGGATGCCCTCGAGTTGCCAACCGAACCCGGCACTGTCGGCAAAGTCCGCGCTGAAGTGGGCGGCATAGCTGTAGAGCTTCTTCGGCACACAACCCACGTTTACGCAGGTGCCCCCGAGCCGGGAGGCTTCCACCAGCGCCACACGGGCGCCGTGACTCGCCGCCATGCGCGCCGCCCGCACGCCGCCCGAGCCTCCCCCCACCACAATCAGATCGAACTCAGTCATCCACTGCCTCTACCGGGGCTTTTTTGTGCCACCGCGGGCGGTTTATCATGCAGCCCGGACTGCAGCAAGCCATTCTCCCCGGAGAGCCCGTCATGACGACCGAAAACGATCTCACGCCGCTCGCCGACGTTGCCGAGTCCACTGCCGGTTCGGGCGAGGCCGCTCCGGCGCGGCCGCCGCGTGGCCCTGAGGTAGTGGAGCGTTTCGTCGTCCGGCTGCCGCCGGGCCTGCGCGAGCAGATCCGACTGCTCTCCGACCACCATCGTCGCAGCATGAACTGCGAGATCGTGGCGGTGCTCGAGGGCTACATCCGCAAGCAACTCGAACAGCAGCTGGCCGAAGCCCATGGCGAATCGCTTCCGTCCATGAAGCGGCGCAAAACCGACGCCGAGCTGCGGCGCCGGCTCGACTCCCTGACCAAGGAGAAGAAGGCAGCCCTGCTGGAACTGCTGGGCTGATGCAGCACGATTGGCTGACGCGCCTGCCAGGTGCGGTAGCGCAGGCAAGTGGCGACAGCATGGTGTTGCCCGATGCCGAGATGACCTACTTCCCCACCTTCTATCCCCCTGCCCAAAGTGATTGCTGGCGCAGCACGCTGCAGCAGGAGGTCGCCTGGCAACAGGACTCGCTCAACTTCGGCGGCAAGCGCGTGCCGGTGCCGCGGCTGCAGGCCTGGTACGGCGACGCCGGCACGGACTACGGCTACTCCGGGCTGAGGCTCGTACCCCGGGATTGGACGCCGCTGCTGCTGCAGCTGCGCGCCGATGTGCAGGGCAGGCTGGATCTTGCCTTCAACTCGGTGCTGCTGAACTGGTACCGACAGGGCAACGACAGCATGGACTGGCATGCCGACGACGAACCCGAGCTCGGTAGTGACCCGCTGATTGCCTCGCTGAGCTTCGGGGTCAGTCGCCGCTTCGAGTTGAAGCACCGGCAGCGCCGCGAGCTTGGCAAATACTCGCTCGAACTGGGCAACGGGTCCCTGCTGCTGATGGGGCGCGGCATGCAGCGTAGCTGGCTGCACCGCATACCTAAGCAACCAAAGGTGAGCGGCGACCGTATCAACCTGACTTTTCGTTTGGTGCGGGTGCGGTCATGATGCCGGCGAGCGACGCTGCCTGTATCCGTGCCCTGCCCTCGCCTCGGTGAACTCCATGAAATCGCGTTTCCTGCTGACTCTTTCCCTGGTTGCCGCTGCGCTGACCGGTGCGGTGACGACCCTCGCCGAAACACTGCGCGGCGAGGGCGGCATGGTGGCCTCGCGCTCTGACCTCGCCTCGGAAGTCGGCAGGCAGATCCTGCAACAGGGCGGTAATGCCATCGATGCCGCCGTGGCAACCGCCTTTGCGCTGGCGGTGGTGTATCCGTCTGCCGGCAATCTCGGCGGCGGCGGCTTCCTGCTGATCGCGCTCGAAGATGGCCGGGTGCTTGCGCAAGACAACCGTGAAAAGGCGCCGGGCGCCGCGCACCGCGACATGTTTCTCGACGCCAAGGGTGATGTCGATCGCAACCTTGCCGTCAACAGTCTGCAGTCATCGGGTGTACCAGGCACGGTGGCAGGCCTGCTCGATGCCCTCGAGCTGCACGGCACCCTGACCCGGCAGGCGGTGATAGCGCCGGCGCTGCGACTGGCACGCGAAGGATTCGTCCTCAATGACGATCTGGCGGGACAGTTTGCCGACAACCTCGAGGGCTTCAGCCGGCATGAGGCCTCACTGGCCGTGTTCACACGCGGTGGTGAGCCTTACAAGGCCGGTGATCTGTGGATACAGACCGACCTCGCCGACACGTTGCAGCGCATCAGTGACGAGGGCCGGGACGGTTTCTACAAGGGCCCGGTGGCGGCAGCGATTGCGGCGGAAATGCAGCGCAACAACGGCATCATGACCACCGATGATCTTTCGTCCTACCAGCCGGTATGGCGCGAGCCGGTGCATGGCACCTACCGGGGTCACGATGTGTACTCCATGCCGCCACCCTCCTCCGGTGGCGTGCTGCTGCTACAAATGCTGAACATGCTCGAACCTTACGAACTTGGCAGGCTCGGCTATGGCAGCACGGCCACCGTGCATCTGATGATCGAAGCCCAACGGCGCGCCTACGCGGACCGTGCCGAGTATCTCGGCGATCCGGATTTTGTCGACGTGCCGGCGCAGCAGTTGCTGTCCAAGGAGTACGCGCGCCAACGTTTCGCCGACTTCGATCCGGCACGCGCCACCGACAGCGCCAGCATCGGTGCCGGCAGTTGGCCTGAGGAAAGTCCACAGACCACGCATTTTTCCGTCGTTGACGGGCAAGGCATGGCCGTGGCCATGACCACCACGCTGAATCGATCCTTCGGCAACCGCATCGTGATCCCTGGCACCGGCGTTCTCATGAACAACGAAATGGACGACTTCAGCAGCAAGCCCAACACGCCCAATTCCTACGGACTGATCGGTCGGGACGCCAACGAAATTGCACCGGGCAAACGCATGCTGAGTTCCATGACGCCCACCATCGTCATGAAAGACGGAGAACTGCGACTGGTCACCGGTTCGCCGGGCGGGTCGACCATCATCAATACCGTCCTGCAGGTGGTGCTGAATGTGCTCGACCACGGCATGGGCGCCGAGCAGGCGGTCGCCAGTCCGCGCATTCACCATCAGTGGCTCCCCGATAACGTACGCTTCGAAACCGGCGCCCTCAGTGACGAGGTAGCTACCGCGCTGCGCGCCATGGGCCACAAGGGACTAAACGGTGCTGGCTTCGGCATCGGCGACGCCAACACCATCGTCAAGGACGGGGCTATGCTCGAGGGCGTCAGTGACCCACGGTCGGTCGGTGGCGTAGCCGGCTTCTAGCGCGGCTGCCTCGATGCCTGCAGGGAGAGGTGCTGCCAGCAACCACGCAGGCCAGTATCTTGAGCAGACACCAGCGCGAGTGGAATGCGGCTGCAATAGGGTTGGTAGTTGTCCTTGTCGTCGAAACAGCGCCGAAAACGCGCGAGATCGAGACTGGGTCGCAGCTTCGCCATCATGTCACCCACGATGTACACACCATCCACTGCCCCCAGCATGATGGCGACGTCGCTGGCATAGGCTGCCAGAATATCGAAGAAATCCTGCAGTACAGCCCGGGCAAAAGGGTCGCCGGACTCGGCGGCAGCGGAGACTGCCGGTGCAGTACTAGAGGCTTCCCTGCCCTGCAGGCGCGCCGCTGCCCAATACAGCCGCTCCAGACCCGGACCGGAGATCAGCTTCTCGACCTCCACGCGTGGCAGTTTTTCCCACAGTACGCCGAGCAGAGCGGCTTGGTGGGCGTTTTGTGGCGCAAAGCCGATGTGGCCGCCTTCGGAAGGAATCGCCTCGTGACCGGCGGTCATGCCACCCACCCCGAGCCCGGTACCGGGACCCACCACGGCAAACACGCGCTTACCCCGAGGACGGGCGGTCCCGAGCCAGTTCAGCTCGGCCGCTTGCAGCGTGGCGATGCTGTGGACCTGCGCGGTGAAGTCGTTGATGAAGGCGAGGGGCCGCCCCAACGCCTGCTGAACTGCAGCCTGGCTGAACGTCCACCCGCGGTTCGGCATGTAGATCTCGTCCTGTTCCACGGCACCGGCAATGCAGATACAGAATTCACCGACCCGCTCGGCACGGGGCAGCCGCGCCAGGTAGGCCGCGAGCAGAGCCGTGAGGCTCGGGTAATCTGCGCAACGCAGTTTGTCGACCTGCTGCAGACCAGCCAGCGACGGCGTCTCTGTGAGATCGACGGTAGCAAAGCGCGCGTTGGTACCGCCGATGTCGGCCACGATGGCGTGTCGGGTCATGCGCTGATCCTCGGCAAAAACAGGGGTGGCCCGGGGTTCATTGGGCCGGCAGGGCAGCGGCGAGTCGCGCCAGCCTTTCGATTTCCGACCAGCGCCTGCCCTCGATGAGTGCCTTGCTCACCATCCATGATCCACCGATGCAGACCACGTTGGCGAGCGCCAGGTAACTACCGGCGTTGTCCGGTGTCAGACCTCCCGTCGGACAGAAGCGCACCTGGGGAATCGGCGCTGCAATCGAGCGCAGCATATCCACGCCGCCGGCGGCCTCGGCGGGGAAGAATTTCTGCTCGGTGAAGCCACGCTCGAGCAAAAGCATCACTTCGGTCGGTGTTGCGGCACCGGGCAGCAGCGCGACGCCGGCTTCGGCACAGGCATCGAGCACCCGCGGCGTGCTACCTGGGCTCACCAGAAACTGAGCCCCGGCCTGCGCCGCCGCGCGCGCTTGCGAGGGGTCGAGGATGGTGCCGGCGCCGATGATGACGTCCGGCACTTCTTCGCGCAGTAGTCTTATGACGTCGAGCGCCACGGCGGTCCGCAGCGTGAGCTCCAGCACGCACAGGCCACCCTGCATCAGCGCCTTCGCGAGCGGCAGCGCATCGGCTTGCCTGTCGATGGTAATGACCGGAATGACCGGTCCCTGCTGCATGATACTTAGTGCTGTCATCATGAATCGCTACTCCAGTTCTGCCTGCAACACGCCCCCGTGGACGGGCGCGCCATTCCTGCCCACTCAGACCACCAGACCAAGTGAGGAAGCCCCCTCCTCCGCACTGCCTACCAGCGCGCGGAAGTTGCCGAACAATTCCCGACCACAACCCTCGGCATGCGACAGTCCGGAGGTCCGGCTGGCAATGCGGCGCGCCAGTACGTCGGGCTCCACCAGCAAATCGAGCGTACCGGCCTGACTGTCGACACGGATACGATCGCCGTTCTGCACCAGGGCCAGTGCCCCGCCCTGACTGGCCTCCGGACACAGATGCAGCACGGCGGCGACCTTGCCGGACGCACCCGACATGCGTCCGTCGGTGACCAAGGCGACCTTGAATCCGCGATCGAGCAGTACCCCCAGCGTGGGGGTGAGTTGATGCAACTCGGGCATGCCATTGGCGCGCGGCCCCTGGTAACGCAGCACGGCCACGAAATCCTGGTTCAGTTCGCCGGCCTTGAAGGCATCCAGCAACTGCTGCTGCTCGTCGAATACCAGCGCTGGCGCTTCGACCACCCGGTGCTCTGGCTTCACCGCCGACACCTTGATGATGCCGCGACCGAGATTGCCGGACATGACTTCAATGCCCCCGGTGGGCGCGAACGGCGCGTCGTGGCCACGCAGCACCTCGGTGTTGTTGCTTGGCCCTACCGGCACCCAGGTCGGCAGCAAGGCTCCATCGTGCCGCTCCGGCGCCTCCGTGTACTGACGCAGACCCCGCGCGTGTGCCGATGTCAGGATGCCCTCGTGCAGATAGCCACCCGCCAGCAGTTCCTTGATGAGCACGGCCATGCCCCCGGCCTGCTGGAAATGATTCACATCGGCCTCGCCATTGGGGTAAAGGCGTGTCAGCAGCGGTGTGGCGCGCGAGAGTGCGGAAAAATCGTCCCAATTGATGAGGATACCGGCCGCCCGTGCCACGGCCACCAAGTGGATGGTGTGGTTGGTGGATCCTCCGGTGGCAAGCAGGCCGACCATGGCATTGACGATGGCTTTCTCGTCGATCACTTCGCCGAAGGGGCGTGGCGTGGCTTCTTCGCGCGCGAGCTCGACAATCTGCTGAGCCGCCGCCTCTGTGAGTGCATCACGCAGCGGGGTTTGCGGATTGACGAACGAACTGCCAGGCAACTGCACTCCCATCATTTCCAGCAGCAATTGGTTGCTGTTGGCCGTTCCGTAGAACGTACAGGTGCCGGCGCTGTGGTAGGAGGCCAGCTCGGACTCGAGCAGCGCTTCCCTGCCCACCTTGCCTTCGGCGTAGAGCTGTCGAACGCGTTGCTTTTCCTTGTTGCTGATGCCGGAGGGCATGGGACCGGCGGGCACGAACAGCATCGGTAGATGGCCGAAGCTCAGGGCCCCGATCAACAGGCCCGGCACGATCTTGTCGCAGACGCCGAGCAGCAGCACACCATCGAACATGGCATGGCTGAGCGCCACGGCAGTGCTCAGTGCGATGACGTCCCGACTGAACAGCGAGAGCTCCATGCCATCCTGCCCCTGGGTGACGCCATCGCACATCGCCGGTACGCCACCGGCCACCTGACCCACCGCACCGGCCCTGGCCAATGCCTGCTTGAGCGCGTCCGGGTAACCGGCATAGGGCTGGTGCGCCGACAGCATGTCGTTATAGGCGGTCACGATGCCGATGTTGATGCCGGTCTCGCCCTTGAGGGCGTTCTTGTCGACGAGGCTGCAGGCGGCAAGACCATGGGCGATGTTGCCGCAATGCAGATGGTGGCGCGCGCGGCCCTGCTGTCGCGCCCGCTGGATCCTTGTAAGGTAGGCTGCGCGTGTGGCGCGGCTGCGCGCGATGACGGCAGCAGTCACGGCGGAGATGGCAGAATGCATGGCTGTACTCCTCAAGGACACCAGAAAACATCGATGGGACAGGGCAGTCCGAGCAGCAGGCTGACCGGCAGCGCCGGATTCTCGGACTGCCTGGCACGCCGGTAGAGCGCCAACTTGTCTTCGCCGCTGATCAGAAGTACCAGGCGGCTGCTCTGGGCGAGCGCCCACAGCGTGAGCGAGACGCGCTCGGTGCACGGTCCGGTCATAGCGGATGGCTGCGCGTGGATGGCCGCGCAGAGCGTGCGAGAAGTCAACCCCTCCTGCAGACCTTCGGCTGCCGGGAACAGCGAAGCTGTATGCCCATCCAACCCCATGCCGAGCACGGTGAGTGCCGGTGGCCAGCAGAGTTCCCGGTAGCGCTGATTGCAGTCCACTACCCCGACTTTGGCAGTGGCAGCGGAATTCTTCATGCCGGTAAGGCGCTGCGCTGCCGAGGGATTGACTGCCAGTGCCGCGCGAATTGCCGCCTCGTTGCTGTGGACCGAGGATGGTTCCACCCAGCGTTCATCGACCAGCGCCAGATCGATCTGCGGCCAGGGCAGCGGCGCCTGCGCCAACAAGCGGTAGAAGGCCATCGGCGTAGTACCGCCCGACAACAGCAGGCTGAGGCGCGCCTCGGTGCGCAGTCGCTGCTGCAGCAGTGGCAGCGACCAGTCGAGGACCGCCTGCGCGAGGGCAGCAGCCGTTGCTACGCGATGCTCGGTCAACGCCATAGGTTACGGATGTTGCTGTTGAAACCGTTGTTGTGCCACGCGCGGTTGTCGCGGTGCAGCAGGGCTGCTGACGCATCGGGTCCCCAGCTGCCAGCTTCATAGGTCTGCATGGGCGGCTCATTGCGCCGCCAGGCCGCCATGATGGGATCGACCCAGGACCAGGCCGCCAGCGACTCCTGCACATGTGCAAACAAGCTGAGATCATTCTGGATGACATTGATCAGCAGCCGCTGATAGGCATCGGAACTGAAGTTGGCAAAGGTGTCGTGGAAATTGAGATTGAGCGCCACCTGCTGCACCTGCATGTCTACCTGGTTCATCTTCTTGGCCATCATCACCATCTGGATGCCCTCGTCGGGCTGCAGACGTATCACCAGTTTGTTGGCATGCAGCTGGCCCACCGTGGCGTCGAATACATTGTGGGTGAGCGCGCGGAACTGGATGACTACTTCAGCGCAGCGCTGCCGCATGCGCTTGCCGGTGCGCAGATAGAACGGCACGCCGCTCCAGCGCCAGTTGTCGATGTGGGCCTTGATGGCCACGAAGGTCTCGGTGTCGCTGTCCTTGCCAAGGTCTTCGGCATAGGACGGCACTTCCTGCCCCGCCATGACGCCGCGCACGTACTGACCGCGTACCACGTGACGCGCAATGTCGTGATCCACCAGTGGACGCAGGGCCTGCAGCACCTTGAGTTTTTCCGTGCGGATCTGCTCGGCCAGCATCTTGTTCGGGGGTTCCATCGCCACCAGGCACAGCAGCTGCAGCAAGTGGTTCTGTACCATGTCGCGCATGGCGCCGGTGCGATCATAGAACTGCTTGCGGCCCTCGAGCCCGACCTGTTCCGAGATGCTGATCTGGATATGGTCGATGTGCTGGCGGTTCCACAGCGGTTCGAACAGTTCATTGGCAAAGCGCAGCGCCAGCAGATTCTGGACGGTTTCCTTGCCGAGGTAGTGATCGATACGGTAGATGCGGTCCTCGGAGAAGTACCGGGCTACTACCGAGTTGATCTCGAGGGCGCTGGCCTTGTCGTGCCCCAGCGGCTTTTCCAGTACCACCCGCGAAGACGCCGTGATCAGCTGATGAGCCGACAGCGTGACACAGGTCTCGTCGAATACATCCGGTGGCATGGCGAGGAAGAAAATCCGCTCATGCAATGGACGCTGGTTCAGCAGCTCCGACAGATGGACCCAGCGCTCGTCGTCCACCGTGACATCCACGGCGAGGGCCTGCAGACGCGCCGAGAATGCCGGCCAGTGCGAGTCGGCGCTCTCGTTGGCCGTGAGCATCTTGCCGAGCCAGTCACGTACGGCGGCGAGATCCTTACCGGCGGTGCCGGCAGAACCGGAGGCGAGCAGAATCCGCGATGCGCCGGGCAGCAGGCCCGCCACTTCCATGCGGTAGAGTGCAGGCAGCAACTTGCGCAGGGCGAGGTCGCCGAACCCGCCGAAGATGACGATATCGATGGGCTTACTCATTCACGCTGGCTCCGTAGAGTCGTTTCAGGTAATGGCGCACGGTGCGATCCCAGGTAAAGCGCGTCGCCGCGGCATTGCGGCACAGACGCTGCCAATCGGACTGGCGTGCCTTGTGGGTGTGGACCAGTTCGGCGAACGTGGTCAGCAGCCGCTGACCCTGTTCGTCGGCCGTTGCGCCTTCGAAACTGAAACCATTGAAACCGGGCTGTACGGTATCGGCGAGTCCGCCGGTGGCGTGCACCAGCACCGGCTTGCCGGCACGCATGGCGACCAACTGGCTGATACCACAGGGCTCGAAGCTGCTGGGCATCAGAAAGGCATCGCAGTAATCGTACAGCGCTTCTCCCAAGGCATCGCTGTAACCGCAGAGGAACAGCAGATTGGCGTGGCGCTGCATGGCAGCCGTCATGAAGCGCTCGCACTCCGCCTCGCCACTGCCGAGCATGACCAGACAGCCATCCCCCGCCTGCTGCAGGTGGTCGAGCAGGTGATCGAGCACACTGCGCCCGTCGGGGCAGCGCACCTGCAAGAGGCTGACCTTCTGCGAGGTGAGACGGCCGATGGATGCCAACACCAGCGATTCGCGCTGGCGCTGCTGGCGCCACTGCTGTACCCGCAGCGCGGCATGCAGCCAGCTGGCAGGCACCTGCTGGCGCGGAGCAGCCCAGTTTTGCAGGGTTTCCAGCACACGTTCGAAGAAGCCGCGCCGGGACAGCGGCCGGGCAGCGGCTGCACCGGCCGGGGGGTACTCGCAGCCGTTGAGAATGCCGTGCAGGCGACCAGCCGTCGCCAACCGGCCGAGATCGGCCTCCAGGCCTTCGCCCCGTACCAGACCGAGTTCGGGATGGCTCGGGAGCAGGATTTCCGCCGCATAGCGTGGCGATACCACATGTACCTGGTCAGCGAAGTTGATGCCAAGTCGCATGAGATTGATGCACTCGGGATAGCGGGGATCCAGCACCGCCGCGCGCGGAAATTGCAGCTGGGGAAACCAGTGGGCCGGCGAGGAGCTGCTGCCGGCAAAGGGCCGTATGCCCTGCAGGCTGAGATTGTGGATGGTGAACACCGTCTTGCGCGACTGCAGGCTCTGGTAGCTGCGGTGATATCGGCAGAGCAGCAGTACCAGCGCCGCATGCCAGTCGTGCAGGTGCAGTACATCCACGGTGCCGGCCGCGCCCGTCAGCGCCACATGGCAGGCCGCCAGCGAAAACAGCGCGAACTTGCTGGCATCGGTGGCAAAGGGCTCGAAGGCGTCGTGGCAATAGATGCTGCCGACACCACAGGCAGCAAACAGCGGATGCTCCAGCACCAGATGCCGCACCCCTGCCATGGCGTTGGGCCGGCGGATCTCGAACAGCGCCAGCGCTTCGAGGGCGCCTCCAAACTCCACCGTGAGCGTGTGCAGCAGGACGGCGCCGGCCACCTGCGACAGGGATTGGTAGCCCGGCGTCAGCACCGTGACCTGCTGGCCAAGTGCCGCCAGAGCCGGCGGCACCTCGCGAATGACATCGGCAATGCCCCCGACTTTGCCGCCCGGCAGCGCACCGTTCTCCGCTGCCACCATCAGGATGTGCACTGCTAACCCCCACCGACACTCTGACCCAACATGGATCGGGTGACGAGGGTAACGCCACCGGGTGTGACACGAAAGCCGCGTGCACGATCGGCCTCGGCATCGAGGCCTATCTCGCTGCCTGCCGGGATCTTACAACCTCGGTCGATGATGGTTTTGCGCAACTTGACATGGCGACCGACATCGACTTCCGGCAGCAAGACGGATTCCTCGATGGTGGACCAGCTGTTGGTACGCACATTCGAATACAGCACGGACTGCACGACCTTGGAGCCCGAGATGATGCAACCGCCCGACACCAGGGAATCGACCGCGTAGCCACGACGCTGGTCGTCGTTGAACACGAACTTCGCCGGCGGCAGCTGTTCCTGAAAGGTCCAGATCGGCCAGCGCGGGTCGTACAGGTTCAGGGGTGGCGTTGGGGTGGTCAGTTCGATGTTGGCGAGCCAATAGGAGTCGAGCGTACCGACGTCCTTCCAGTAGGCTTTCTGGTCCTTGGCGGGGTCGGCAAAGCGGTAGGCGTAGACCTTGTTGTCCTTGATGATCGACGGAATGATGTTTTTGCCGAAGTCGTGGTCGGACTGCAGGTTCTTGCTGTCGGCCCGCAACTGCTCGAACAGGAAATCGGAGCGGAACACGTAGTTGCCCATCGACGCGAGGCACATGGTGGGATCGTTGGGCAAGGGCTTCGGTACCTCGGGTTTTTCCTCGAAACCGATGATGCGGTAGTTGTCGTCGACCTGGATCACGCCGAACGCGCCTGCCGCTTCCCGCACTGGCACGACGAAGCAGCTCACCGTCATGTCGGCCTGCCGCTCGGTATGGAACGCCAGCATGTCGCCATAGTCCTGGCGGTAGACGTGGTCTCCGGACAGCACCATGACATTGGACGGTACCTCGCCGCGGATGATGTCGATGTTCTGGTAAACGGCATCGGCGGTACCCTGGTACCAGTTGTCGCTGTAGCGCTGCGAGGCCGGCAGTATCTCGATGCCCTCCCCCAGCTCTTTTTTGAAGTGGCCCCAGCCGCGCACCAGGTGCTTGATCAGCGAGTGCGCCTTGTACTGCGTGACGACTCCCACACGGCGAATTCCCGAATTTATGCAATTCGACAACGGGAAGTCGATGATGCGGAACTTGCCACCAAAGAACAGCGCCGGCTTGGCCCGCCACTCGGTGAGTTCGTAGAGGCGGGAACCCCGGCCACCAGCGAGGATGAGCGCGTAGGTGTCGCGGGTGATACGGCTGACATAGCGGGCATTGTTTTCGATCATCGGGTCACTCCTCTGTCTGCAACTGTGGTGGTGACGAGGGCGGCTGCAGGCGCCAGATTTCCTCGGCATAGGACCGAATGGTGCGATCGCTGGAAAAGAAGCCACTGCTGGCCGTATTGCGGATGCTCATGGTGACCCAGCGTTCGGTGTCGAGGTACGCCGCCGCCGCGGCTTGCTGCGCCTCGAGGTAGCTGCGGAAGTCGGCAGCGGTCAACCATGGGTCATGGCTACTGCGTATGCTGGCCGACAGTGGCAGGAACAGCCCGGGCTCGGCACTACTGAATACATTTGCTTCCAGCATTGCCATGACGCGCGTCAACTCGGGGTCGGCGGCGATGATGGCATTGGGCTGGTAATCCCTGCGCTGCAGTTCCACCTCCGCCGCCGTGAGCCCGAACAGGAAAAAGTTGTCGGGACCCACAGAGTCGCGGATTTCGATGTTGGCGCCGTCGAGCGTGCCGATGGTGACAGCCCCGTTCATCATGAACTTCATGTTGCCCGTGCCGGAGGCTTCCTTGCCGGCCGTCGAAATCTGCTCCGACAGATCAGTGCCCGGGCAGATGATCTCCATGGCACTCACCTGGTAGTTGGGCAGGAAGGCCACACGCAGGAAGTCACGTACCCGCGGGTCGGCATTGACCACCGCCGCCACGTTGTTGACTAGCTTGATGATGAGCTTGGCCATGAAATAACCCGGCGCCGCCTTGCCGCCAATGAGCACGCAGCGCGGGACCAGACCACGGGTTTCCCCGCGCAGGATGCGGTCGTAGAGATGGATCACATGCAGCACATTCAGCAACTGCCGCTTGTACTCGTGGATGCGCTTCACCTGGACATCGAACAGCATGTGTACCGGAAACTCGACCCCCGTCCGCTCGGCCACCAGCGCGGCCAGCGCCCGCTTGTTGTCCTGCTTCACCCGACGCCATTGCCGGCGAAAGCCGGACTCGTCGATGACATCGTGCAGTTTGGCGAGTTCCGTGAGATCCACCTGCCAGTGCTCGCCGATCGCACTGGAAATCAGGTGCTTGAGGCCACGGTTGCAGAAGGCGAGCCAGCGTCTTGGCGTTACACCGTTGGTCTTGTTGTTGAATTTCTGCGGCCAGAGGGCGTGAAAATCCCGGAACAGGCCGTCCTTCAGCAATTCCGTGTGCAGCGCAGCCACGCCGTTGACCGAGTGACTGCCGACGATGGCGAGGTAGGCCATGCGGATCTGGGGTTCCGGCCCTTCCTGGATGATGGAGAGGTCACGCAGCTTGCCGACGTCGCCAGGCCAACGGGCCGCCACGGTCTGCAGGAAGCGATGATTGATCTCGAAGATGATCTCCAGCAGTCGCGGCAGCAGCGAACGGAACATGGCCACCGGCCAGCGCTCCAGCGCCTCGGGCAGCAGCGTATGGTTCGTGTAGGCCATGCACCCCGAGGTGATCGTCCAGGCCTTTTCCCAGTCCAGCCCGGCCTCGTCCAGCAACAGGCGCATCAACTCGGGAATGGCGACAGCGGGGTGCGTGTCGTTCAGCTGGAAGCAGTTCTTGTCGGGAAAGTGACGCAGGTCGTGGGTCTGGTAGTGCCGGTACCAGCGCACGATCACGTCCTGCAGACTGGCAGAGCAGAGGAAGTATTGCTGGCGCAGCCGCAGGACCTTGCCGTTCATGCTGACATCGTTCGGGTACAGCACCATCGAGATCTGTGACGCATGCAACTGTTGCTGGACGGCTCCGTGATGTTCGCCGGAATTGAACTCGGCGAGGCTGAGCTTCTCACTGCTGTCGGCCTTCCACAGGCGCAGGGTATTGACCGTTCCATTCTGGTAGCCCGGGATGGGCACGTCATGCGGGACTGCCAGCACTTCGGTGGTGTCGACCCAGCGCACGCGGTAGCGACCCTGCTCGTCAGTGTAGGACTCGGTGCGGCCGCCAAACTTCACGCGCTGGCTGTTTTCCAATGAAATGATCTCCCACGGCGAGCCGCCCTCTAGCCAGTGGTCCGGCACTTCGACCTGCTGACCCTCCTGAATCTTCTGGTGAAAGATGCCGTAGTCATAGCGGATACCGTACCCGGTCACCGGATAGCCGAGGGTTGCGCAGGAATCCAGGAAGCAGGCCGCCAAACGGCCGAGACCGCCGTTGCCGAGACCGGCATCCGGCTCCTCGGCTGCCACCTCCTCGAGTGCGCAGCCGAAATTGCGCAGGGCATTCTGCAAGGGCTGTTCGAGATCGAGATTCAGGACGGCATTGGACAGCGCACGCCCCATCAGATATTCCAGGGACAAATAGGCTACGCGCTTGGGCCGGGTGTTGCGGTAGTGGTCGCGGGTATTGCGCCAGCGCTCGACCAGTCGGTCGCGGACCATGAGAGCAGCGGCCTGGTAAACATAGCGCTCCGCCTCGTCACTTTGCCCGCGTGCCAGCGTGAGGTGGTAGTGCCGGAGCAGATCCTTCTTGACCGCCCTGCCGTCCATCCCGAGCCAGGGATAGTCGTCGTCGAACTTCTTTTCTGCATGCTTCATGATGAGCTCCACCGACCTGAAAATAGTCACACCGCGCCGAAGCGCAGCAACTGCATACTGCGGGAAGGCAGCAGAACGCTGCTCCCCTCGATCATCGACGGACTGTCAGCCTCGAGTGCCTGCTGACAGCAGGTATCCATCAACAGCCACCAGCAACCGCTCGCCTTGAGCTGCGGCATGCAGAACTCCACGTCGAGATCACCGGCGTTGAACAGCACGAGAAAGTGCTCGCCGCCCTCGGGGCCACCGGGCGACACGAGGTAACCGAGGTGGCGCAAGTGATGCTGGCCCCAATGGCGCGGCTGCATGCGCTCGCCTTCCGCGTTGTACCAGTGGATGACCGCCGCCGCAGGATCGCCGGTATCGTGCAGATACTGGTTCGGCCACATCTGGGGATACTGCTGCTTCAACCGCAGCAATTGGTGACTGAAGGCCAGCAGAGCCGCCGACGCCGCGTCCTGCGCTTCCCAGCGCAGCCAGGTCAGCGGCGAGTCATGGCAGTAGGCGTTATTGTTGCCCTGCTGCGTCCGGTTCATCTCGTCACCGGCGGTGAGCATCGGCGTGCCCTGGGACAGCAGCAGCGTGGCCAGCAGGTTGCGCTGCTGACGCAGACGCAGGGCCACGATGGCTGTGTCCTGCGAGTGGCCTTCCTCGCCGTGGTTGTCGCTGAAATTCTCCGAGTGGCCGTCACGGTTTTCCTCGAGATTCAGCTCGTTGTGCTTGTGCCGGTAACTGACCAGATCCCGCAGCGTGAAGCCATCGTGGCTGGTGATGAAGTTGATGCAGGAGGACGGTCGCCGCCCGCTGTGCTCGAAGATGTCGCTGGAGCCGTGCACGCGCCGCGCAAACTCCGGCAGGACACCGGCATCGCCACGCCAGAAGCGCCGTACGGTATCGCGGTAGCGGTCGTTCCACTCGCTCCAGCCAGTCGGAAAGTTGCCGAGTTGGTAGCCGCCAGGGCCGATGTCCCAGGGCTCGGCAATGAACTTGACTGCCGCCAGCACCGGGTCCTGGTGCAGCGCATCGAAGAAACCACTGCTGCGATCGAAACCGTGCTGCTCGCGCCCGAGCACGGTGGCGAGATCGAAGCGGAAGCCATCCACTCCCATGACGGAAACCCAGTAGCGCAGACAGTCCATCACCAGCTTGATGACGAAGGGATGCGACAGATCCAGCGTATTGCCGCAGCCGGTGTCGTTGATGTAGTAGCGTGGATTCTCACCCTGGAGCCGGTAATAGGAGACATTGTCGATGCCGCGGAAACTGAAGGTCGGCCCCATGCGGTCGCCTTCGGCCGTATGGTTGAACACCACGTCGAGAATCACCTCGATACCGGCATCGTGCAGGGCGTTGACCATGCTGCGGAACTCGCCGATGTCGCCTCGCTGCAAATAGGCCCGGTGTGGCGCGAAGAAAGTCAGGGTGTTGTAGCCCCAGTAATTGCGCAGACCTTTCTCGACAAGGAAGGGCTCATCGAGGAAACCCTGCACGGGCAGGAGCTCCAGACTGGTGATACCCAGGCTGCGCAGGTGACCGATCACCGCCTGGTGACCGACGCCTCCAAAAGTGCCTCGCGCCTGCAGCGGCACAGCCGGATTGAGCATGCTGAGCCCCTTCACGTGCGCTTCGTAGATCACCGTCATGTTTTTCTGGATGCGGTTTACCTTCGGCACGAACAGCGGCTGCTCGGCCACCACCACGCACTTGGGCAAGTAGAGGGCATTGTCGCGGCTGTCGAAGCTGAGGTCCTGCAGCGGGGAATCCAGCTGATAGGCGTAGTGCAGGTTGCACCAGACAAACGGGCCCTCGAGTTGGCGAGCGTAGGGATCGAGCAGCAACTTGTGGTGATTGAAGCGCTGACCCAGCTCCGGCTGGTAAGGTCCGTACACGCGATACCCGTAGAGGGCACCCGGCTGCAGTCCCTCCAAATAACCGTTCCAGACCTGGCTCGTGCAGTCGGGCAGCGGCAGACGCTGCAGTTCCTGCTGGCCATCTGCGCTGAACAGGCACAGTTCGACTTTTTCGGCGTGCGCCGAGAACAGCGCGAAGTTGACGCCGCTGCCATCCCAGTGGCTGCCGAGCGGATGGATGCGGCCGGGAACTGCGGTGAAGGGAGTCCTCATGGTGTCCACCTACTCCCTGACCAGCACGAGCGCGGCGAGCGGTGGCAGCACCAGCGCCAGACTGAAGGGCTGGCCGTGGCAGGGGATGGCTTCGGCCTGCACGGCACCCAGGTTGCCCATGCCGCTGCCTCCGTAGTGACGCGAATCGCTGTTCATAAGCTCGCGGTACCAGCCCGCAGCCTGCACGCCTACGCGATACGCCGTTTGCGGCTCTGGCGTGAAATTGCAGACACAGAGCACCGGTGCCGCCGCCGCATCGCCCTGCCGCCAGAAACTCACGACCGAGCGCTGGTGGTCATCGGCATCGATCCAGAGAAAGCCCTCCGGTGCCCCGTCGCGCTGGTGCAAGGCCGCCTGCCCGCGGTACAGCCGATTGAGATCGGCCACCAGTCGCTGGACTCCCAGGTGATGCGGCTGCTCCAGCAGATGCCAGTCGAGGCTCTGGTCATGGTTCCACTCGGCGCGCTGGGCAAACTCGATACCCATGAACAGCAATTTCTTGCCCGGGTGCAGCCACATGAAGGCCAGGTAGCAGCGCAGGGTGGCAAACTTCTGCCAGTCGTCGCCCGGGACGCGCTCGAGAATGGAGCGCTTGCCATGCACGACTTCGTCGTGACTGAGCGGCAGGATGAAGTTCTCGCTGAAGGCGTACAGCAGGCTGAAGGTCAATTCGTTGTGGTGGTAGCGCCGGTGCACCGGATCACGCGCGAGATAACGCAGGGTGTCGTTCATCCAGCCCATGTTCCACTTGTAGCCAAAGCCGAGGCCGCCCTGATCGGTGTAGCGCGTGACGCCCGGCCAGGCGGTACTTTCCTCAGCCACCATCAGGATGCCGGGGAACTGGCCATAGGCGCGTTGGTTGATGGTCTTGAGCAAGGCCAGCGCCTCGAGGTTCTCCCGTCCGCCGTGCGGGTTGGGAATCCACGCGTCGGCGGGCCGGCTGTAGTCCAGATAAAGCATGGAGGCGACGGCATCGAAGCGGAGGCCGTCGATGTGGAATTCCTGCAGCCAGTAGAAGGCATTGCTCAACAGGTAGCTCTGCACCTCGGCACGGCCATAGTTGTAAATGCAGGTGTTCCAGTCGGGGTGGAAGCCCTGGCGCGGATCGGCGTGCTCGTAAAGGTGCGTGCCATCGAAGGTGGCCAGCCCGTGCGAATCGCTGGGGAAGTGGCCCGGTACCCAGTCCAGTATCACCCCGAGTCCGAGGCCGTGGGCTGTGTCCACGAAGTAGCGGAAATCATCGGGCGAGCCGAAGCGTGCCGTCGGCGCAAACAAGCCCAGTGGCTGGTAGCCCCAGGAACCCTCGAAGGGAAACTCGCTGATTGGCAGGAGTTGCACGTGGGTGAAACCCAGCGAAGCCACGTAGGGCAGCAAACTGTCGGCCAACTCCCGGTAGCTGTACTGGCGCCAGGCGTCGTGTCTCCGCCAGGAGCCGGGATGTACCTCGTAGATGCTGATCGGCGCGGCATGACTGGCGGTGCTGGCGCGACGGGCCAGCCAGTCGGCATCGCGCCAGACATGGGCAGAGGTCGCCGGCACCCGCGATGCCGTGGCGGGCGGGCACTCCATTTCCCTGGCGTAGGGATCGGCCTTGAGCGGCAGCAAATGGCCGTGTGCGTCGTGCAGCTCGTACTTGTAGCGGCTGCCCGCGGGGATGCCCGCCTTGAACAGGGCCCAGATGCCGCTCGATCCCTGCGGAGTCATGGGATCTGCACGCCCGTCCCAGTCGTTGTGATCCCCGACCAGCGCCACACGGCTGGCATTGGGGGCCCAGACCGCAAACAGAATCCCCTCCTCGTCCCCATGGCGGACCGGGTTGGCCCCCAGCAGTCGCCAGGCTTGTTCGAGCGTACCGCTGTTGAAAAGGTACAGGTCTTCGGCACCCAGCAGTCCACTCATTGCGGACGCGCCTCGCGCAGCGCGCTCAGCCACTGCTGTACGGAAACCGTGGCGAACAACTGTGCAGTCGGCAGCGGCAGCTTGCGACGCCAGTTCGGATACTCACGGCTGGTACCAGGCACATTCACGGGCGTGTCGACTCCGCAGAGATCGTCGAGCTGCAGTGACAGCAGCCGCGACGCGGTACGTCCGCAGGCGGTGAACAGTGCCGCCAGCAAGTCGTGATCGAGCGGGCGGGTGACCGCATGGTCCTGCCATTGCGGCGGCAGCAACCCCAACTCCGCCAGCCAGACCAGCAGCATGCCCTTCTCGCTCTCTCGCTGCACGGCCTCCTGCTGCAGGGCGACATCGTCGGCAATCAGCCCAAGACGCCTGCGCAGTGGCAAATCGCTGGCTTGCCACCACGCCTGCAGCGGGGCGACGTCGTGATTGGCCAGCATCATGAGCGCCTGCGGCTTGTAGTGCTCGGGCCGGCGGAAATGCTGGCCATCATACTTTTCGAAGTAGAACACGCAGTTCGAATACAGCCCTCCGCCATCGAGGTAGCCGCGGATTTCCGGGGGCACCACGCCAAGATCCTCGCCGATCACCACACAGCGGGCGCGCACGCTTTCCAGCCGCAGGATGGCAAACAGCACGTCCACCGGGTAGTGCACGTAGGCCCCACGGGCATTGCTGCCGTCGTTGGGGCACCACCAGAGTCGCAGCAGCGACATGACATGGTCGATGCGCAGGGCACCGCAGTGCTGCATGTTGCTGCGTAGCAAGGCGATGAAATGGGCACAGTGGCTCTGCAGCAGGGCCTGCGGCAGCAAGGGCGGCAACCCCCAGTTCTGGCCAAGGGGATTGATGTTGTCGGGGGGTGCCCCTATCCGGGCTTCCTGGCAGAACAGGCCGGGATTGCCCAGCACTTCCGCGCCATCGGCACTGCTGCCCACCGCCAGATCCTGCACGAGACCGAGCGCCATGCCGTGCTGCCGCGCCAGTCGCTGGCAGTCGGCCAGTTGCCCCTCCACCAGCCACTGCAGATAGCAGTGAAACTCCGGCCGGGCGAACTCGGGTTCGGGTCGGATGGCCAGCCGGGCCTGCAACGCCGTGAAGTCATGCAGGGCCGCTCCGCCCCGCTGGCAGAACGCCCGGAAGTCCCGGCAGCGTAGACTGTCCCGGGCCAGTTCCACCCGCTCGAAGCGTCGGAACAGACTGGCCAAGGCAGGCAGCTTCGCTGCCGCCACACCGCCATAGTCCACCAATGGCAGGGCCCGCAGTTCTTGCAAGCGCGGGTCGGTAACCTTGGTCGGCAGCTCGGTGTCGCCTTCCCCGCGGGCGTCTTCGCAGAGTCCAACGGCAAGGTAGAGCGGGTTGCGGAAGCGTCGATCGCTGGGGCTGTAGGGACTGGCATTGTCCGGGTAACGCAGATCAAGGTAGTGCAGCGGGTTGAGCAAGATGAAGGAGGCCCCGGCGGCGGCGGCCTGGCCGATCAGCTCCTGCAAGTCGGCAAAATCGCCGATGCCCCAATTGCTGGTCGACCGCAGGGTGTACAGCTGGCAGGAAAGCCCCCACCAGCGCTTGCCGTCCGCATACCCGTTGGGCTGCCAACAGGTGGGCGGACTGATCACCAGTGGCGCCAGCGCCTGCTCGCCAGACACAGTGACTTCCAGTTGGTGGTAGCCGAGCGGCAAGGCCGGCAGTGGCAGCTCCAGTTCCAGGCGTTCGAGGGCCCCGACCCCACGGCGGGTGCGAATAGGCAGGGTGGAACAGTCGAGGCTGCCTTCCAGCAGCCCTTCCTCTTCCAGCCGGAGCCGCCAGCGCAGCGCGGTACCGGCAGCGGCGGCAGGCACGAGGACCGGCACGCCTCCGGCTTGCGGACCACGGCACAGCATGGAAGGCAGCATCGAGCCCCACAGCCGCTGCTGTTGCTGCAAGAGCAGCCGCTCGACGTCATCGGCGGTGGATAGCGGTACCCCCATGCACTGCAGCATATGCAGGCGGTCCGGGGTACTTATCTTCGCCACCTGCCCAGAAAATTCGATGTAGTCGCTGGCGATGCCGAAACTGCGCAGTAAATCGTCCAGCTGAGGGGCGCCCAACGCACCGATACCGGTTGGTACTGCTGTCACTCACCACCTCTGCGGTCCTGGCCCATTTTTGGGCATGGTACGCACCATGTTGATGCGCAATGCCCATGCGTCGCACTATTTTCAGACACTTCCTGGTATCTGAAACCGACTCAGGTCAAGTTCTGCAAAATTCAGGCCGGCCACCGTGGGGGCGAGGGCCGCTGCTCAGGTTCGGAAACGCAGGTTACCGCGGTTCAGTTCGGCCACCGACCGCACACCCATCAGCTTCATGCCGCGCTCGATTTCGCTGCGGTACTGGCCGAGCGCACGTTCCACGCCGGGCTGCCCGGCCGCCGCCAAGGCATACAGGTAGAGCCGGCCGCCGGAGCAGGCCTTGGCCCCCATCGACAAGGCCTTGAGGACGTGGGTCCCGCGCTGGATACCGCCTTCGCAAACCACATCGAGCTTGTCACCCACCGTATCGATGATTTCGCCCAACTGATCAAAGGCGCTGCGCGAGCCGTCGAGCTGACGCCCGCCGTGGTTGGAAACCATGATCCCTGTGCAGCCGATGTCCACCGCGCGCCGGGCGTCGGCCGCGCTCATCACGCCTTTCAGGGCAAAATGTCCACCCCAGCGCTCCCGCAGACGCTCCGCATCTTTCCAGTTCATGCTCTGGTCCAGCATCGTCGAAAAATAGCTGCCGATCGAGGTGGCGACGTTGGAGCCCTCCCGCACATGCGTGCTGAGGTGGGGCAGATCGAAGCGCGGGTGGGTGAGATAGTTCCAGGTCCAACGCGGCCGCAGAGCGAAGCTGAGGAGGCTGGAGGGCGTCAGGCGGGGTGGTGAAGTGAAGCCGGTCCGATGGTCCCGCTCACGATTACCTCCAGTGATCGTATCGACCGTCAAGGCCATGACGTCAAACCCCGCGGCCTTGGCGCGATCGATCATGGAATCATTGAGACCACGATCCTTGTGGAAATAGAACTGGAACATCTTGGGTGTGTCCGGGATGGTCTGGCCTATTTCTTCCACGCTCACTGTTCCAAGTGCCGACACACCGAACATGGTGCCAAACTTCTGGGCAGCCATCGCTACGGCACGCTCGCCGTCGTGATGGAACAGGCGCTGCAGCGCCGTGGGAGCGCAGTACAGCGGCATGGCCAGCTTGCGGCCGAACAGGGTGACAGACATGTCGATCTGGTCCACGCCAGCCAGCACATTGGGCACGAGGTCGACGTCGTCGTAAGCAGCCGTGTTGCGGCGGTAGGTGATCTCGTCATCGGCTGCACCGTCGATGTAGTTGAAGATCGGGTCGGGCAACCTGAGCTGCGCCAGACGGCGGAAATCCCGGAAGTTGTGGCACTGACTGAGTTTCATGGGAGACCTCTGCAAGAGAGCCGACGGCAGGCACGCGGCCGGCGTGGTAATTCGGGGAAGCGTGGGGGGACGGGCGCGCTCACGGTGAGGCAGCAGCGCTTGCCAGCTGGCACCAGTCGGCAAACAGCGCTTCCAGCACTAGCAAGGGATTGGCATTGTTGGTGGCCAGCGCAAGCCGACGGGCTGCCTGTAGGTGTTGCTGCAAGGTATGCAGCCTGCGCAGCAAGCCCAGACCGCTGCGTGGCTGCAACTGCTGCTGCAGCGGTTGCAGCTCGCTCAGCGCCAGCGGCTGCGCTGCCTGCAGGTTGAGCAAGAGCGCCGACAAGCCGAGCAACTGGTAATCGATGGCGGCGGCGATGCCGAGATCCTCGCAGTGACGCGCTGCCTGTACCACCGTGCTGCGGCCCTCCAGCAAGGCCTGCAAGGTCTGCAGCAAGCGCTGGAAACCGGCGGCAGCGCCCTGCCGTGCCAAGGCTAGGGCTTGCAGTGGTGCGCCGCGGGCCAGCGTCAGACACAGGGCGGCGTCGGAACCACTCAGCCCTGCGGTCTGCAGCCACTCCAACGCCGTGGCGGCTGCCGGCGTGGCGAATACCAGGCGCTGACAGCGGCTGCGCAGTGTCGGCAGCAGCAGGCCCGGCTGCTCGCCGAGCAGGAAAAAGTAGGTGGACGGCGGTGGCTCTTCGAGCATCTTGAGCAGCGCATTGGCAGCGTTGGCGTTGAGAGCCTCGGCCGGCTGTAACACGATCAGCTTGACGCCAGCGCGCTGGGCTGTGTTCTGCGCAAAGTCGATGGCCTCACGAATCTGGTCGATCTTGAGTTGTTTGCCCTCAGGCTGCAGCAGCAACCAGTCCGGATGCGTGCCGGCCAGCAGCAGCCGGCAGTCCTGGCAGGTTCCACAGGGCTGGCCAGCGTGCGGCTGCCTGCACAGCAGCAGGTTGCCGAAGCGACGGATGAAGGCCAATTTGCCGCTGCCCGCGCTGCCAACGAACAGCCAGGCATGCGGCAGGCGGCCGCTGTTCCACGAGGCCAGCAGGCGGTCGAGCTGCGGTTGCTGCCAGGGCAAGCTGGCGCCAGACAGGCTGACGTCCATCAGTGTATCCCCGCCAGACGCAGCACCTTGAGCCGGTCGAGCACGGCGCGGCGTACCGAAGCGGCAACTGACTCGACGCTGCCCGAGGCATCGATCAGCGCATGCGTGGCTGGCGAGCGTGCCGCCAGTGCGAGAAAACCTTCGCGAACCCGCCGCTGATACAGCTCACCCTTACGCTCGAAGCGATCGTCGCCCTCCCCGCGTGCCCGCGCCCGTTGCAGCGAAGTGGCTGGATCGAGGTCCAGCACCAGGGTCAGATCCGGAGCGAAGTCACCGACGACCTCCTGATGGAGGCGCTCCACCAGGGGCAGCCCGAGACCGCCAGCCACCCCCTGAAAGGCACGGGAAGAATCGGCAAAGCGATCGGAAATCACCCAGGTTCCAGCGGCGAGGGCCGGCCAGATGGTTTCGAGCAGGTGGGAGCGGCGTGCCGCGTAGATCAGCAGCAATTCGGTGAGACTGTCCCACCTGTCGGCTGCGCCGCGCACCAGCAGGCCACGGATCTCCTCGGCCCCCGGCGAACCACCAGGCTCGCGGGTCAGCAGCACGGGCAATTCGCAGGTCAACAGGGCATCGCGCAGCAGACGGCTCTGCACGCCTTTGCCGGCGCCATCGACGCCTTCGATGGCGATGAAGCGGCCACGCGCCGCTGCGGAAAGTGCTGTCATGGGGAATTGAGCTGGTACTGCCGCACGGCGGCGTTGTGTTCTTCCAGAGTGGCCGAAAAGTAATGGCTGCCATCGCCCTTGGCAACAAAATACAGCGCTGCCCCCGCCGCCGGATGCACCGTGGCCAGCAAGGCTTCGCGCGATGGCAGGGCAATCGGTGTTGGAGGCAAACCTTCGCGCAGGTAGGTGTTGTAGGGTGTATCTCCCTGCAGCTGCGCACGGGTCAGATTCCCATCGAAGCTGCCCCCCAGCCCGTAGATCACCGTGGGATCGGTCTGAAGTTTCATCTGCTGCTGCAGACGTCGCAGGAAAACACCGCTGATCTGCGGCTGCTCTGCCAGCAGGCCGGTTTCCTTTTCGATGATGGACGCCATGATCAGGACGTCGTAAGGGCTTTGGTACGGCAGCCCGGGGTCACGCTCGGCCCACGCTGCCTCCAGCGTCTGCTGCATCAGCGACTGTGCGCGGCGGGCCAGTTCGACATCGCTGGTGCCACGGGTAAAGTTGTAGGTCTCCGGAAACAGCCAGCCCTCCGGGTATTGAAGGGTCCCAAGGGCCCGCTGCCAGCCGGCCGCATCCTCGACGGGCACAGTCGTCACCACCGCCGGATGGGACTGGATCGCCGCCACGGCCTGCGTCAGGGTCCACCCCTCTCCCAGGCGGACCTGATACTCGATGACCCGGCCGTCCAGCAGCAACTGCAGCAGGCCCAGCGGAGTCAGGCCAGCCAACAGTTCGTATTCCCCGGCCCGAATCTGGTTGGCCAGCCCGTGGTAGCGGACGTAGTACAGGAGATCCTCATCGGCAAGTACGCCGGCTTGCCGCAACTCTCGCACGAGGCGCGTGAAGTTGCTGCCGGTGTTGACCATCAGCACGTAGCGATCCTCGAGGTTCAATGGCGCCTCGAGCCGCTGCCAGAACAGCCAGTAGCGACCCGCTACCGTCAAGGCAAGCACAGCGAATATGGCAGCGGCAGCTCGGACCCGCCGGCTGGCACAAAGCCTGCGCATTATGGCAGGCAGAGGCCGAAGCAGCGTCGGTAGTCGGGCAGACCAGCGCCGTAGCCTGGACGCCCTGACCTGCAGACGCCGCCGCAGCCGGCGCATGCGCTTTTGCACGGCGCGCCACCGTGCCAGCGCTCTCATACCCGGTCGCGGGTCCGGCGGGTCAGCTGGCATGCTGGCAGACCTGCTGGAACAGGTGGCTGGCGCTTCGCGCTGCGTTGCCGATGGGCAGGCGCCGCAGCCCACCGGGCAGGCGCAGGCCAGTCACGGGCCACACACCAAAAATACTGTTGCAGACGAAGACCTCGTCGGCATCCTCCAGCCACGCCAACGGAACATCGACGACCGCCACCGGTTCCGGCCACTGGCTCAGCAAGTGCTGGCGCAGCACGCCGTCGATGCCGCAGCGCCCCAGGTCGGGCGTGAACAGGCGTCCCTGCCGCCGCAGGAACACATTGCTGCGCGTTCCCTCGATCAGCAGACCCTCCGTGTCCGCCATCAGCCCCTCCTGTACGCCTTCGTCTGGCCACTCTTGGCTGGCCAGCACCTGTTCGAGGCGGTTGAGATGTTTGATCCCCGCCAGACTGGGTTGTCGAGCGAGGGACTGACGGCAGAGGAATACGTCGATGCCATTGTGTGCATGGCGGGCAGCATCCTCGGGCGCCGGATACAGCAGCAGTAAGCGCTGGGCCAGGCGGCTACCGGGACGGTAGCCGCGCCCGGCTGCCCTCCGGGTCAACAGCAGCTTGACGACACTGCGTTCCGGCAGCGGGTGGAAAGGTTTTGGCGGTGCTGCCAGCAGAAGACGCAGTTCCCGTCGAAGGCTGTCCAGCTCGGGCTCGAGGCCCAGCCGCTCGCAGCCGCGCTGCAGTCTGGCGAGATGCTGCTCGAGCAGCACCGGCTGCCCGTTGGCGATCAGGACGGTTTCGAACAACCCATCGCCGTAGGCGAGTCCACGGTCATGGAGCGAGACTGCGTTGGCATACTCGCCGTTCAGCAGCATGGGTCAGACCCGTCGGAAGACTAAGGATCCGTTGGTGCCACCGAACCCGAAGGAGTTGCTGACCACACAGTCCATACGCTGCTCGCGGGCAACGTTCGGGACGTAATCGAGATCACAACCTTCCCCGGGCGACTGCAGATTGATGGTGGGAGGAGCCACCTGATCCCGCAGTGACAGCACGCTGAAGATGGCCTCGACGGCCCCGCTGGCGCCCAGTAGGTGCCCAACCATGGACTTTGTAGAGCTTACCGCCAGTTTGTCTGCATGGCTGCCGAAGACACGACGGATGGCCTGGGTCTCGGCGAGATCACCGGCCGGCGTGGAGGTACCGTGGGCGTTGATGTAGTGAACCTCATCAGCGGCGAGGCCAGCATCAGCGAGGGCATTTTGCATGCAGGCCGCGGCACCGCGCCCCCCCTCGGAAGGCGAGGTGATGTGGTAGGCATCTCCGCTCATGCCGAAGCCGACCAGTTCGGCATAGATGCGTGCGCCACGTCGCCGGGCCGCCTCGTACTCTTCAAGCACCAGCAGGCCAGCCCCATCGCTGAGCACAAATCCGTCGCGGTCCTTGTCCCAGGGTCGACTGGCTTCGGCAGGGCTGTCGTTACGAGTGGATAGGGCCCGTGCTGCACAAAATCCGCCAAGCCCCACCGGTGAAGTCGCCTTTTCCGCCCCACCGACCACCATGGCATCTGCATCTCCGCAGGCAATGAGCCGGGCGGCGATGCCGATGTTGTGGGTACCCGTGGTGCAAGCCGTCGTGATGGCGATATTGGGGCCCTGAAAGCCGAACATGATCGACAGCGTGCCAGCGATCATGTTGATGATGGAACCCGGCACGAAAAACGGAGAAATCTTGCGTGGTCCGGCGCTGTCGATGGTATGGACGGCGTCTTCGATGGACGTGATACCGCCAATGCCCGAACCGGCAGCGACACCCACTCGCAGAGGGTCGTAACCTGCCTGCTCGAGACCCGCGTCTCTCACCGCCTGGATGCCCGCCGCCAGACCGTAATGCAGGAAATCGTCCATGCGGCGCGCTTCCTTCAGCGGCAGATAGGTCGTGACGTCGAAGTCACGGATGCTGCCACCGAAGCGGGTGGTGAAGGCCGACGCATCGAAGTGCGTCAGTGGCGCGATACCGCTCTTGCCCTCCAGCACGGCCCGCCAGGTACTGGCTACGTCATGCCCGAGGCAGGTGATGGCTCCCATGCCGGTGATTACCACTCGTCTACGCGACACTTTTCCTCCTGTCTTACTACTCCAAGGGCAGCGAGGCTGTCCCGGTCAGTGGCAGCCCCCGTCGGCATCAAAAAAAAAGCCGCTCCGGCAGGGCCAAAGCAGCTTTTTCGTCCGAGGCGAACTCGCGGCGGCCGGCCCCTGCGAGCCTGCACGAACGCCCGTCGATCAGAGGTGCTTGTTGATGTAATCGATCGCTAACTGCACCGTGGTGATTTTCTCGGCCTCTTCATCAGGGATTTCGGTTTCGAACTCTTCTTCCAGTGCCATGACCAGCTCGACGGTATCGAGGGAATCGGCGCCGAGATCTTCCACGAAGGCGGCCTCGTTCTTCACTTCTTCCTCTTTGACACCGAGTTGCTCAGCGACAATTTTGCGAACTCGTTCTTCAACGCTGCTCATATGGCATTTAGCTCCTGATAGAAAAGGATGGTTGCGGTTGGTTGATTCGGATGGTCTTTTTGACTGTCTTTATCGATCCGAGGCTGCTCGGCCGGCAACGGGCGGCGATTATGCCATATACATCCCGCCGTTGGCATGGATGGTTTCCCCGGTGATGTAGCCGGCCTCGGCAGAGGCAAGGAAGCCGACGACAGCCGCGATTTCCTGGGGTTGACCATAGCGACCCAGTGGAATGCGGCTCTTGAGTAGTTCAGCCTGTTCCGTCGGCAGGCCGCGTGTCATGTCGGTATCGATGAAACCGGGCGCCACACAATTCACCGTGATGTTGCGCGATCCGATTTCCTGCGCAAGTGCCCGCGAAAACCCTTCCATACCCGCCTTCGCCGCCGCGTAATTGGCCTGACCGGGGTTGCCGCTCGACGCCACCACGGAACTAATGCTGATGATGCGGCCCCAGCGCACCTTGGTCATGCCGCGCAGGAAGCTGCGCGTGAGCCGGAACACCGACGACAGATCGGTATTGATGACACTGCTCCATTCATCTTCCTTCATGCGCAGCAATAGGTTGTCGCGCGTGATGCCGGCGTTGTTCACCAGAATCTCCACGTTGCCAAATTGCTGCAGGATGCCGGTGGCGAAGGCATCGACCGCCGCATCGGCGCCCGCGTCGAGCACAGCCCCCTGCCCTTTTGCGCAGGCCGCGGCCAGATAGTCGGTGATCTGCTGGGCGCCGGCGTCACTGGTCGCGGTTCCTATCACGGTGGCGCCGCGCCGAGCGAGTTCGAGGGCGATTGCCTTGCCTATGCCACGACTGGCACCGGTAACCACGGCGACTTTGCCTGCGATACTCATGGGATGCTCCTCTGGGCCCGGGTATGGCGGATGAATGGTAAGCCGCGCGACTCAGGACTGACCGATGGCAGCCAGCAGAGCCTGCTCGAAACTGGCAGGATCGTTGACAGTCAGGGTTTCCAAACGGCCATCGATGCGCTTATTGAGACCTGCAAGTACCTTGCCAGGCCCGAACTCCAGCAACCGCTGCACGCCTTGGTCAGCAAAGTACTGCATGGTCGCCACCCACGGCACCGGGCTGGCGATCTGCGCCACGAGCCGTTGCCGAATCTGTTCGGGGTCGAAGACCGGGTCGAGTCCGACATTTTGGACGACGGCGATACGTGGTGCCTGCAGCACGATATCGGCGATGACAGCAGCGAACTCCCGCGCGGCTGGCTCCATCAATGGCGAATGGAAGGGAGCGCTGACCTGCAACAGCAGGGTGCGCTTGGCCCCCGCTTCCTTGCACAGTGCCATGGCGCGCTCTACCGCAGCGCTATGGCCGGAAATGACAACCTGTCCGGGTGAATTGAAGTTGGCTGGCCTCACCACGCCTGCGTCCGCAGCGCGGTTGCAGCAAGCTTCGATCACAGCGTCGTCAAGACCGAGTACTGCAGCCATCGCGCCCACGCCAACCGGTACGGCGTCCTGCATCAACTCGCCCCGGCGTCGCACAAGGCCGACGGCAGTCCGGAAGTCCACGGCACCGGCACACACCAGTGCAGAGTACTCGCCAAGACTGTGACCCGCCATCAAGGCAGGTAACTGTCCCCCGCGCGCGCACCAGAGTCTCCACAGGGCCACCGAGGCCGCCAGGATGGCAGGCTGCGTGACTGCTGTGAGTCCTAGTTGCTCGGCTGGCCCGTGTTCAACCAGAGTCCAGAGATCGTAGCCTAGCTCTGCAGAGGCTTCTGCGAAGGTCTCCTGCACCAGCGCAGACCGTGTGGCCAGTTCGGCAAGCATGCCGACGTGCTGGGACCCCTGCCCGGGAAACACGAGGCCGAGCGAAGCAGAAGCGTTGAGAGGCATGGGACTGTCAGGAAAGTCGGCAGCGCAGTCGCTGGCTTGCGAAGAAAAACAGGCAGCTTGCGAGAGCTGTCTGCATCCATACCGTGCAGCGCCAGTAGCGCTGCACCGTATTGAAGTTCAGTCCTTGTTGACCTGCACGACCTGACGACCACGATAGTAGCCATCGGCGGTCATGTGATGACGACGATGACGTTCACCGGTTTCGCGGTCGGTGGAGACGGTCGACGCCGTGAGCGCATCATGCGAACGGCGCATGTCACGCTTGGAACGGGTTTTGCGGTTCTGTTGAACGGCCATGGTACGAACTCCCTACGAAAATCAGCCAAAAATCACTCGGTTTGCTTCTTCCACTGCGCCAGCACAGCAAACGGACTCTCCTGCTCTGCCAGTGCCCTGCGCTCTGCAGCGTCGCTGTCCTTGCGCAGGCGCTGCAACGCTTCACTGCAATTCTCGTCCTCGTGCATGGCCGCCAGCGGCAGGCTCAGCAGCACGTCATCTTCGACCAGCGCCAACAGATCGAGTTCGCTGCGGTCGGACACGTCCGACTCTGTCTCGGCGGACTCGTCAAGCACCAGCACATCACGCTCCAGGCTATCGGCCTCTCCTGCCGGCAGACGCCGCGCCATGTCGGCGCGGGTGTCGAACACCTGCAGGGCCATGCGGCAGTCTACCTTGAAAGGCAGCGGGCCCAGACAGCGCTGGCACACGAGATCGATGTGGCCTGCGATACTGCCCTCAAGCACCTTGATGCCGTCTTCGGCGATACCGAACTGCAGGTCCACATCGAGACTGCCCACCTCACTGGCCAGCAGGGGCAGCAGGCGCGTAAGCCGCTGCAGAGGCAGGGTCGCGAGGACCCGGCCATGACGCGCGAACAGTTTGTTCGCCTCTACCCGCTCTGGAAATGGCCCCGACGACATGGGCGCGCATCATAGAGAGACGCTGGGGCACTGTCAAAAACAATTTGCCGATGCAAGTGGTGGAACTGCTTGATTTAACGTTGAAATTACCTCGGCAAACGCGCTCTGCGAAGTTCAGCGCTCGACCCCCGCGAGCAAGGGTACGAAGCGGACGGGTTCGAGTTCCTGCACTTCGAGGCGCTCTCCTCGCTTCCGGTAGACCTTCAGGGTCTGCTGCTGCCCGCCTTCCGGCAGGACCAGCACACCACCCTCGGCCAGTTGGCGCCCAAGCGCCGCCGGCAGCGCGGGGGCGGCTGCCGTGATGAGAATGCCGTCAAAGGGAGCATGGCGCGACCAGCCAAAGCTGCCGTCGGCGCATTTGAGCGTGAGGTTGTGGACGCCCAGGCCGCGCAGCCGGGTCTGGGTCCTGTCCAGCAGGGGGGCGATGCGCTCGATGCTGTAAACGTGGGCAAACAGACGCGCCAGGATGGCGGTCTGGTACCCGCAGCCGGTACCGATTTCGAGTACCTTGGCCGTCCCCTCCGGCAGGGCGCTTACCAGTACTTCCGTCATGCGGGCAACGATCCAAGGCTGGGAAATGGTTTGATTGAAGGCAATGGGCAGCGCGGCATCTTCGTAGGCACGATGCGCAAAGGCTTCCTCCACGAATAAATGCCGGGGGACATGCAACAAGGCCTCCAGTACGCGCAGGTTGCTGATGCCAAGATCGCCAAGGCGCTGGACCATGCGCTCGCGGGTGCGCAGCGACGTCATGCCGATGCCTTGCAGGTCGCGGGAACTCATGGACTCAGCCGGCCAGCCAGTGGTCGAAACCGGCCTGCAGCACGCCGAATGGCTGCCGCCAAGCAGCCAGCGCGCCGTGGTGCGCCATGTCGGCATGCAAGGGCGTCACCGATACATAGCCCTCCTCCACCGCGTGGAAATCCGACCCCGGAGGCCGCGACACCGGGCCACCGGCCCGCCCGATCCAGTAGAGCGTCTTGCCGCGGGGGTTGAGCGTGCTGATCGGATTTTCGCCCTTGAGACGCTGGCCCAGTGTGGTCAGCCGCAGACCCTTGACGGCTGCCAGCGGACGAT
Organism: Gammaproteobacteria bacterium; assembly: GCA_947457195.1. GTDB lineage: Bacteria > Pseudomonadota > Gammaproteobacteria > Pseudomonadales > Pseudohongiellaceae > CAILUG01. The sequence continues at coordinate 90,591 of CANGUU010000001.1, forward strand.
CGGGCACATTGATATTGAGCACCGTACGCGGCGGCAGGGCGAGTTCGGCGATCTCCTGCAAAAGCCAGACCGCGATGCGAGCGGCCGCCGCGAAACGTTCCACGCTTGCCGCCCCCGCTTCGGTGACCACCAGCGACAGCGCCAACGCCGGTTGCGCAAGAAACCGGCCCTCCATGGCCGCCGCCACCGTACCGGAGTACAGCACGTCATCGCCAAGATTAGCGCCGAAATTGATACCCGACACCACGCGGTCGGGCACCGGCATGAAGATGCCGGCTGTACCAAGGTGGATGCAATCGGTGGGCGTACCGTCCACGGCATAGCGCCGGTCACCCAGTTCGATGACCTGCAGAGGCCGATCGAGGGTCAGGCAGTTGCTGACGCCGGAGCGGTCACGGTCCGGGGCCACCGTCCACAGCGCTTGCTGGCCGGCATCACGCAGGGCATTAGCGAGCGCCTGCAGTCCCGGAGCATGGACGCCATCGTCGTTGGACAGCAGCAGACTCATGGCAGATCCCTCGCTTGAAGCAGCACCACGGCCAGGCACGCGATCCCCTCACGGCGACCCTCGAAGCCGAGCCGCTCGGTCGTGGTCGCCTTCACGCTGATCCGCTCGGGCTCCGTTCGGAGCACCTGCGCCAGTGCTGCGCGGATGGCCACGACATGGGGGGCGAAGCGCGGCGCCTCGGCCACCAGAGTCAGATCGGCATTGACCAGCTGCCAGGCCGCCAGCGCTGGCAGCGCCAGCACATGCTGCAGCAAGCGGAGACTGCTGATGCCGCGGTAGCGAGGATCGCTGTCGGGGAAGTGCTGGCCAATGTCCCCCAGGGCCAGCGCACCGAGCAATGCATCGCACAAGGCGTGGGTCAAGACGTCGCCGTCGGAGTGGGCCAGCAAGACATGGCTATGGGGAATCTGCACGCCACCGATGGTGATGAAAGCACCGTCCATCGCCGCGTTGGCGAAGCGGTGGACGTCATAGCCGTTACCAATTCGCAGTTGCATCGGCCCCTCCCTGCAAAAGCCGCTCGACCAGCGGCAGGTCTTCCGGGAAGGTCACTTTGATGTTGTCGGCGCGCCCGGCCACCACCCGCACCGGGTGACCGAGTTGCTCCACGGCCTGCGCCTCGTCGGTCACCATGACGCCGGCGCGCTGTGCCGCGCGCAGCGCCTCGAGCAACACCCCATAGCGAAACATCTGGGGCGTCGCCGCGCTCCACAACCCTCGCCTGTCCGCCGTAGACGCCACGTAGCCAGAGGGGTCGACGCACTTGAGCGTGTCGCGCAGCGGGCTGGCCAGCAAGCCCCCGGCCGGCTCGTGCTCGAGCATCTCCATGAGCCGCCGGATATCCTCGAGGGCGACACAGGGCCGCACGGCATCGTGTACCAGCACAAAGTCTGCCGCTTGCGCGTCCGGCTGCAGCGCCTCAAGGCCCAGCAACACCGACGCGGAGCGCTCAGCTCCACCGTCCACGCACTGCAGTCGTCGACGCAGAGCCACCGGCAGACCAGCCGCCACCTCGGGCCACCAGGGATCCCCGGCTGCCAGGACCAGAGTGATTTGCTCAGCCAGCGGCAACAGCGCCAGCCGCTCCAGCGTGTGCTGCAGCAAGGTCTTGCCAGCGACGCTCAGGTATTGCTTGGGCCGCTCCGCCGCCATGCGACGGCCGCTGCCGGCGGCCGGCAACAGGAGATGGCAGCGGCTGGGCATCAGCGCATTCGGCAAGGGTATGCTCCCGCCTGCTTCATGGTGAAGGAGTTGGCTCGACCACCGCTGCCGGCGCCGTAGCCTCTTTGTCGACCACCAGAAAATAGGTCTCCCCCTGCTTGATGAGCCCCATTTGGCTGCGAGCCCGCTCTTCGATCGAATCGAGGCCGTTCTTGAGGTCCCCGACTTCCTGCTTCAAGCCCTCGTTACGCGCCGCCAGCCCGGCATTGATGGCGGTCTGGGCGGCGATTTCGCCCTCCAGACGCTGGATATCGGACAGACTGCCCTCGCCCTGCCACAACCGCAGTTGCAGCAGCACGAGCAGGACCAGCAAAGCGGCGAGAATGAACTTCATGGCCAGTCGCTCAGCGGCGGAACTCCGCCCGGCCGCGGTAGGGCGCGCTGCCGAGCAATTCCTCTTCGATCACCAGCAGCCGGTTGTACTTGGCTACCCGGTCGCTGCGGCACAGGGAGCCGGTCTTGATCTGCCCGGCCGCGGTCCCGACCGCGAGATCGGCCAGCGTGGTGTCTTCCGTTTCACCGGAGCGATGGGAAATCACCGCGGTGTAGCCGGCAGCGCGCGCCATGCGAATGGCGGCCAGCGTTTCGGTGAGCGTGCCAATCTGGTTGAACTTGATGAGGATGCTGTTGGCGATTCCGGCCTCGATGCCGCGCGCGAGGATGCCGGTGTTGGTGACGAACAGATCGTCACCGACCAGCTGCACCTTGTTGCCGAGCACCTGCGTCAGCACCCGCCATCCCTCCCAGTCGCTCTCGTGCATGCCATCTTCGATGGAGAGGATGGGGTACTGGCGGCAAAGGCTGGCCAGATAGTCGGCAAACTGCTCGCTGGAAAACCGCTTCCCCTCGCCGGCCAGGACGTACTGACCGTCTTCATGGAACTCCGATGCAGCACAGTCGAGGGCCAGGCACACATCACTGCCAGCGCGGAAGCCGGCCTTGGCAATGGCCTCCAGGATGGCGTCGAGTGCTGCTGCATTCGAAGGTAAGTTGGGCGCAAAGCCCCCTTCGTCACCAACCGCCGTGTTGAGGCCCTGCTTTTTCAGCACGGCCTTGAGGGCATGGAAGATCTCCGCCCCGTAGCGCAGTGCCTCGCGAAAATTCGGGGCGCCCACCGGCTGCACCATGAACTCCTGGATGTCGACGTTGTTGTCTGCGTGTTCACCCCCGTTGATGATGTTCATCATGGGCACCGGCATCGAGTACTGGCCGGCACTGCCATTCAGACCGGCCAAATGCGCATACAGTGGCACCCCCGCAGCAGCGGCGGCGGCGCGTGCTGCAGCGAGGGACACCGCCAAGATGGCATTGGCCCCGAAGCGCGCCTTGTTCTCGGTGCCATCGAGGCGAATCATGCTGTCGTCGAGTTCGGCCTGCTGCATGGCGTCCTTGCCCACCAGCGCGGCGGCGATGTCCTGATTGACCGCTGCCACCGCCTTCAGCACCCCTTTGCCAAGGTAGCGGGACGGATCCTTGTCGCGCAGTTCCAACGCCTCGCGAGAGCCGGTGGAGGCACCGGATGGCGCACAGGCCGATCCCTTGGCGCCACCGGCGAGGACGACATCGGCCTGCACGGTCGGGTTACCGCGCGAGTCGAGCACTTCACGGGCCACGATCCGACTGATGCGGGTATCGCGGGTGGCGTGGTCGGAAACGTAAGTCATGGCAAAAACCTCTTCGATGACGAAAACCAGGTCCAACGCTAGCGGATGGTCAGTTCGGGCTGACCCTTGATGAGCGTGTCGAGTGCCTGCAACTGGCCGAGAAACGGCTCCAGTACGCCCAGCGGCAGGGCACAGGGTCCGTCACATTTGGCGCGCTCCGGATCCGGATGGGCCTCCAGGAACAAACCGGCGATGCCTTGGCTGACGCCGGCCTTGGCCAAGGTCAGCACATCCCGCCGCCGACCGTCGGCGCTGTCACTGCGGCCACCGGGCATCTGCAGGGCGTGCGTGACGTCGAACAGCAAGGGATAGCCGAAGGACTTCATGATGGGGAAACCCAGCATGTCGACCACCAGGTTGTTGTAACCAAAACTGGAGCCCCGCTCGCAGAGTAGCAGCCGGTCGTTGCCGCCTTCCTCGAACTTGCGAAGGATGTGGCTCATCTCACGCGGGGCGAGAAATTGCGCCTTCTTGATGTTGATCATGGCCTTGGTGCGCGCCATGGCCAGCACGAGATCGGTCTGCCGGGACAGGAAAGCCGGCAACTGCAGAATGTCCACGACTTCGGCCACCGGCTCGGCTTGGCCGGGCTCATGGATGTCGGTAAGCAGGGGCACACCCAAGTCGTCCCTGATGCGGGCCAGGATGCGCAGACCCTGCTGCAGACCCGGCCCGCGAAACGAGTGAATGGAGGAGCGGTTGGCCTTGTCGAAGGAAGCCTTGAACACGTAGCCCAGACCGAGCTTGCCGCAGACCCGCTGGAACTCGCTGGCTACTTCCAGTGCCAGGTCCTCGGACTCGAGTACATTCATGCCACCGACGACGATCAGGGGCAGGGAATTGCCGAAGCGCAGCGAACCAAGACCCAGCGTGCGGGAGACCAACGGCTCCGCTGGCGCAGAAACCGTCATCAGGACAGGACCTGCCCGGACTTCACGGCATGCTGCGCGATAGCGGCCTTGACGAAGCCGGTGAACAGCGGATGGCCGCCACGCGGCGTCGAGGTGAACTCCGGGTGGAACTGACAGGCCAGAAACCACGGATGATCCGGGATCTCGATGACTTCCATCAGGGCACCATCGACAGACTTGCCGGTTATGCGCATGCCGTGCTTTTCGAGGGGCTCGATGTAGTTGTTGTTCAACTCGTAGCGGTGCCGGTGCCGTTCGATGATGACGTCCTTCTGGTAACACTGCTTGACGAGGGAATCCGGCAGCAGCTGGCACTGCTGCCCGCCAAGCCGCATGGTACCGCCCAGATCAGAACTCTCGGTACGGGTTTCGATGCCTCCGCTGGCATTGGTCCACTCCGTGATCAATGCGATGACGGGGTCGGGGGTGCGACGGTCGAACTCGGTGCTGTGTGCCTGCTTGAGACCCAGTACGTTGCGGGCAAACTCGATGACGGCGATGTGCAGACCCAGGCAGATACCGAGATAGGGTATGCGGTTGACGCGGGCATATTCCGCTGTCTGGATCATGCCGTTGATGCCACGCTCGCCGAAACCTCCCGGCACCACGATGGCATCGACACCCTCCAGCACCGCCGTGCCGTCGGTCTCGATGGAAGACGAGTCGATGTAGCGGATCTTGACCCGCGTCCGTGTCTGGATGCCCGCGTGTTTCATCGCCTCGATCAGCGACTTGTAGGCGTCCAGTAGCTCCATGTACTTGCCCACCATCGCCACCGTGACTTCGGATTCCGGCTTCAGCACGGCATCGACCACACGCTGCCACTCGCCAAGATCCGCCGGCTTGCACTGCAGCCCGAAGCGCTTGACGATGACCTCATCGAGCCCGGTGGCGTGCAGCAGCAGGGGGGCCGAGTAGATCGTGGCCGTATCGGGCAGGCTGACCACGGCCTCCGGCTGCACGTTGGTGAACAGGGAAATCTTGCGCAGCGAGGATTCCGGAATCTCATGGTCGGAGCGACAGACCAGGATGTCCGGCTGGATGCCGATGGAGCGCAGGTCGCGTACCGAATGCTGGGTCGGCTTGGTCTTGGTTTCACCCGCCGTAGCGATGTAGGGCACCAGGGTGAGGTGGAGGAACAGCGCGCGATTGGAGCCAAGCTCGACCTTCATCTGCCGCACGGCTTCGAGGAAGGGCTGGGATTCGATGTCACCGACCGTACCACCGATTTCGACCAGCGCCACATCGGCTCCGGAGCCTCCTTCGATGATGCGCGACTTGATTTCGTCGGTGATGTGCGGGATGACCTGGATGGTGGCGCCCAGATAGTCGCCTCGCCGCTCCTTCTTGATCACTTCCTCGTAGATCTTGCCCGCCGTGAAGTTGTTGCGCTTAGACATCGTGGTGCGGATGAAGCGCTCATAGTGGCCAAGATCGAGGTCGGTTTCCCCCCCATCTTCGGTCACGTAGACCTCGCCGTGCTGAAAGGGACTCATGGTGCCCGGATCCACATTGATATAGGGATCCAGCTTCAGCATCGTCACTTTGAGACCGCGCGCCTCGAGAATGGCGGCGAGGGAGGCAGAGGTGATGCCCTTGCCCAGCGAGGACACGACACCACCTGTGATGAAAATGTAATTCGTCATTGACAGCCTGCTGCTACAACCCTGGACGACCTTATGACCGCTGGCAACCACTGCCATAAACACGGCCAATCCGGTGTCTGCCCATCAGACGAGGCAAGGTTCGTGATGGGCCGTCAGGCTAGCAGATGGCCTCACCATCCGCAAAGCAAATGTGAGCGCTGCCAACGCAGGAGAACCTTGCAATTGCCGTGCGAACTGCTATCTGGCGGCGACAGCGGCCATTCCCCGATCGCCGCCAGTTCTCCGGCGCAAAAGACGAACGGTACACAGCCGCGCAACCAGGGCGGCACGCCCTGCTGCTGCCAGAATTGCGACAGGCTCTGGCGATGCCCGTCCCGCTTGGGTACCCGCAGTCCCTCGACACCGAACCGCACGGTCAGCGTGGCCGGCGCTGGATCAGCACTGTCCCAGTGGAGGGACCCGAGCGGCGCCGGCAGGGTCAGCGGCTCTTGCGGGTGCCAGAGGAGTTCCGCGGCCAGCGGCGGCAGCGGTGGCAGCAGCGTAAGGGCGTCTCGGTAGGCATGCAGGTGCAACCTGCCGCCGGCGAGCACCAGCTTGCGATACCCCCCGGAGGCACCGGCGACGAGTTCCTGCCAGCAGCGCTCTACCTCTTGGAAAGTCGGCGCAGGCGCCCTGAAGGAGAGGGCCTGCCTACGCAGCCACGTCCGCAGCAGCAGCCGCGCCTGCGCGTGCGGCTGCGCGGCAATCACTGCCAAGGGCAGTCGATTGGCGCTCGCTCCGTCAGCGTCGCCCACGAGCTTCTCGGCCAGTGCGTCCAGCACCTCCGCGGCTTCGGCGGCCAGCACGGCGGATCTGCCAAGACTGCTGACCGCCGCGGGCCAGCGCGCGGCGAGACGGGGCAGGATGTCGTGCCGCAGAAAGTTACGGTCATGACGCTGGTCGCCATTGCTCTGGTCTTCGACCCATTGCAGTCCATGGCTACAGGCGTAGTCGAGCAGTTCCTGGCGGCTGAAGGACAGCAGGGGACGCAGCAGCGGGTGTCCGTCCAAGTCCCGGTGGACGGGCATGGCCGCGAGGCCCAGAACGCCGCTGCCCCGCAGCAGATGCAGAAGCACAGTTTCAGCCTGGTCATCGGCATGGTGAGCGAGCAAGAGGCTTTCGTCGCGGGCGAGCAGTTGCAGGAAAGCCTCGTAGCGCGCGGCACGCGCCGCCTCCTCGAGACCGCGTCCCGCCGTGTTGGCGACCTGTACCCGTCGAACGCTGAGGGGCACCTGCCAGCGCTGGCACTGCCGCTGGCAGTGCTGCAGCCAGTCATCGGCAGCCGACTGCAGTCCATGGTGGATGTGCAGGACCCGCATCTCTGCCGTCAGCAGGCCAGCATCACGCCAGCAGCACAACAGGTGCAGAAGCACGGTGGAATCAAGACCGCCGCTGAACCCTAGCGCAAGGGAAGAGACCGAACGCAGCGCAGGACACTGGCGGGTCACCCGCTGCCAGAGGGCGACAACCTCAGCGGGCGCGTGGCGCGCCATGGCTCATCAGGCGCCGATAGCGGCGTTCGAGCAACTCATCGACCGGCATGCGGCTGAAGCGATCGGCCTGCTTGACCAATTCGGTCTTGAGGCGGTCTGCCATACCCTTCATGTCGCGGTGGGCGCCACCGAGCGGCTCCGCAATGGTCTGATCGACGATGCCCAGTTCCTCGAGCCGGGTGGAAGTGACCCCCATGGCCTCGGCAGCGGCGGCTTTGTGCTCCGAAGACTTCCAGAGGATGGTGGCACAACCCTCCGGTGAAATGACGTAGTAAGCGGCATACTGCAGCATATTGAGATGGTCGCAGACGCCGATGGCGATCGCGCCACCAGAATTGCCCTCGCCCGTGACGGTGGCGATGATCGGGGTGCGCAGCCGCGACATCACGGCCAGATTCTCGGCAATTGCTTCATTGATGCCACGGGCTTCCGAGTCAACACCAGGGTACGCACCCAAGGTGTCGATCAAGGTGAGGACCGGCATGCGATAACGCTCAGCCAGCAACATCAGCCGCCGCGCCTTACGGTAACCCTCAGGCTTTGGCATGCCGAAGTTGCGGCGTATTTTTTCTGCGGTGCTACGACCCTTCTGGTGCCCGATCAGCATAACGGGCCGCTGGTCGAGATAGGCGACACCACCGATCAAGGCGGCGTCATCGCCATACAACCGGTCACCGTGTAACTCGTCAAAGTCGTCGAATACATAGCGCAGGTAATCCTCGGTCTGCGGCCGTAGCGGGTGACGGGCCAACTGCGACACCTGCCACGGGGTCAGGGAACTGAAGATCTTTTCGGTCAGCTTGCGGCTCTTTTCCTGCAGCTTGTTGATTTCCTCACCGATGTTAAGCTTGTTGTCGGAGCCTACCAGGCGAAGCTCGTTGATCTTGAACTCGAGGTCTGCGATCGGCTGTTCAAAATCCAGGTAATCAGGGTTCATAGCACTCACTGCGGCTGTAATGAATCTGTTTCATTGATGATCGAAGGCAGCACCAGCACTTCCGGACTGATACAGCAAGGCCACGCTACTGCTGCCGAAGCGCTCCCGCAGCTTGTACAGCAGTTCATCGCTTGGGATTACGCGCCAGCCGGTACCGAGGGCGAGCGCCCCCTTGACGCCGGGCTTTTCGACATGGATCTGCACGCTGCACCCTGCGCTCGCCGAAGGGGCCAGTCGAAAACCCGCCAGCAAGCCCTCCAAAACGGCGGCCGATTCTACCTGCAAATGGGGGGCTTGCAAGGAAACGCTCAGGCCACGGGCGAACTCGAGTCGGGCGGCTTCGAGAGTCAGTACACGCCGGGCAGTCACCTTCAATTTGCTGCTGCCGTTGAAATCATCCAGCGCCACAGAACCTTCGATGACGACCACCTGATCGACCTGCAGCAGCTCGCGGTACTGCTGGTACGCCTCGGCGAACAGGGTCACTTCGATGCGCGCAGTCCGGTCGTCCAGCATGACCACCGCCATGGCGTCGCCGCGCTTGCTCTTGATCTGCCGTACCTCGTGAACGAGCCCGGCCAGCAGCTGAACACCCTTCTCTGCCTTCAAGTTACTGATGCTGGCACGAATGAAGCGGCTCAACTCCGGCAGGTAGGCAGAGATCGGATGTCCGGACAGGTAAAGCCCGAGCGTGTCTTTCTCTTCCTGCAAGCGGCGCTGGTCGCTCCACGGACGGATGTGACGGAAATTGGCATAGACATCGCCGCTCGGCACCGGGGTGATCAGCTCACCGAACAGATCGCCGACACCACTCTGCTGTCGTTGGCTGTTCTGCTCTGCGGTCTGCACCGCTTCGGCGAGACTGGCGAGCAGGACGGCACGATCAGCCCCGAAATCGTCGCAAGCACCGGCGCGAATCAGTGCTTCGATGGCGCGCTTGTTGACCAGGCCAGGATCCACTCGCTGGCAGAAATCGAACAGGTGACGAAAGTTTCCCTTACACAGACGCTCCTCCAGCAGATTGTGGATGGGCCCTTCACCCAGACCCTTGATGGCGCCGAGGCCATAGACGATCTGCCCGGCGCTGTTGACCGTGAAGCCGAAACGTCCGCTGTTGACATCGGGCTTCAGCACAGTCAGTCCCATGCGCCTGCACTCTTCGACCATGGCCACGATCTTGTCCGTGTGCTGCATGTCGGCCGTCAATACCGCCGCCATGAAGTGGGCCGGGTAAAAACATTTCAGCCAGGCCGTCTGGTATGAAACCAACGCGTAGGCAGCGGAGTGCGACTTGTTGAAGCCGTACTCGGCGAACTTCTCCATCAGGTCGAAAATGGCGCCGGCCGTGTCGGGATCGATCCGGCGCTCGGTGGTTCCCTGCAGGAATACCGAGCGCTGCTTGGCCATTTCTTCCGGCTTCTTCTTGCCCATGGCGCGCCGCAGCATGTCGGCACCGCCAAGCGTGTAGCCAGCCAGTACCTGCGCAATCTGCATGACCTGTTCCTGGTACAGAATGACGCCGTAGGTGTTCTGAAGCACGGACGCGAGGTCAGGATGCGGAAAGGTGACCTGCTTGCGGCCATGCTTGCGATCGATGAAGTCGTCCACCATGCCGGAGCCGAGCGGCCCGGGGCGGAACAGCGCCACGAGGGCGATGATGTCTTCGAAGTTGCTGGGGCGCAGCCGCTTCATGAGGTCCTTCATGCCGCGCGATTCCAGCTGGAACACTGCCGAGGACTCACCCTTCTCAAGCAGGGCATAGACCTTTGGATCGTCGAGTGGCAGCCGGGTGATGTCGATGGCCGGCTGGCCTGGAAAGGCCTCCGCGATCATCTTGAGGGCCCAGTCGATGATCGTCAGCGTTCGCAGTCCCAGGAAGTCGAACTTCACGAGCCCGACGGTCTCGACATCATTCTTGTCGAACTGGGAAACGAGATTGCCACCCCCCTCTTCGCAGTACAGTGGCGTGAAGTCGGTCAGTTTGCCCGGAGCAATCACCACGCCCCCGGCGTGCTTGCCGACATTGCGCACGAGGCCCTCGAGGCGCTCGGCCATCTCCATGATTTCCTGCGCCTCTTCGTCGGCAGCCAGGAACTCGACCAGGGCCGGCTCGTCCTTGCGGGCTTTTTCGAGGGTCATTCCCACTTCGAACGGGATGAGCTTCGACAACTTGTCGGCCAGCGAGTAGGGCTTGCCCTGCACCCGCGCCACATCGCGCACCACGGCCTTGGCAGCCATGGTGCCGAAGGTGATGATCTGGGAAACGGCGTCGTGCCCGTAGCGCTCGGCGACGTGCTCGATCACACGATCGCGCCCATCCATGCAGAAGTCGACGTCAAAATCCGGCATGGACACGCGTTCGGGGTTCAGGAAGCGTTCGAACAGCAGATCGTAGGCGATGGGATCGAGGTCGGTGATGCGCAGGGAATAGGCCACCAGCGAGCCTGCGCCGGAGCCGCGCCCCGGCCCCACCGGAATCCGATTGTCGCGGGACCACTGGATGAACTCCATGACGATCAGGAAATAGCCGGCAAAACCCATCTGGTTGATGATGCCGAGCTCGAACTCCAGCCGTTGCTGGTACTCGGTACGCTTCGCGGCAAACTCGCTGCTGGCCGGGTCAACCAGGCTGCGCAGGCGCGCGTCGAGGCCGTCACTGCAGAGTTGCCGGAAGTACTCGGTCACCGTCAGTCCAGCCGGAATCGGATAACTCGGCAGGAACACCTTGCCAAGCTCCAGCTCCAGAGTGCAGCGCCGGGCGATTTCGACCGAGTTCTCCAGAGCCTCTGGCAAGTCGGCAAACAGCGCGGCCATTTCCGCTGGGCTGCGCAGGTATTGCTGCTCGGAATACAGTCGCGGCCGGCGCGGATCGTCGAGGGTGCGGCGATCGTTGATGCAGACCCTGACCTCGTGCGCCTCGAAGTCTTCCTTGTGCAGAAAGCGCACGTCGTTGGTGGCTACCACCGGCGTCGACGTTTCCAGCGCCAGCTGCACCGCGCGCTGGACATGTTCGACGTCACCCGCGCGACCGGTCCGCTGCAGTTCGAGATAGTAGGCACCGGGAAACTGCTGCTGCCACGAGGTGAGCAGTTGCCTCGCCAGCGGGAGATCGTTGGCGAGCAAGGCCTTGCCGACATCGCCGCGTCCGGCCGCCGACAAGGCAATCAGTCCTTCGGTATGACCTTCGAGCCAGCTGCGGCGTACCAGGATGTCCCCGCGCTGCTGCCCCTCCCGGTAGGCGCGCGAAACCAGCAAGACCAGATTACGGTACCCCTGTAGCGAGCGTGCCAGCAGAACCAGCAAGGAGGTTTGCTCGGGATCGTCGTCTTCGGCGATCACGAGATCGCAACCACAGATCGGTTTCAGGCCCTTGCTGTTGGCAGTCGTGTAAAACTTGATGAGCCCAAAGAAATTGGCGTGGTCCGTCAAAGCCACCGCCGGCATCCCCTGCTCTACCACGGCAGCCACCAGCGGCTTGATCCGGACGAGGCTATCGAGGATCGAGTACTCGGAGTGGACGCGGAGATGGACGAACGCGGGGGAAGTGCTCATGGTGGACTGCGGGGGAGTAGCGCCGGACAGGCACGTTACCCCCCGGCCGGGTCCTGCTGCAAGACGGCCGCGACCGGGGCAAAGCTGCGACGATGCGCGGGACTCGGGCCGAGGGCCCGCAGTGCCTGCAGATGCAACTCGGTGGGGTAGCCTTTGTGCTGGGCAAAGCCATAGCCGGGGTACTGCGAATGCAGCAGAACAAGTTCGCGGTCCCGTGTCACTTTGGCGAGGATGGAGGCCGCCGCGACGGAGGCCACCCGACTGTCGCCCTTCACAACGGCCTGACTGCGATAGCGCCAGGCTGGGCAGCGGTTGCCATCGACGTAGATGAAGTCCGGCTGCAGCGGCAAGGCGGCGACTGCCCGTGTCATGGCGAGCAGCGTAGCCTGCAGAATGTTAAGCCGGTCAATCTCGTCGACCGATGCCTGCGCCACGGCATAGGCTAGCGCCTCGGCGACGATGACGGGATAAAGCGCCTCGCGCTGCTGTTCGGAAAGACGCTTGGAGTCGGCCAGTCCCGCAATCGGCCGCTCGGGGTCGAGCACCACGGCGGCTGCCACCACGCTGCCAGCGAGTGGTCCACGTCCGGCCTCGTCCACACCAGCGATTAACCGACCCAAACCGTCTTCAAGGGTGAAGCAGGGTGGCGCCGGTGTCATACCAGACTCAGGACTGCAGCGGCGGCACGGTGGCTGGCATCGCGGCGCAGCGCTTGATGCAGGGCCAGATAGCGTTGCTGCAGCGCTTCGCTGGCCCCGCCGGCCAGCAGAGCCTGTAGCTTGTCGGCCAGTACAGTCGCCTGCACCTGCTGCTGTACCAGCTCCTCGACGAGTGCGTCGCCCGCCAGCAGGTTCGGCAGCGAGAAAAACGGTACTTTCAATAGTCGCGAGATGATGGCATAGGACAGAGGTGCCATCCGGTAGCAGACCAGCATTGGCAGCTTGAGCAGCAGGGCCTCCAGCGCCGCCGTACCGGAGGCCAGCAACACGGCATCGGCTGCGGTCATGACCTCGCGGGAATCCCCGAGTGAAATCCGCAGTTGCCCCGTGGCCAGGAGCGTATGCGCTTCGGGCAGACCCTGCACCAGGCGCTGCCCGGCCGCTGTCGCACAAGGCAGCAGGATGACGAGGTCCGGCTGTCGTTGCAGCAGCCGTGCTGCCCCGGCAAGGAAGATACTCGCCAGACGCTGCACTTCGCCCAGACGGCTGCCCGGCAACACGGCGAGCACCTTGGCCTGCGGGGGCAGTCCGAGTGCTGCGCGTGCTGCCGGTCTGTCGGGCTGCAAGGGGATCAGATCGGCCAGCGGGTGCCCGACACACTCCACCCGCAGGGGGTACTGGCGATAGAACGCGGCTTCGAAGGGAAACAGGGTCAGCATGAGATCGACCGCTCGAACGATTTTGCGAATGCGCCCCTGCCGCCAGGCCCAGACCGAAGGACTCACGTAGTGGACCGTCTTGATGCCCCGCGCCCGCAGTCGCTCCTCTACGCCGAGCGTGAAGTCCGGGGAATCGATGCCAATGAATACATCGGGGGGGTTCGCCAGAAAGTGCTCCACGAGACGCCGGCGGATCCCAAGCAGTTCCGGCAGCCGCCGCAGGGGCTCCACCAGACCCATGACGGAGAGACGTTCCATCGGCACCTCGGACCTCAGGCCCTGGGCCTCCATCAGTGGCCCACCGATACCCTCGAAGCGCACAGCGGCGACCTGCTCGCGCAGCGCCTGCATCAGACCGGCACCGAGAATGTCACCGGAACTTTCACCCGCCAGTATGCCGATACGCACGGCCGCCACTCAGCGCAGTATGCCCTTGGTGGAAGCGCGCACCGAGGCGATAAGCACACTGATCTCCGGAGCAACCGACGTCAGCGTCTCGAGTTCCGCAAGGGCCTCCTCCAGCGTATTGCCATGCCGGTAGAGGATCTTGAAGCCCTTGCGCAGGGTGGAGATGGCCTCCTTGGAAAAGCCCCGGCGCTCCAGCCCCGTGACGTTGATGCCCTTGGCCTCGGGGGGATTGCCGTTGACGATGATGTAGGCGGGCACATCCATGTTCACGTGGGTCTGGGCACCGATGAAGCTGTGTGCGCCGATCCTCAGGAACTGGTAGACCCCGGCATAGCCGCCAAGGATGGCCCAATCCTCCACCACCACATGACCACTGATGGCGGCGTTGTTGGAAAAGATGGTGTGGTCGCCAACGATGCAGTCATGCGCCACGTGCGTGTAGGGCATGAACAGGTTGGACGATCCGATGCGGGTGACGCCACCGCCGAAACCGGTCCCGCGGTGGATGGTGGCGCCTTCCCGGATGATGTTGTCGTCGCCGACCTCGAGCCAGGTCACCTCGCCGTGGAACTTCTTGTCGGACGGATCTTCTCCGACCGAGGCGAACTGGAAGATGCGGTTGCGTTTGCCGATCCGTGTCGGTCCCTTGAGGACCACGTGGGAGGCGATTTCGCAGTCGTCACCGATTTCAACGCCTGCACCAATCACACTCCACGGCCCGATCCGGACGTTGTTGCCAATGCAGGCAGAAGGATCGACAAGCGCGGCGGGCGAAATCATCAGGTTCCCCTTCTCGTGAATGGCTGCAGGCCGTCGAGCTCAATTCTATTCCTTGCGCTCCGCGCAGAGGATGGTGGCCTCACAGGCAAGCTCGCCATCCACCGAGGCACGACAGGCAAACTTGTAGATGCCACGCTTGACAAGCATCAGCTCTGCCTCGAGCACTAATTGATCGCCGGGCACTACCGGACGCTTCAGGCGGACATCATCAGCGCCCACGAAGTAGTACAGGTACCCGTCGCGCGGCAGCTTCTCCTGACTCTTGAACCCGAGCACCCCTGCTGCCTGCGCCAGTGCCTCGATGATGAGAACACCCGGCATGATTGGCTTGTGCGGAAAATGCCCCTGGAAAAACTCCTCATTGGTGGTGACGTTCTTGTAGGCCTTGATGCGCTTGCCCATCTCGATCTCGACCACACGATCCACCAGAAGGAAGGGGTAGCGCTGCGGCAGATAGGCCTTGATTTGTTCGATGTGCATCATGGTGCTTTCCTGGATCGTCATTCGGGGTCTTCCTGGCCGGACACCGCTTGATGTTCGAGTCGGGTGAGGCGTCTCGCCATGTCATCCAACTGGCGGAAACGCACGATGTTGCGGCGCCAGTTACCCGACACGTCGAGCCCGGTACCCGAAGAATAGATGCCGGGTTTGTCGATGTTCTGGCTTACCAGCGACATGGCAGTCACGGTCACGCCGTCGCAGATCGTGATGTGGTTGATGACCCCGACGGCGCCGGCAATGGTACAGTTTTTTCCTATGACGGAGCTACCGGCAATGGCGCTGCATCCGCAAATCACCGAGTGCGCACCGATGCGCACGTTGTGGGCAATCTGTACCTGATTATCGATCTTGACCCCGTCCTCGATGACAGTATCGTCCAGCGCTCCTCGATCGATGGTACTGCTCGCCCCGACCTCGACGTCGTTGCCGAGCCTGACCCCGCCGAGCTGTGCGATCTTGTGATGACGACCGCCTGAGGTAGCAAAGCCGAAACCATCAGCACCGAGAACGGCCCCGGCATGCACGATGCAGCGCTCACCCAGATGCACATCATGGTAGAGCGTGACGTTGGGATACAGCACACACCCCGCACCGATCGTACTGCCCTCACCGATCACGACATGGGCTCCGATCACCGCCCCCTCCCCAATCGCAACGCCGGCCCCTATCACCGCATGGGCGCCGATGCTGACGTTTGCTGCCAACTGCACGTCGGTGTCCAGCGAGGCGCTGGCATGGATTCCCTGCTGCTGCAGCGCTGGTCGGGCAAACAACTGCGAAGCCCGGGCGAAGGCTACATAGGGCTGATCACTCAACAGACAGTGGGTTGGGCAGTCGGTCTCATGACGTGGATGCAGGATGACGGCGGCCGCCTGAGAGTGACGCAGGTCCTGACAGTAGCGGGGGTTATGGTAAAAGCTGAGGGCGTCTGCGCCTGCGCTGGCCAAGGCAGCCAAGCGGCACACCGGGCCCGGCATCGGCCGCCCGGCACGCAGCCGCAGTTCCAGCCCAAGCCTGTCCGCCAGAGCCTGCAGTGTATATGCGTGCGGCTTGGCGATCATGGAAAACGCGCTTATTGCTGGGCGTTGAGCTTTTCGGTGACCTTGGCCGTGATGTCGTAGGCGCTGCGGTAATGCAGCACGGCTTCCGAACGGTAGACGATGTCGTAATTTTCGGCTTCGACCACTTCGGTGATGGCCTGAATCAGGTTAGGTGCGTAGGTTTCCTGAAACTGCTGGCGGCGATCCTGCACGAGCTTCTGAATCTTCTCGACAAGGAAGTTGTACTGCACGCCGATTTCCTGGATTTGCTCGGCGGTCTTGCGCTTGTCATCGTCGCTCATGACGGCTGCGTCTTTCTGCAACTTCTCCTGCAGAGCCGTGGCCTCCTCGGCCAACGCGCGCACCTTGGCCTGGTCCTCGGCAGTCTGCGCCTGCACTTCCTGATCGACGGCCTTCGCCTTGTCGGAATTGAAGAGGGCCTGAGCCATGTCGAGTACGGCTACTTTCTGCGGTGGGCCACCGGCTTCCTGTGCCAGCACCTGGCCTCCGGTGGCCAGAACCAGCGCGGCCAGCCAAGGGCGCAGCACGCGGCTACGGAACACAGTCGGATTCATCATGGCGGTCGATCTCCACAGTCGGATCATTAATATTTTCGGGATTTTTTTGCGCAGCAATCAGAAGGCGTTGCCGAGGTTGAACTGGAAAACTTCAGTCTCGTCTATGGTACTGGTATTGAATGCTTTGGCAAGGCTGAAGGACATGATGCCGAAGGCCCCGGACTGCCAGGCCACGGAAAAACCGGTGGAGTAGCGCAGCTCACCCACATCGAAGCCCACGCAATTGTTGTTGGCTATCTGCACCTCCGAACAGTAGGAGGAAAACACGTTACCGACGTCGACGAAGAAGCCGGAGCGCACCCGGCTGCGATCCTTGATGAACGGGATCGGGAACAGCAGCTCCAGCGTTCCCGTGGTCTGGATGTTGCCTCCAAAAGGTGAGCTCCTACCCTGAAACAGGGCATCGCGAGCCAACTTCTGGTTGTAGACCGGCTGACCACTGGGATCCTTGATCGGCGCCCCATCGGCGCCAACTGCCTGCTCCAGCAGATAGGCGACCGGTGAATTGAGGTCCAACTGCGGAAAACCAGTGGAGTCGAGCACGATGTTGCCATCGGCGTCCTTCACGAAGGCTGTGTTGGACAGCGTGTAATTCTGCGGAAAGGTGGCGCGGGGGCCGAGCGTATTGCGTTCGAACCCGCGAATGGTGCCCAGACCACCGGCATAGAAGTGCTGGAAAAACGGCAACTGCTCGGTATTCCCGTACCCGTCGCCATAACCAAGATCGAGCCTGCTGTGGACGATCCACTCCCCGAAGATCGGCCAGAAATTCTCGTTGTAATAGCGGGCCCGGAAATAACTCAGGTCGCTGCCCGGCACCGTCACTTCCATCGAAAAACTCTGCGCCTGTCCTGCAGTGGGGAACAGGCCCTGGTTGAGCGTGGACTTGCTCCAGGTGATGTTGAGGGTGAAGTTGTCGAACTGGTTGCCTTCACGATCCAGAAAGCCCTTGGCCGTGTTGAACGCCGTTGCTGGCAGCCCGGTGATCGGTGCCAGTACGGCATCGGAAATCGGGAAGATGTTGCCGGTATCCGGATCGTAGGAAGATACATCGCGCGGGGGACGCAGCACATACTGGGTGACGCCATCCACCAGGGCCGGACTGGCCTTGATCTCCTGCACCGGCCCGAAGCCTTCGTCGATCGTGGTATGGCTGTAGCCGATATTGAACGAAAGCCCTTCGATCTCACTCAACTGGTATCCGTAGGTGGTGCCGAGGTTGAACTGGTTGGTGCTGTAGCTCGCCAGGTTGAGTTCGGCGAAATCGCTTTTGGAAAACCCGATGTTGAAGCCGCGGCTCACACCATCGATCGTGTAATAGGGATCGAAGTAGCTGAAGTTGTAGTTGGTACTGAACGCCGAGGTGTTGGCATTGATGCCGATGGTCTTGCCGGTACCGAGGAAGTTGACCTGCTGCAGGTTGGCAGAAAGCTGCAGACCGATGACCTGACCGTAACCGAGGCTGCCCCCGATCTGGCCATTCAATTGCTCCTCGACCGTGTACTCGACGTCGATCTGGTCCGACGTACCGGGGACCTCGGTCGTCTCGTACTCGACGGTCTTGAAGTACCCGAGTCGCTGCATGCGGACCTTGGATTGCTCAAGCGCGGCTTTTGAGGCAGGCGCACCCTCCATCTGACGCATTTCACGGCGCATCACGTCGTCGGCAGTGTTGGTGTTGCCTTTGAAACTGATGCGATTTACGTAGGTGCGTGCACCCGGCTCGACGAAGAAGGTGATATCTACTGTCTTGTCTTCCTCGTTGATGTTGGGAACGCCTTCGACTTCAGCGAAGAAGTAGCCCCGGTTACCCAGCAACTGCGTCATGAACTCCGAGGTCGAGGTCACGAGCTGTTGAGAAAACACCTGGCCTTGGCTGACTTGGATTACCAGTCGCAGCAACTCTTCGGAATTGACGAGATCCCCGGCCAGTTCGACTTCATCTACCGTATAGACGTCGCCCTCGTTGATGTTGATGGTGATGTACACCTCTTCCTTGTTGGGCGAGAGAGACACCTGGGTGGAGGACACCTGGAAGTTGATGTAACCCTGGTCCATGTAATGGGACGTAAGGCGTTCGATGTCGCCGTTGATCTTCTCGCGGGCATAACGGTCGTCCTTGCGGAACATCGACGTGAGATGCGTCGTTTTCAGCTCGAACAGCTCCAGCAACTCTTCTTCCTCGAATACCGTGTTGCCGATGATGTTGATGTGGACGATCTTGGAGGCATCTCCCTCGTCGACGTTGATATTGAGGGCTACGCGGTTGCGGTCCTGCTCGTCAACATCGAGTTCGACACTGGCCCCATACATGCCTTGCGACACGTACTGTTCCTCGAGCGCCAGCTGCATGCCCTCCAGCGTGGACGGTTGGTAGACCTGCCCCACCGCAAGACCGGCTTTCTCCATGTTTTCCATGAGCGCCTCGGTCGGAATGAGCTTGTTGCCTTCAACATTGATCTCGGAAATGGTCGGCCTTTCCTTCACCCGGATGATCAGCACGTTGTCTTCAGTGAGCACCTGGATGTCGGAAAAGTATTCGGAGGCGAACACGTCCCGGATGATGCTGGCCAGATCGTCCTGAGTGACCTGATCTCCCACGTTCACCCGCAGCAGTCCGAACACACTGCTGGCGGCCACGCGCTGCAGGCCCTCGAGCCGGATGTCGGCGATGGTCATGGTCTGCGCCTGTGCAGCCGGCAGGCCCATGATGGCCAGGGTGCAGACGGAGGCAACGGTTCTGGAAAACTTGGGTGTCATGGAAAGGATTTACCTTGCAACACGCAGGACAGGGCGCGGCTAAAGAAGCCGGCTGACGTCATTGTAGAGAGCGATGAACATGAAGCTGGCCACCAGTAGCAGGCCCAATTGGAGCCCCCAATCCTGGACCTGCCGCGGTACTGGACGCCTCAGTACCACTTCGATCGCGCAATAAAGCAGGTGGCCACCATCGAGGATGGGGATCGGCAGCAAATTGAAGATACCGAGGCTGATGCTGAGCACGGCCAAAAAGCCTATGTAGTACTCGAAACCAATACTTGCGGTTTCGCCCGCCACCTGCGCAATGGTGATAGGCCCGCTGAGATTTTTCACCGAGATCAGTCCCAGCAGCATTTTCTTGAGTGAGGCGAGAACGAACCCGCAATTGTCCCAGGTCTCCTGCAGGGCCTGCGGGACGGCGGCCACCGGACTGTGGCGAGTGCTGCGATTCATCCAGGACGGCAAGTCCGGCAGCGCCACGGCCGCACCGATGTAGCCCTGCTCCCGGCCCTCGGCATCCCGTTCGGCTTCGCCGAGAGCAGACAGCCGCACGGCAGGTCTCAACACCAGCGACACGGAGCTGCCGGCTCGCTGGACGGTGACATCAAGGTCCCGCTCGGGGTTCGCCTGGACGATCTTGAGCCACTGGGCCCAGTCGGTGATTTCTGCGCCGTTGGCTGCCCGGATGAGATCATCGGCCTGCAGGCCGGCCGCTGCTGCCCTGCCTTCAGGCAACACCGACTCCAGTCTGGCCGGGATGTAAAGGTGATAGGGCACGATGCCGAGATTAGTGAGCGGTTCGAGATCTTCCTGCCCGGCCAGCCAGCGCTCGATTTGCAGATCCAGCCGGCGCTCAATCGTCGACTCTGGGTTGCGGACCTGCAGGCTGATCACCCCGCTTTCGCCCAGCCTGTCCAGCAACTGGAGGCGCACTTCCTGCCAGGTGGCGGTACTTTGTCCATTCACCGCGACGATTTCGTCTCCGCCCCGCAGCCCGGCTGCAGCGGCCGGCGAGCCGGAATCGACGCGGCCCACGACCGGTGCCAGTCCACTGACGCCCGTCATGAACATCACCCAGTACAGCAGGATAGCCAGCAGGAAATTTGCGACGGGACCTGCCGCAAAAATCACGGCGCGCTGGTACACGGGTTTGGCGAACAGCGCCGACTCACGTCGGTAGGCCGCCAGATCTGGCTGCCCTTCGGTAGCGTCCAGCGGACTGCCGGCTGACGCCGGATCCTGTTCTCCAAGCATCTTCACGTAGCCGCCGAGAGGCAGCAGACTGATGGCGAATTCGGTGGGCGGTGCCTCCGGATTCTTGGGATCGGGGCCGCCACGCCACGAAAACAGCACTTTGCCCATGCCGACGGAAAATCGCTCGACCTGGACGCCAGCCCAGCGGGCGGCCCGGAAGTGGCCGTACTCGTGCACGGTCACCAGCACCCCGAGGGTCACCACGAGGGCCAACAGGCTGAAAAGTGCGGAACCGAGAGCTGCCATGGTTACAGAGCAATCATGATGAAGACGAGGCTTGGACCAGCAGTTGCCGGGAAAGTGCCCGGCTGCGCGCGTCGATGTCCAGCACCTCCGCCAAAGACCGGGGACCCGGCAGCACCAACCGTTGCAGAGCCTCGGCAATCATAGCAGGAATTCGCGAAAACCCGAGGCGACCAGCGAGGAAGGCCTCGACCGCCACTTCGTTGGCCGCGTTGTAGACGATCGGTGCCGCGCCACGCGCCTCGGCAGCCTGCCGGCCAAGGGCCAGGCCAGGGAAGCGCTGCAGGTCCGGGGCCTCGAACTGCAACGTCGCGAGACGCGCAAGGTCGAGGGACTCCACCCCGGCATCGATCCGCGCCGGCCAGGCCAGACCGTAGGCGATCGGGGTGCGCATGTCGGGATTGCCAAGCTGCGCCAGCACCGAACCGTCACGGTAGTGGACGAGCGAGTGGATGACGCTTTGTGGATGGATGAGCACGTCGATGGCCTGCGGTGGCATGGCAAAAAGGTAGCTGGCTTCGATCAGCTCCAGCCCCTTGTTGACCAATGTGGCGGAATCCACGGAAATCTTGCGCCCCATGCGCCAATTCGGGTGGGCACAGGCCTGCTCGGGCGTGATGGTGGCAAAGCGCTCGGCAGGCCAGGTCCTGAACGGACCACCGGAGGCTGTCAGCATCAGCTTGGCTACGCCGTGGCGGGGATCGTGGTCAAAGCGTGCCGTAGCGTCCATGGGCAGGCACTGGAAGATCGCATTGTGCTCGCTGTCGATGGGCAGGATGAGGCTACCACTCTGGCGCGCCACCTCGAGGAACAGCTCGCCGGCCATGACCAGGGCCTCCTTGTTGGCGAGCAGCACCTTCTTGCCGCTGCTGGCTGCCGCCAAAGTCGGCAGCAGCCCAGCACCGCCCACGATGGCAGCCATGACCGTCGTCACCTCGGCGGCGCTGGCCACCGCCGCCAGTGCCTCGGGGCCGAGCAGCACCTCGGTTTCCGGCACATCCTGCAGAAGACCCTTTACTTCGGCAGCTGCCGCCTCGGTGGTCAGCACGGCATAGCGGGGGCGGAACTGCCGGCACTGCTCCGCCAGCAAGGCAGTATTGTGCTGCGCGGTCAGGGCGTACAGTCGATAGCGCTCCGGGTGCTGCTGCAGAACGCGTAAGGTATTGACGCCGATCGAACCGGTGGCCCCGAGCAGGGTGACAGTCTGCAGGCCGTCAGCCATGGCGCACTACCACAGCGAGCAACAGGGCGTAGAACGGCAATGCCGCGGTAAGGCTGTCGAGCCGGTCCATGACGCCGCCATGTCCTGGCAGCAAGTGACTGCTGTCCTTCAGCCCCTGCTGTCTTTTCAACAAGCTTTCGAACAGGTCACCCACCACGCTGAGCGGCGCCAGCACAGCGGCCGCCAGCAGGATCAGCGGCATCTTGCCCGTGTCGAGCGACGCGGGGGCTAACCAGACCGTGCCGGCCGCTGCTACGGCGACCGTGGCAAGCACGCCGCCGAAAAAGCCTTCGATCGTCTTGTTCGGGCTCACCTGTGGCGCCAACTTGCGCCTGCCAAAGGCCTTGCCGGCGAAGTAGGCGCCAATGTCCGCTGCTGCGACCAGCGCAATGAACCAGAGCAAGTAGAAACGCGCATCCGGCAGGCCGGTGATGTCGTGGAAAGCAAGCCAGGCGGGTAGCAGCACGAAGCTCCCAGCCACTAACCCCGCTGCTGGGCGCCTCAGCCAGTCGGCGCACCTCGGGTAGCGCAGCAACTCGCCAGCTGCAAGCAGCCACCACAGCAAAGCCAGCACAAACACCAGCGCATGCCAATCCTCCAGGCGCTGGGCTGTCAGCAGGGAGCCCATCACGGTAATGGCAACCGGGTACCAGAAGGCTACCGCCGAGCGACCCAGTCCGCAGAGGTGAGTCCACTCCCATGCGGCAGCGGCCAGTACCACCGCGATGGCAACCTGCAGCGCCGCTGGGGGCAGCAGGAACATAAGGACCAGCAGCCCGGCCACCAGCAACACCGCGGTGATGATCCTCTGCCGCAGCATGTCAGGCACAGCCCTGCTGTTCGGCCTCGACCTGCTCGCTGAGCTTGCCGAAGCGACGCTGGCGGCGCGCGAAATCGGCGAGGGCCAGATCGAGTTCCGCCGCATCGAAGTCAGGCCAGAGGGTGTTCGTGAAATACAACTCGGCGTAGGCCAGCTGCCACAGCAGGAAATTGCTGATCCGACACTCACCACCGGTTCGGATGCAGAGATCTGGCGGTGGCAGATCGCTGCCCGCCGTGTGGGAATGCAGCAGAGCCTCGTCGATGTCTGCCGGTGCCAGCCGCCCAGCCTCGACCTCGCGTGCCAGCTGCTGCGCCGCGTTGGCGATATCCCAGCGCCCGCCGTAATCCGCCGCTATCGTCAGCACCATGCCGGAATTGCCTGCGGTGAGCTGCTCGGCCTTGCCGATCGCCTTGAGCAGCTTGGCATCGAAGTGCTGGCGCGTACCGATGAAACGCAACTGGATATTGTGGTCATGGATCTGCCTGACTTCCTTCATGTGGAGAAACTGGCCAAACAGTGCCATCAGTCCGGACACTTCCTTGCTGGGTCGCTGCCAGTTTTCACTGCTGAAGGCAAAAAGGGTAAGGCAGGCAATGCCGCGCTCCGCGCAGCGACGGATGGTGCGGCGGGCTGCTTCGACGCCGGCGCGGTGACCACTCAGGCCTGCACCACCCTGCTGCTTCATCCAACGGTTGTTGCCGTCCATGATGATGGCGATGTGGCGCGGCAGGCGCGCGGGGGACTCGGCGCTCTGGGCGGAAGTCTTGCGCATTTCGGCGGAGCCGCGTCTCAGATGGACAGCAGGTCGGCCTCTTTTTCCGAGAATTTCTTGTCGATGATCGCCACGTAATTGTCGGTCATCTTCTGGATGGTCTGCTCGGCCCGACGCGCTTCGTCTTCGCTGATGGACTTGTCCTTGAGCAGCTCCTTGCAATGCGTGTTCGCATCCCTTCGGATGCTGCGCACGGCAACGCGGGCGTTCTCGGCCTCGGCCTTGGCCTGCTTGGTGTACTCACGACGCGTCTGCTCGGTAAGCGCAGGCATCGGAACACGGATCACGTCGCCGTTGTTGGACGGATTCAGACCGAGGTCAGACTTCATGATGGCCCGCTCGATCTCGTGCAACATCTTCTTTTCCCAAGGGGAAATACTGATGGTGCGTGCGTCTTCCACCACCACGTTGGCCACCTGATTGATGGGCATGTCAGAGCCGTAGTAGTTCACCTTCACGCTGTCGAGGATGCCCGGATGGGCGCGCCCGGTGCGGATCTTGTTGAAGGCGATTTCCAGACTGTGCACGGATTTCTTCATCCGTTCTTCGGATTCCTTCATGACATCACTGATCATGGCTGTTCCCCTCTCTCGATCAGGGTGCCCTCGTCCTTGCCGGTCATGATGGCGAAGAGCGCTCCCTCTTTGTTCATGTTGAAGACACGTACCGGCAGGTTGTGGTCGCGGCAGAGACAGATGGCAGTGAGGTCCATCACGCCGAGTTTGCGATCCAGTACCTCGTCATAGGTCAGCCGCGCGTACTTGACCGCCTGCTTGTCCTTCTTGGGATCGGCGGAATAAACCCCGTCCACCTTGGTGGCCTTGAGCACCAGATTGGCATCGATTTCGATGCCGCGCAGGCAGGCCGCCGAATCCGTGGTGAAGAACGGGTTGCCGGTGCCCGCCGAAAAGATCACGACATCGCCATCGCGCAGGTGGCGAATGGCGGTGCGACGATCGTAGTGTTCCACCACGCCACTCATGGGGATGGCCGACATGACCCGGGTGTTGATGGAGGCGCGCTCCAGCGCATCACGCATGGCGAGCGCATTCATGACAGTGGCCAGCATACCCATGTGGTCACCGGTCACGCGATCCATGCCGGCTTCGTGCAGTGCAGCACCGCGGAACAGATTGCCTCCACCAAGAACCAGCCCGACCTGCACGCCAATCTCCACCAACTGCCCGATTTCGACCGCCATGCGGTCCAGTACCTTGGGATCGATGCCGAACTCGGCAGGGCCTGCCAGCGCCTCACCACTCAATTTCAGCAGGATGCGATCGTACTTGCGTATCTTGGTCGTCATCGGTGCGTGACTCCCGGACAATAACCGGATTATCGGTTCAGGCCAGCCTGGGCGGCAACTTCGGCAGCAAAATCCACGACGGCTTTTTCGATGCCTTCGCCCACCATATACCGCACGAAGGACAGGACGCTGGCGTTGTTCTGCTTCGCCAACTTGCCGATACGTACATCGGGATCCTTCACGAAGGCCTGCTCGGTGAGACTGACTTCCTCTACATACTTGCGCAGTCGACCACTGACCATCTTCTCGACGATGTCCGCCGGCTTGCCGCTCTCGGCAGCCTGCGCAGTGTAGATTTCACTTTCTTTCTTGAGCACTTCGGCAGGCACGTCTTCAGGTCGGACGACCAGCGGGTTGGTGGCCGCCACATGCATGGCAATGTCACGGGCCAGCTCGACAGTACCGCCCTGCAGCGCAACCAGCACGGCGATCTTGTTGTTGGAGTGCACATAGGCACCGACCGTCTCACCGTTGCCGCCAACCAGCACGGCACGACGTACGCTGATGTTCTCGCCGATTTTCTGCACGAGGGCCAGGCGATCCTCTTCAAGGCCAGAAGCCATCAGCTTGGCCACATCGGTCTCGCGGGTCGTGAAGACGCGGTCGGCCACCTTCGCCACGAACGCGCCGAAATTCTCTTCACGGGCAGCGAAGTCGGTTTCACTATTGACTTCAACCATGACACCGAAGGCCCCGTTATCGGCTATCCGCGTGAGGACCAGACCTTCGGCGGCGGTGCGACCGGCCTTCTTGGCTGCTTTCATGCTGCCGGCCTTGCGCAGGTTTTCGATGGCCAGTTCCAGATTGCCTGCCGCTTCGGTGAGGGCCTTCTTGCACTCCATCATTCCCAGACCCGTGCGCTCGCGCAGTTCCTTTACTGCTCCGGCGGTAATCTCTGCCATAACTCGTTCCTCACTGTATTTAACAGGGCAGCCCGGCCCGGACTCGGGGCGACTGCCGGATTTTCGATTGTGGAAAGGGGGCGCTGTGGCCCCCTTTCTTGCTTGTACTGCTTGATACCACTGCACGAGGACGCTTGATCCCCCGCCCGATCACTCGGAGGCCGCTGGTTTGGCCTTGGCCTTCACCTGTACCTTGGTTTTCGGTTTGGCAGCCGCTCTCACCTTCGACTTCGGCTTGCCGCTGCCACCTTCGACGCTGGAGTCTCCGCCGGCGTCGCCCTCGGCTTCAACCTCGAATTCCTGCTTTTCGCTGGCCTGCTGCATCGCCGCCTTGCCCTGACCTTCGATGCAGGCATTGGCCATGTGCTCCACATAGAGCTGGATGGCCCGGATGGCGTCGTCGTTGCCGGGGATCACCACATCGATGCCGTCCGGGTTGCTGTTGGTATCCACGACACCGATCACCGGTATGCCGAGTTTGTTGGCTTCAGAGATGGCAATACGCTCATGGTCGACATCGATCACGAACAGGGCGTCAGGCAGACCTCCCATGTCCTTGATACCGCCGAGGCTCTTTTCAAGTTTGTCGGCCTCCCGACGGCGCATGAGGACTTCTTTCTTGGTGAGCTTGTCGAAGGTGCCATCGCCGGCCTGGGTTTCGAAATCTCGCAGACGACGGACGGAGGCGCGGATGGTCTTGTAATTGGTGAGCATGCCGCCGAGCCAGCGCTGGTCGACGTAGGGCATATTGGCGCGTGCCGCGTGCTCCTTGACGATCTTGCCGGCGGCGCGCTTGGTGCCAACGAAAAGGATCTTCTGCTTGCGCTCCGCCATGGAACGAGCGAGCCCGAGGGCGCGCAGGAAGGCAGGCAGCGTATGCTCGAGGTTGATGATGTGGATCTTGTTGCGAACGCCGAAAATGAACTTGCCCATCTTCGGATTCCAGTAGCGGGATTGGTGGCCGAAGTGGACGCCGGCTTCCAGCATTTCTCTCATGCTTACGGTCATGACATTACCTGTAGGGTTGGGCCTCCATATATCCCATGCCGCCAACCCCGGACCTTGCAGCCCCTGGGCACCCTGGCGTATGTGCCGATATATGTGTGACGTTGGTTTAAGTGGAACAACGGATTACTCACGCCTGCTGCCTTACGGCAGCCCCGAACTGGTTTGCGGCCAGCGGCGGGAGGCCGAGACTTCGTCTGCAGGGTAACCCCCAGTCGAAGCGGGCGGCTTTATACCACAGACCGCCTCAGCGGACCAAGCCGGCTCGCCGGGCCGGTCGCCGAGCCACAGGTGCAGGTTGCGGTGCGAAACGCAGGCTCCCTAGAATGCCAGTCCCGTAGCAGCCCTGCCGACCCGCCGACCTCATGACAGCAGTAACGATCAAGACGCCGCAAGAAATCGACAAGATGCGCGTGGCTGGCCGGCTGGCCGCCGAGGTGCTGGAGATGATCGGCCCTTTCGTGGTGCCCGGGGTCAGTACCGGGGAGCTCGATCGCCGCTGCCACGACTATATCGTCAACGTCCAGAAAGCCATTCCTGCCCCGCTCAACTACAAGGGCTTCCCCAAGTCGATCTGCACGTCGGTCAACCACGTGGTGTGCCACGGCATCCCGAGTGACAGCAAGATCCTGCTGGAAGGCGACATCGTCAACATCGACATCACGGTCATCAAGGACGGCTACCACGGTGACACCAGCAAGATGTTCGGGGTCGGTAGCGTACCGACGCATGCCGAGAAACTCATGCGTGTCACCCAGGAATGCCTGTACAAGGCGATCGCGCTCGTGCGGCCGGGCACCCACCTCGGCGACATCGGTTTCGTGATCCAGCAACATGCCGAGGCCAGCAATTTCTCGGTGGTCCGCGAATACTGCGGGCACGGTATCGGCAAGGTTTTCCACGAGGACCCACAAGTACTGCATTTCGGTGCCCGCAACACCGGCATGCAGCTTTGCGAGGGAATGACCATCACCATCGAACCGATGATCAATGCCGGGACCCGCTTCACCAAACTGTCCACGGCCGACAACTGGACAGTCACTACCAAGGATCGACGCCTGTCGGCGCAGTGGGAGCACACGATCGCCGTGACGGCCGAGGGCTGTGAGGTGCTGACGCGGCGCAGCGAGGAACGCCTGTGACCGGCCTGAACCCCGCCGGGGCCGGACCATGAGCCAGCCCGCCACGAGAGCCACGCTCAAGCGCCAACTGCTGTTCAATGCCCGCGACTTCAACCGGCAACTCGAGGCGGGCGCCCCGGCAATCCCCACCTACAAGGCCTGCATCAAGAAAGCCCGCGAACTGCTCGACAAGCGTTTCACCGAAGGGGAATCCATCGAGCAGCTGATTCGCGACATCAGCTGGTTCGTCGACCAGATACTGATCCACATCTGGTGCCGGCACGGGCTTGATGCAGCGCGCGGGGTGAGTCTCATCGCAGTGGGCGGCTACGGACGCGGCGAATTGCACCCCTACTCGGACATCGACATCCAGATCCTGCTGTCCCGCAGCACGACGCTGCCGCAGGTGCAGGAAAGGATCGAAGCCTTTCTCACCTTTCTCTGGGACATCAACCTGGAAGTCGGCCAGAGCGTGAGGACGGTCCGGGAAAACGCCGAGCAGGCGGTCGCTGACATCACCATCGCCACCGCCTTGCTGGAGTCCCGCACGGTCTACGGGAATCCCGCCCTGCATGCCCGCGTCATGGCCAGACTGGGGCCCGACAGAATCTGGAAGAAGGGCCGCTACTTCGTCGCCAAGAAGGCCGAGCAACTCGAACGCCACCGTAAGCATGACGACATCGAGTATTCGCTGGAACCCAACCTGAAGGTGGCGCCGGGGGGGCTGCGCGATATCCAGACCATCAGCTGGATTGCCCGCCATTACTTCGGGACCGGCGATTTCCGCGATCTTGCCCGCAAGGGCTTCCTGCTGCGCAGCGAGTACCGGGAGCTGGTCCAGGGCCGCAACTTCCTGTGGAAGCTGCGCTACGGCCTGCACATCCTCAATGGACGACGCGAAGACCGGCTGCTGTTCGAGCACCAGCGCAACCTCGCGGAGCTGTTCGGCTACAGAAACGACGAGCGCTCCCTGGCCATCGAGAAGTTGATGAAGCAGTACTACCAGGCGGTGCTGACACTGAGACGTCTCAACGACGTGTTGCTGCAACTTTTCGACGAAGAGATTCTGGGGACGGGCAAGCAGGAAAAAGTTGAAGTCATCAACTCCCGCTTCCAGAGGCGCGGTGCCACCATCGAAGCGCGTCACAACCGAGTCTTCCGCCTCACGCCGATGGCGCTGATCGAAATCTTCGTCCTGATGGGCCACGATCCCGGTATCGAAACCATCCGGGCCTCCACCATCCGCCTGCTGCGCAACAGCATCGGACTGATCGATGAGCGTTATCGACGGGACTTCCGCAACACCACGATGTTCATGGAATTGCTGCGCGTGCCACACCGCATGGTCGGTCTGCTGCGCAAGATGAAGCACTACGGCGTACTGCCGGCCTATCTGCCGGAGTACGGCAGAATCGTTGGCCAGATGCAGCATGACATGTTCCACATCTACACGGTGGACGACCACACGCTGCAAGTGGTCGAAAACATGCGGCGCTTCTGGAATCCCGAGGCCGAAACCAAGTATCCGGTGGCGGCCAAGGTTATCAAGACCCTGCCCAAGATCGAACTGCTTTACATCGCCGGTCTCTACCATGACATCGCCAAGGGCCGCGGCGGTGACCACTCCGAACTCGGGGTGGCGGACGCCGAACACTTCTGCCGTCTGCACCACCTCGGCAAGTGGGATACCGGCCTGGTGGCGTGGCTGGTCCGCAATCATCTGATGATGTCGGGCGTCGCCCAGCGCGAAGACATCCACGACCCGGACGTAGTGAGGGCCTTTGCCCTGCGTGTGGGCGACCAGATCCACCTCGACTACCTGTTCGTGCTGACGGTTGCCGACATCAACGGCACCAACCCGAACCTCTGGAATACCTGGCGCGCCTCACTGCTGCGCAAGCTGTATTTCGAGTGCCGGCGCGCACTCAGCCTTGGTCTGGAGGAAACGGCCGGCAAACAGCGCCAGATCAACGAGAATCAGAGCAAGGCGCTTACCGTGCTGCTGGACCACGGCCACGTCCGTCAGGACGTGGAATCGCTGTGGCGCCGGCTACCGGAGGAGTATTTCCTGCGCGAATCAGCGGAAGATCTCGTCTGGCAGACAGGCGCCCTGCTCACGCATGGGGAAAATCCGCAGCCCTTGGTCGTCATCCGCAATTCCACCGAACACCGTCAGGAGTACGCCACGGAAGTCTTCGTACGTGCACCGAGTTCGGTCTTCCTGTTTGCCAACCTGAGCGCCGCCCTGGAGCGTCTGAACCTCAACATTCACGACGCCCGCATGTATGGCCTCGGTGACCGTGCCACGGTATTCAACTTCATCGTCTTGGAAACCGATGGCACCCCGTTGCATCGCGATGTCGCGCAGCTGCGCCATATGCACGAACTGGTGTCGCAGTATGCGGCAGCGAGCAAGGCCCTGCCGCGCAATCGGCCGGCAACACCCAATCGCAAGCAACGCTACTTCGCCCGCCATGCCATCACCACACTCAGCAACCCACAGGACCGTCCCTACAGCATCCTCGAGGTGCTGTGTCCGGACCGGCCCGGTCTGCTGGCGGTGATGGCCACTGTCTTCATCGAGCAGCATATCGTGCTGCACAACGCCAAGATCACTACCCTCGGTGAAAACGTCGAGGACGTTTTCTTCATCACCGACGAGCATCAGCAGAAACTAGTCGATCCGTCGCGCATCGAGTCCCTGCAGGCGACGCTGCGCGCCCGCCTCGATGCCGAAGGCGGCAGTTAGCTATAATCCTCGCAGTTTTTTCTCTCCCGCAAGGATCTCCCATGTTCAGTCTCGCATTCGGCGTCGGCACCAGAAGTGGTGCCGGACAGTGGCTCGAAGTCTTCTACGCAAAGCCGGTGCTGCATCCAGCCGCCGCCCTGGTATCCGCCCTGCAGTCACTGCTGGGCTGCGGCGCCTCTACCCAATGCCTCCCGCTGCTGCGCGACGACCTTGGCAAGCTTGCCGACGGACTGGCCGGCGTCGATGCCGAGCAGGCGGCACTGTGCGCGCAGCTCGGCAAGTCGAAGCGTCCCTGCCTGCTGATGCTGATCGCCAGCGACGACAAGCCGGCCTCGGTGCCAGAGGCCTACCTCAAGCTGCACTTGCTCTCGCTGCGTCTGGTACGACCGCACGGCGTCAACCTCGAGGGTCTGTTCGGTCTGTTGCCCAACGTAGCCTGGACCTCGCGGGGCGCCGTCGCCCTCTCCGAACTGCCGGAGGCACAGCTCGACGCCCGACTGGCCGGCGAGGTGCTGCGCGTGCATGGTGTCGACAAGTTCCCGGCGCTCACCGACTACGTGGTACCGAGTGGCGTCCGCATCGCCGATGCCGCACGGGTACGGCTCGGCGCCTACCTGGGCGAGGGCACCACGATCATGCACGAAGGCTTCGTGAACTTTAATGCCGGCACCGAAGGCCCGGCGATGGTGGAGGGCCGCATTTCGGCCGGCGTATTCGTGCAGGCAAACAGCGATCTCGGCGGGGGCTGCTCCATCCTGGGCACGCTGTCCGGCGGGGGAAAAACCGTCATCACGGTGGGTCGCCACTGCCTGATCGGTGCCAACGCCGGCCTGGGCATTCCGCTCGGGGATCGCTGCACCGTCGAAGCCGGGCTGTATGTCACGGCCGGCACCAAGGTGACCGTGCTCGACAATACCGGCAAGGCGGTGGAGGTGCGCAAGGCGCGCGATCTTGCCGGCCGCAGCGATCTGCTGTTCCGCCGCAATTCCGTGAGCGGGCGCGTGGAGTGTCTGACCAACCAGACCGAAGTCGAGCTTAACGCTGCCCTGCACTCCCACAATTGACCTCGCGAGCACGCTTGCCATGAGCGATACCCTCGAACTCTGCCTGGACCTGCTGCGCCGCCCCTCCATCAGCCCCGACGATCAGGGCTGTCAGGCTGTGCTGGGCCGCGAATTGGCGGCCCTCGGCTTCACGGTGGAAGCTTTGCCGTTCGGCTCTGTCAGCAATTTCTGGGCGCGCCGAGGCAGCAGCGGTCCCCTGCTGTGCTTTGCCGGGCACACCGATGTGGTGCCAGCCGGCGATGTCGCCGCCTGGGGCAGTGATCCCTTCCAGCCGCTGCTGCGTGACGGCAAGCTGTATGCGCGTGGTGCGGCCGACATGAAGGGCTCCCTGGCGGCCATGGTGACGGCCTGTCGTCGCTTTCTGGCGGCCCATCCGCAGCCGGAAGGATCCATCGCCTTCCTGATCACGAGTGACGAGGAAAGCGTCGCGATCGACGGAACCAAGCGGGTCGTGGAAACCCTGCAGGCCCGCGGGGAAGCCATCACCTGGTGCGTGGTTGGCGAACCGTCCAGCACAGCGCGGACCGGCGATGTGATCCGCAACGGCAGACGCGGCTCGCTGAATGGCGTGCTGCGTGTCCACGGACAACTTGGTCACGTGGCCTACCCACACTTGGCCCGCAACCCGATCCATGCCTTCCTGCCGGCACTGGCGGCGCTGGCGGCCGAGCCCTGGGACAAGGGTAACGCCTATTTCCCGCCCACGACGTTCCAGATCTCCAACATCAATGCCGGCACCGGGGCCAACAATGTCATCCCGGCGCACATGGACGTTCTGTTCAACTTCCGTTTTTCCACCGAAGTCACCGCCGAGCAGCTGCAGCAGCGTACCGAAGCCATCTTCGATCGGGTCTGCCGTGACTACACCCTGCAGTGGCAACTAAGTGGCAACCCCTTTCTCACGCCAGAGGGACCGCTGGTACAGGCCGCGCGCGACAGCATCCGCGAAGTGATGGGCCTCGAAACCGAACTGTCGACCGGCGGCGGCACCAGTGATGGCCGATTCATTGCACCTACCGGCGCGGAAGTGGTGGAACTTGGTCCGGTGAATGCCACGATCCACAAGGTCAACGAGCACATCGCCGTGGAGGAACTCGACCACCTCGTCGCCATCTACGGGCGCATGCTCGAAAAGCTGCTGTTGACGTAGACTGCAAAACAGGTGGCCTTGCTCTGGAGCCACAGCGTCGGCGTCGGCAAACCGTCGTCGAGTCGTGCTTCCGGTCGCTTCAGCACCACGCGGTAGCGCGCACAAGGCAGTGCCGCGCGCAGCAGTCCAGCGAGATCGCTTTCGCTGCCCAGCAGCCCGTGCAGCGCCGTGATGTCCTTCTTGGCCTTGGCACTGCCGCTGCGGGGCGGAAACATCGGATCCAGATAGATGACATCCGGCTGCGGCTGCTGCCCCAGCGCGATGGCAGCAAAGCAGTCGCGAGCTTCGGCGTGCTGGAGAGTGAGGCGGCGCAGCGCGGCCAGGGTCGGCACGCCAGCGGCCGCTGCTGTCTGCTGCGCTACCTCAGCCTGCCGCAGCCCCGCTTCCAGCATGGCGTGCAGCACGGCAGAGCGCTCCAGCAGCTGCACGCGGCAACCGAGATGCGCCAGCACAAGCGCATCGCGCCCCAGACCGGCCGTGGCATCCAGCACCTGCAGCGAGGCAGCGGGCGGCAGTTTGTCCAGACCGACGGCCTTGCCAATGCCTTGTCGTTTGCCAGACGTGCGCAGGCGATGCTGCAGGGACGGATCGCAGAAATCCACCCGGGTAGGCGCGGCGCGCGGTGCACCGCGATCCTGCAGACAAAGCCCGGCGGCGTCGGCTCGCAGGAGAAAGGCAGCCTGCTGCCCGGCGGCCGAGGCGGTCGGGACGAGGCCGAGACGCTGGGCCAGGGCGGACATGGCCTCCGGGTCGGGGTGGTCGGTCAGTTCGAAGGCGATTGCGGAGTGGGCATGCATTCGACCACTGTACTGCCAACGCCGCCAAGATTCGACGCAGCTCCCGGCAGAGTTTGGGCGTGCGGCCTTGCCCGGCTGCCCAGCTTGCACGGCAACGCCTCGCCGCAAATTTCCGCGCGAAATCCGGCCGGCCGGCTAGACTGGCACTGAAGGGCCCTTGGGCCCCGGTCCGTCTCGGTTCAAGGAGGAACCCATGGTCCGTTCCCTGCTGGCCAGTTTGCGCCGCGATCGCCGCTACGTACTCTGTCTGCTTTGGCTGGTGGCCCTGTTCCGCTTCGTGGACCTGCAGATACTTGTCGTGCTGCTGGAGCCGATCAAGCGTGAGTTCGGCCTCAGCGACACTGAGCTTGCGCTGCTCACCGGACTGGCTTTCGCGCTGTTCTACGGTGTGCTGGGTCTGCCCATCGCATGGTTGGCGGAGCGCTGGCATCGCGGGCGTCTGATCGCGGTGGCTGTCACACTGTGGAGCACCATGACGGCCCTCTGCGGGCAGGCGAGCGGCTTCACGACCCTGTTTCTGGCCCGCATGGGCGTAGGCATCGGCGAAGCCGGAGCCTACCCGCCCAGCACGTCGCTGCTGGCCGACCATTTTCCGCGCCACGAGCGTGGCCTCGCGCAAGGGGTACTGGCATCGGCCATACCAGCGGGCGTGTTCGTTGGCTTCCTGCTCGGTAGCTTCATCAGCGAGATCTGGGGCTGGCGGGCCGCGCTGCAGGTGGTGGGGCTGCCCGGCATCGCGCTCGGGTTGTTGCTGTGGTACACCCTCGATGATCCCCGCGACGCGCCGCCTCCGTCGGTTGCGGCAGCGGCGTGGTCGAGACGGGCACTCTGGGGCGAGTGTTGCACACTCTGGCGTCAGCCCGCCTACCGCTGGGTAGTGGTGGCTGCCTGTCTGTTCACCACGGGCGCCATGGGTTCCGGTGTGTGGATTCCTTCGTTCTTCTTACGCCAGCACGGGCTGGAGCCACTCGAGACGGGGCGCTGGATGGCCCTGCTCTACGGCGGCGGCGGGCTTTTGGGCGCGCTGAGCGGTGGCTGCCTGGCCGCACGCGGCGACCGCGACGGCTCGGCCCGCGCCTTCGCGCGACTATGCCAGTACTCGCTGCTGGCCATCCTGCCGCTGCTGCCCCTGCTGTTTCTCGCGGATTCCGTGTCGGCGGCGCTGGCTGGACTGGCCCTCATGACCGTCCTGATGCACATGAACGGCGGACCGGTACTCACGCTGCTGCAGGTCACTGGCGGTGCCGGGCGCCGCGCCCTCGCCCACGCACTGTCGGTCCTGGTGAGCAACGTGATCGCCCTGCCGCTCGGTCCTTTGCTGGTGGCCGTGCTCAGCGATGCCTGGTCACCCTCAGCGGGACCGGCAGCGCTCGGCTGGGCCATTGCTCTGCTGCTCTTCAGCTGCTGGGCCTGCGCTGCCTGGTGCTTCGGCCGTGCGGCTCGTCTGCTGACGGCTGTACCGGCAACAGCGGTGGCACTGCCTCGCTCCGGCTGAGCGCTGCGTTTCCCGTGGCGGGGGCTGTACCGTAACATGCCGCGCAGACTGCCCATTTGCCCTTGCTGCGGAGATCCCCATGGCCGAGTCCACCACGCTGCGCCTGAATGGCAGCGTCGTCAGCGTGACATCCACGCCCGACACGCCCCTGCTTTACGTGCTCACCGACGAACTGCAGCTGCAGGGACCGCGTTTCGGTTGCGGACTCGCCCAGTGCGGGGCCTGCTCCGTGCTCGTCGATGGCCGCGAACTGCGCTCCTGCGTGACGCCGCTTGCCGCCATCGGCGCCGGCGCCGTTACCACCCTTGAGGGGCTGCCAGCCCTGCTCGCCGAGCGTCGGCAGCTGGCGCAGGTGCCGGAGTTCACCCCGCTCCAACAGGCGCTGATCGCTGTCCAGGCCATACAGTGTGGTTACTGCAGCAACGGCATGCAGATCAAGGCGACCGAGCTGCTCATGCAGAACCCCGCCCCCACCGAAGCGGTCATCCGTAGCGCGCTCGACGGTCATCTGTGCCGCTGCGGCACCTACCCCAAGATCCTCGAGGCGATCCAACGGGCCGCGCAAGCGCCGGGGGGTGCTGTATGACACGCGTCACCCTCACCCGCCGTCAGCTGCTGCAGGCGGGCGGCACGCTGGTAGTCAGCTTTCCATTCCTGGCGCAGGCCCAGAGCCGCGAAGCGCAGGCAGGTCCACCGCCGGCTGACCAGATCGACAGCTGGATTGCCATCCATGCCGACAACACGGCCACCGTCTTCATCGGCTTTGCCGAGTTGGGGCAGGGTTGCTCGACCGCGCTGCTGCAGGTGGCCGCCGAGGAACTCGACCTCGGCATGGACCAGGTGCGCAGTGTGGGTCTCGATACCCATGTCACGCCCAATCAGGGGGGAACCTACTCGAGCCAGGCCATGCGCCGGGGCGGGCCGCAGGTACAGAGGGCGGCAGCCGAGGCCCGGCAGGCACTGCTGGCGCTGGCCGCCGAGCGCCTGCAACTGCCCGTGAGTAGGCTGCGCGTCGAAAACGGCGTGGTGTCCGGCAGCGGTGACGACAACGCCTTCGTGACCTATGGCGAACTGATCGGCGACCGGCGCTTCGAGCTGGCGTTCAGCGGCACGGCGCCCGTCAAGTCGCCCGCCAGCTACAAGCTGGTCGGTCGGCCGCTGCCGCGGCACGACATTCCACCCAAGGTAAAAGGCAGCTATGGATTCATGCACCACCAGCGCCTGCCGGGCATGTTACACGGCCGCATCGTGCGCCCACGCGGGCAAGGAGCCTACAAGGACGGCGTGCAGATCCGCAGCGTAGATGCGAGCTCCATCGCGGGCATGCCGGGTGTGCGCGTGCTCCGGCAAGGCAACTTTCTCGGTGTGGTGGCGCCACGGGAATGGGACGCGGTGCAGGCGGCGGCACGCCTGCGCGTGGAATGGCAGCAGCCGGCCAGCCTGCCCGGCAACGACGCTCTGTTCGCCCGCATGGAGCAGTCACCGCCAGACGATCGTATCGCCCGCGAACAAGGCGATCTCGCCGCCCTCGCCGGTGCCCGCGTCGTCAGCGAGTTCACCGGTCAGGGCCCCTACCAGGCCCATGCTCCTTTCGCGCCGAACTGCGCGCTCGCCGACGTGCGTGCCGACAGCGCCCTGGTGCTCTGCTCCACCCAGGATGTCTATGGAACCCGGGGCAAGCTGGCGGCCCTGCTCGGTTTGCCGGTTCCCGCCGTGAGGGTGCAGTACTTCGAAGGAGCCGGCACCTTCGGCCATTCGTGCTGGGACGATGCGGCACAAGCCGCTGCCCTGCTCTCGCAGCTGGCCTCGGCGCCGGTGCGCGTGCAGTTCATGCGCTGGGACGAACTGGGCTGGGACACCTACGGTCCTGCCCACCTCGGCAAGGTCCGGGTCAGTGCTGATGCCGATGGCAAACTACTGACCTACGAGTACGAGGGCTGGCAGCACCACTGGGCGCTGGTGGAGACCACCGAACAGAGTGCCAAGGGCACGCCCGCTGCCGAGTGGCCCGCCATGGCGGCGCAGCAAATC
Source organism: Gammaproteobacteria bacterium (assembly GCA_947457195.1). Taxonomy (GTDB): domain Bacteria; phylum Pseudomonadota; class Gammaproteobacteria; order Pseudomonadales; family Pseudohongiellaceae; genus CAILUG01. The sequence goes on from CANGUU010000001.1 coordinate 127,902, forward strand.
AATCCGCTGGTGCTCGGGGGCCAGTACCGCATTCCGCACCTCAAGCTGCTCAACCACCACGTGCCCGGCGTGGACTACCTGAAAGGGGCCTGGCTACGCTCGCCACTCGACCTGTCGCTGGCCTTTGTATCGGAGCAGGCCATCGACGATCTGGCCTTCCAGCTGGGTCTCGACCCGTGGCAGTTCCGCCAGCGGAACATTCTCGATGAGCGCTGGGCCGGTGTGCTCGATGCCGCTGCCAGGGCGGCCGGCTGGCAACCGCGCCCCGCGCAGAGCGTCGCTGGTGCTGGCCCGCTGCGGCGGGGCCGCGGCATCGGCCTCGGTACCCACCTCGCGTCCTGGGGCGGCGCGGTGGCGGAAGTGGAAGTCGATATGGGCACGGGACGCGTGCGGGTGCTGCACCTGGTAGGCGCCATCGACGCGGGCCGCGTCGTCAATCCCTCCAACGTCGAGCACCAGATCATCGGTCAGCTGGTGCAGACCGCCAGTCGCCTGCTACACGAGGAAGTGCTGTTCGACACGCAGCAGGTGACCAGCACCGACTGGGCCAGCTACCCCATCCTGCGCTTCGCCGACGCGCCACGCGTCACACCGGTGATCGTGCAGCGGCTCGAGGAACCCTCGCTCGGTGCTGGCGAGGAAGTCATGGCAGCCGCAGCCGCTGCCATCGCCAATGCCTTCTTCGATGCCACCGGCAAGCGCATGAGCGCCTACCCCTTCACCCCGGCACGCGTGCTTGCCACGCTGGGACGAGTCTGATGACCGATTTACTGCAACCCCTGACCGCTGCCGAACTGCAGGCACTCGACGACTTCCTGCGTGAACACGCCGACGACCTGCACGAGGCTGATCCGGATGCCGATCCCGGCGTCCTCAACCTTTCCGAGTGCGACGGCATGCTCTGTGCGCTGGTCAGTGGTCCGACACTGGTGAAGACCGCCGAGTGGGTACCGGCCCTGTGGGGCGACGAAGAACCGGAGTGGCGCAGCGAGGCTGAATTCGACCGCATCGTGCAGTTGCTGCAGCGCCACATGAATACCCTCGCAGCCACGCTGCAGGAGGCACCGGACGACTACCAACCCCTGTTCCTCTACGAAGACGATGACGGTACGACCTACACGATCGTCGATGACTGGTGTGAGGGCTACCTGCGCGGCGTGCGGCTGGGGGGCAAGGCCTGGAATGCCGGCAAGCCGCTGATCGGCAAGCTGCTCGATCCCATACGGGCTTTCAGCAGCGAAACCGAATGGCGCGGCCATGAGCTGTCGGCCGACGACAGCGATCGGCTGAGCGACGCCCTCGCCCCCAATGCAAGGGCCATCCATGGCTTCTGGCTGGAGCGCCGCCGCAAAACCTGAGCGGCGGCAAGGCAGACGGGCAGCGAAGTCGCTTGCCGGCGTCGACCGGCTATCTGTATCATTTTCGTGATACAGAACTGCGGAGCTGCCATGAAACTGAAGATCACCGCCGGATCAGCCACGCCGGCCTTCCAGCAAATCGTCGAACAGCTGCACTTCCAGATCAGCAGTGGCGAACTGCCCGCCGGCAGCAAGTTGCCCTCCCTGCGCGCACTGGCGAAAAAACACGGTCTCGCCATCAACACCGTCGCCAAGGCCCTGCGCCAGCTCGAATTCCGCGGCATGCTGGCGGCGCAACCGCGCAGCGGTTATCGCGTGGTAACCCAGGATACGAGCGTCGGTCGCTACCAGGCACGCGGTGTTTCCAGCGACAAGACCGAAGTCCACAAAGTGGTCGACAAGCTCGATCACGGTCTGTTCCCCCATGCCTTCTGCAAAATTACCGAAGACTTTCTCACCGGCAATCCAGAGTGCTGCAACGTCATCCATGCCGACGGCAGCGGAACCAAGTCGATCATCGCCTACCTCGCCTACAAGGAAACCGGCGATGCCTCGGTATTCCACGGCATTGCGCAGGACTCGATCGTCATGAACCTCGACGACCTGCTCTGCGTCGGCGTCAATGGCCGCATCCTCATCGCCAATACCGTGAACCGCAATGCGCTCAACTGTCCCGGAGAAGTGGTGGCGGCGCTGATCGAGGGCAGCGAGCGCTTCCTGGCCACCCTGCGAGGCCTTGGCGTGCGCATCTACAGCGGTGGCGGTGAGACAGCAGACGTCGGTGACCTCACCGGCACTCTCGTGGTCGACAGCACTGCAGTGGCGGTGTTGCGCAAGCAGGACGTCCTGACGGCCGCCACCATCCGGCCGGGGCTTGCCATCGTGGGGCTGTCGTCCACCGGTCAGGCCAGCTATGAATCCCGGGAAAACAGCGGCATTGGCAGCAATGGGCTGACCAGTGCCCGCCACGAGCTGCTCAGCTCCTGGTATGCCGAGCAGTATCCGGAGACCTTCGACAGCAACGTGGATCCAAGCCTGCGTTACTGTGGCCCCTACCGCCTCGAAGATCCGCTGCCCGGTAGCAGCCTCAGCATCGGCGAAGCCCTGCTGTCACCCACCCGTACCTATGCGCCGGTCATCCAGGCGCTGCTCGACGAGCACCCGGGCCTCATCAAGGGCCTCATCCACTGCTCCGGCGGCGCGCAGACCAAGTGCCTCAAGTTCGGCGAGGGCATCCACTTCATCAAGGACCGACTGTTTCCGATACCGCCCTTGTTCAAGGTCATCCAGAAGGTCAGCGGTACGGCGTGGAAGGAGATGTACAAGGTCTTCAACATGGGCCACCGCATGGAGGTCTACTGCCTGCCCCGCGAGGCCAAGACCGTCATCCAGCTGGCGAAGCGCTTCGGCATCGATGCGCGCGTGATCGGTCGCACCGAAGCCTCCCGGCGCGGCAACCGTCTTAGCCTCAGCCACCGGGGACAGGTCTTCGAATACGGTGATCACCCCACCACCCCGCGCCGTCGGCGCCGCACGTCGACATAGGCCCGCGGGTCGCTACGGCAACTGGCACTGCCGGTGAAAGCGACTATGTTGGGTAGGCGCCCTGTCTTCGCTGCGGAGTCCCCCCCATGGATGCTTCCTCCTCCGGCCGGCCTGTGCTGGCCCAGATCCTGCGGATACTCGCCGCAGCACCGGAGTCCACCGCCATCCTCTGTGGCGGCAAGACCTGCAGCAACGGCGCGCTGCTGGAGAGGACCCAGCAGATTGCCGGGCACCTGCGCAGCCTGGGCGTGGGGCCAGGCCAGTGTGTCGGCGTTGCCATGCGGCGCAGCGCCGAGGCCGTGGCGGCGCTGCTGGCCTGCTGGTGCTGCGGCGCTGTTTATCTGCCCCTCGATCTGCGACTGCCGCGCCAGCGGCTACTGCGCATGGTGGTACAGACCGAGCCCGCCCTGCTGCTGACCCAGCCAGCGCTGCAGGATCATGTCGGCCACTTGCCCGTGCCCTGGCTTGCGGTGCTGCCGGCCGAGGCGGGGCTTTCGACCTCCTCGCCCGACCCCGCGTGGCAGGAAGAGCCCGCCGCCGGGGCGCCGGCCTACCTGATGTTTACCTCGGGCAGCAGCGGCGAGCCCAAGGGGGTGCTGCTCAGCCACGGCAATCTGGCGTGCTTTTTCGAGGCTGCCCTGCAGTTGCTGGTGCTGGGGCCGGGCTGGCCGACGCTCGGCTGTGCCGCCTGCAGTTTCGACATCTGCCTGTTCGAGTGGTTGGCACCGCTGCTGACCGGTGGTGCGTTGGTGCTGGCGACCGACGAGGAGCAGCAGGCGCCCGGTGCCCTGCAGGACCTGATCGACCGCTACCGCGTCGGCGTGGTGCAGGCCACGCCTTCGCAGTGGCAGCTGCTGCTGCAGGACTGGAGCCCAGCGCAGCCACTGCAGCTCGCGCTCAGCATCGGGGAGCCGCTGCCGAAGGGACTGGCCCGCCGGCTGTGCGCCGTGAGTGAGGCCGCGTGGAACCTTTACGGACCCACCGAATGCACCATCTGGGCCAGCGCCCAACGGCTGGGGCCGTCGCAACTCCACGCGACGGCGCCGAGCGTGGTGGGTCTGGGCCGCGCCCTGCCCGGCTACGGCATCTGCGCGAGCGGGCCTGACGGCGAGGCGAGTGAACTGCTGATCAGCGGACCTGCCGTAGCGCTTGGCTACTGGCGCCATGCCGAGGCCAGCGAGTCGCGTTTCAGTGGGACGCCGGGCACGGCCGAGCGCTGCTACCGCAGTGGCGACTTCTGTCGCCAGGATGCCGAGGGGGGCTGGCACTTCCTCGGTCGGCAAGACAACCAGATCAAGTGGCAGGGCCACCGCATCGAGCTTGACGAGATCAGCAATCAGTTACTCCGCCACGACTCGATCGCGCAGGCCGCGTGCCTGCTGCGACCGCTTGCCGGCGACCCGCCAGCGCAGCAGCTGCTCGCCGCCATCGTCTGCCGCCGCGGCGCCCTCAACAAGAACGCCCAGTCCTTCAACCACTGGCTCGCCCAAGAACTGCCAGCATGGATGCTGCCGCAGCGCTACCTCGTGCTAGACCGACTGCCGCTGACCGCCAACGGCAAGCTCGATCGCAGCGCCTTACTGGCGCTGGCGGCCGAGCAGCCCCGACCGGAGATCGCGGGGGACTCGCTGGTCAGCCAATTGACCGCCCTTTTCTGTGAAATTCTTGACTTGCCCGCCGTGGCTACCACCGACAGCTTCTTCGATCTCGGCGGCTCATCCATGCTCAGCGCGACGCTGGTGCTGGCCATGAATCAACGTTTCGGTTGTCGGCTCACCCTGCGCCAGGTACTGCAGACGCCTCCCACGGTGCTGTCGCTGGCCAGACTGCTGGAGGAGTCCGGCATCAGCGCCAGCTTGCCAGCACGGCGCTGAAATCCTGCAGCAGGCGGGCGATCTGCTGCTCCGACAGCTCGTCGCTGGCGTAGTCGCAGCAGAGCTCGACCGCGGCGTGTCCGGGGACCACGTCGAGCCGCAGCGGATGCTGGCCCAATACCGGAGGCAGCCAGTGGACCAGCAGCCGTGCATCGGGAACCTCGAGCCGGGCATGGGGAAAGTTCTGCAGCGCCAGCAGTACGTCGCTGAAGGCGTTGCCGCTCGGCAAGCGGGCGGTCTGCGTCTCCGCCAGTGCCGGTACGGCCAGGGCTTCCGCGAGGCTACGCTGCAGCGCCGCCTCGACCTCCGCCAGCAAAGGCGGCAGGCCCGCGGCGGATATCTCCACCCTGCCCTCAGGCCTGGCCAGTCCGACCGGCAGCCGCACCGGTACCACCAGCACTTGCATGAAGCAGCCCACGCTTTGCTCCTCGGCAGCTGACCGGTTCGCGTGGGGAAACTGGATCAGGTCCCCCTGACCCGGCCACTGCCGTGCCAGAGCCAGACGCAGCGCGGTGAGCAAGAGTGCAAAAGGACTCACGGCATGGCGTGCGGCGCTGCGCAGCACATGGCGCCACCAGCGAACAGGTAGACGGCGCCGCTGCGACGCCAGCCGAAAGGGCCCGCGTCGACAAGCCATTTGCAGCGGCTGCACCAGGTCCGCGCCACGCGAAGCGCGCGCCGGGCCCGCCGCAGAGGCGAGGCAGTGGCGCGCAAAGCCCTCCGCGGGCGCGGGAGCAGTCAGCCTGCGTAGCACGGCCCCGGCATAGGCAGTGACCAGATCCTGCAGCAGGACCGCGCCAGACCAACCGTCGACCAGCAGGTGCTGGGCCTCCAGCACCAGCAGCGGTGCGCGCCGCCTCCGCTGCAGCAAGCCGGCGGCAAACAGCTGCCGCTGCCAGTCCTGCCGGGTCGGCAAGGCGTCGAGCGCGTGGGCGAGCGGTACACCGGTCGGCAGGGAGACCAACACCGGCCGGGGCCCGCCGCGGCAGAGGCGCGGGCCGCGGCTGGCCAGGTCGAATTCGACGACGCCCGCGAGCAGGGGATGCCGCTGCAGCAACCAGTCGAGCGCCTCGCGTAGCGCGACCTCCTGCACGCCACCGTGCCACTGGAGGACAACGGTGCCTCGGTAGAGGCCGGCTCCCTGCGCCAGCGCTTCACCGAACCACAGGCCGCGCGCGGTGGCAGGCAGCAAGACGCCGGCCGGAGCTACCGTGGCAGGCGTTGTTGCTGCCGCCGCTGTGTCGGCCTCAATGCGCGCCACGCCGGCGGCCTCGCTGCCGGCTTGAGCCGTCGCCCTGCCAGCCAAGGCAGACTGTGCTGCCAGCGCCTGCCCTTGCGCCCACATGCGGTGTGGCGTGCTGCAGTCGGCCAAATGCGTCAGGGCCAGCCGCCAGCCCCAGCGGTCCTGCAGCCGGCTGATCAAACGGGCGAACTGCAGGGAGTCTCCGCCCACCAGAAAGAAGTGACTGTCGGCATCGATGTCCTCGGTGCCGAGCAGCTGGCGCCACAGCGCAATCAACCTGTCGAGGGAGGGTTCATCGCTGGCCGGGCCCGTTGTGCCGCTGTCTTCAGCCGTCATGTGGCGGCGCCGCAGCCAGGGACTGCAGGTACTGCCGCTGCAGTGTGTCGCGAATGCGCGGCCGGTCGAACTTGCCGGCGGCGTTGCAGGGCAGGGTTTCCCAGAACTCGAGCCAGGAAGGCGTGACATACGCTGCCCCGTGGCGCAGGTAGAAATCGAGCAGTTCACTGGCGCCGAGCGAGTAGCCCGGCTGCAACTGCACCGCGGCCGCCAGTCGGATTCGCCCATCGTGCAGGCAGAGCGCAGAAACGACGACCTGCCGCACGGCAGGATGCTGCAGCAGCACCGCCTCGACTTCGCGCGGGTACACGTTGCGCCCGTGGATAACGCAGAGGCTGTCCACGCGACCAACGTAAAAGTAGTAGCCGTCGGCGTCGCGGCGCAGACGATCACCAGTATGGAACCAGCCGTCGCGGTAACGCGCCGCCAGCAGAGCGGCCTCGGCATAGCAGGGTGTGGTGGTGGCGTTGCGCACACAGAGCTCCCCTTCGTCGGCCGGCCTGCCGGTGGTATCGAGCAGGACGGCCTCGCCGAAACGCAGACGCCCCACACTGCCCAAGGGCAGTGACGGGTCGTCATGGCGGTTGTATATGCCGGTGAGGCACTCACTCAGGCCATAGGCGTTGTAGACGCGCGCACTGAGGCGTGCCTGTACCGCGCGAAGCTGCTCCAGGCTCACAGCCTCCCCCATCGCCAGACAGTGCTGCAGCGCGGGCAGCACACCAGTACCCGGGGCCACCGCCAGCAACTCGGTGAGCAGTCCGGGGACCAGCAGCAGCAACTGTGCGCCGGTCTCCTGCAGCAGCGCCAGGTGATCGCGCGGGTCGCTGCTCTGCAGGAGGTACAGGGGTCTGCCCTCCAGCAGGGTCTGCAGGCAGAAGCTGAGCCCCCCCCAGTGCGTCCACGGCAGGATATTCACCCGCGCCGAAGGCCCGGCCACCGTCGCGCACTTGTCGGGAAAGGCCGCATACAGTTCGGCGAGCATGCTGAGGAAGACCGCCAGTGAGCGCCGGCTGTAGCGCAGCGCCTTCGCCGCGCCCGTGGAACCGGCGCTATGAAACAACAGGGCGAGATCCGTATGCCGAGCGACGGACGCGGCGACAGCGGGCGCCACGGGCTGTAACCAGCGCAGCCGGCCGGGCTCGAGTTGCCAGAGTGGACAGCGCAGAGCAGCCAGCCAGTGCTTGCCCGGTAGACTGGCCTCCCGAATGAGCAGCGCCGGGCGCCAGCGCTCCAGCAACTCCTGCAGCATGGTATCGGACACGTCAGGATGTACGGGCAGCAGCGCGATGCCCTCGCCAAGAGCCGCCAGCAGCAGCGCAAAGCAGTGCGGCAGATTGCTGCTCTGTACCAGCAGGCAGTCACCGCTGCCGATACCGGCCTCGCGCAGCCAATCTGCCGCCGCATGGCGCGCCTGCTGCAGCGCCTGCCAGCTCCACTGCAACCGCTGCTGCCTGCCCTGCACCAGCACGAGGGCTGTGGCGGTCGAGCAGCGCGTGAGCAGTTCCGTCAGTGGATCGACAAAGTCCATGGGGCCAGGCGCCTCCTGCGCTACCACCGGCAGCGCGCACCTGCCCGGTGGCCCTGCCTGCAGGATCAGCCTAGTACAGCGCGTGTGCTTTGCCAGAAAAAACCGGCAGCGCGCCCGCCTCAGGTCGGTCGCCGCAGCGGTAGACGGACGACGACGATCACGCCCGGCTCCTCCAAGAGATTCTCGGCGTAGATGCTGCCGCCGTGGAAGTCGGTGATCAGACGGGCAATGTGCAGACCCAGACCGAGGTGCGGCTGGGTCTGCTGACCCTGCGGCCGCGCCGAGACCATCGAATCGAAGATGCGGTCCTGCATTCCCGGGTCGAGCGAGGGCCCCTGATTGCTTACACTCAACACGGCGTCGCCATTGTCGCTGTCGGCCCGCAGGCAGATCGGCTGTCCCGGCGTGGAAAACTCCACGGCATTGGCGACCAGCTTGTCGAGCAGTTGCACGAGGTGCTCGGCACTGCCCTCGATGAGCAGCGCCTCGCTGGCGCGCTGCAGTCTGAAGTCCACCGCAGGGGAGATCTGCCGGCTTTGCTCCACGCAGGCTACCAGCCACTGGTCGAGCAGCATTGGCTGCTTTTCGCAGCGCTGCAGCAGCTGTTCCAGACGGGTAGCTTCGCTCATGTTGCCGAGGATCAGGGTCAGGCGACTGATGCCCTCCTCTCTCGTCGCGACTTCGCGCCGCCATCGAGGGCTGGCTGAGGCGGCCCGCGCAGCAGCGGCGCGTACTGCGGTTGCAGCAAGCCAACACGCAGCACCCCCCGACAGACCGTCGCCGGGGAGCGCCGCGAGGTGCGCTACGCCAAGGCCAGTTGACTTGCCTCGTGAGAGCGTCAGTGCGAAGGAATCCGGCAGCGCACCAGTGCGCTGCCGGCCATCATCAGAAGCGCCGACGCAGGCTGAGGCCGTAGGTACGCGGCTCACGCGGATAGGCACTCAGCTTGCCATCCTGCAGCGGCGTATCGAACACGGTACCGAACCAGCTTTCGTCAGCCAGGTTACGACCCCACAGCAGCAACTCGTAACCACCCGCCGTCTGCAGCATGGCGTTGATGTTGAGCAGGCTGCGCGCACCCTGCGCGGCGAAGGGATCGTTGTTGCTGTGCATGATGGCGTCGGAGTAGTAGACATATTCCACCGCGATCTGGGCGTCGTAGTCGGCCAGGCGGAACTGCTTGGCCACGTTCAGTGACGTGAAATGCTCAGGCACGTTGCCCACGCGGTCACCGTTGCGATTGCAGTAGCCCTTGCTGTCTTTCTGGGCCGCCTCGGCCGGCGCACCGGTGTGGAAGATGTTGGAAAGCTGGCAGTTGCCTTTGTCGAATTCACCGAAGGTGGCATCCGTGTAGGCGTAGGCCAAGCGCGTGTCGAGACCCTCGATCGGCGACCACCACACCTCCGCTTCCACACCCTGCACGTCCACCTTGCCGGCGTTCTGCAGGTTGAAGGCGGTGCCGGTGAAGGTATTGGTCTGCAGGTCGTCGACCTGCATGTCGTAGACGGCGAGGTTCAGCCGCAGCGCCGAGGAGAAGTCGTGCTTCACACCGATTTCCACGTTGGTGGTGTCTTCGGCATTGAAGACGGTGTCGAAACCGAGACCGATGCGATCGGTATTGGTGCCTCCGGACTTGTAGCCGGTGCCATAGGACACATAGACCAGCGTGCTGTCCACCGGACGATAAGACAGGCCGGCGTTGCCGGTGACCCGCTCATCGTCGAGGGTGGCGTCGATGTCGGGCCGCGGGCAGAAACGGGCGGTGACCGAGCAGGTCGCCCAGCCCGGCTGGAACAGCACGCCCAGCGCCGGGATGAAGGGAGCCGGGTTCAGCCCTGCCAACGCGGCATTGTGGGTTACACCGGTGCCATCACCGGGAGGTGCGCCAAGCAAGCGCTTGTACTGCGCTTCGGCGATGGCGAAGGCGGTGCCGACCGCCGTCACATTGAGCGCCGTCGGACCCGGCGTGGGCACCGATTCGCGGAAGGTGCTGGTCATGGTCTTGCTTTCGTCAGTGTAGCGCAGGCCGAGGTTCAACTGCAGTTGATCGGTGAGATCGAAATCCACGCTACCAAACAGCGCCACCGCCTCATGCTGCTGGTCGCTGCTGTCGTGGATGCGATTACCGGGGACCACCACTGGCGCAAAGCTGGTGGGGAATCGCTGGCCCCAAGCCTGATTGATGAACGGCAGCAACGGCTGGGCCGCCACCAGTTTGCCCAGGGTGTTGGGTGCCGCGGCAACGACATAGTTCGGCAGGCGGGTGCCAAGCGAGAGGAAGTCGTTGCTGTCGATGTCCTGACGGTAGAGGAACAGGCCGCCGAGGAAGCGCACACGCTCGGAGGTGTCGGAGGAAAGGCGGAATTCCTGGGACAGCATGCGCTGGTCGGCGCCGTATTCCCGGCTCGCCAGGTCGACGTTGGTAAAGTCGGCGTCGATCGAGTCGTCGGTGTCGAAGGTGCGCAGCGCACTGATCGAAACGAAATCCAGATCGCCGAGACGCTTGTTCACCTGCAGCGACAGGCCGCTGTCCGTGGCTTCCGAGCGCGGCAACTGGTTGAGGCTCATGCGGTAGTCATCGAAACTGCCGGTGCGGTAGATGGTGCCGCCAAGTTGCTGCACGATGGCATCGCTGCCAGGGATCGGTGCCGTGCCGTTGCGACGGTCGGAGGCGAACAGGCTGTCTTTCACGGTGAGGGCTGCGCAGCAGACTTCCTCGATCTTCGCGTAGTCGGCGATCAGGCGCACACTGAGGTCATCGTCTCCCTCGTAGAGGAATTGCTGGCGCAGGCCCCAGCGCTTGCGGTCGTTGAGTTCATCACCGAGGCCGGCGTCCACGAAACCGTCGCGATTGCTGGTGAACACGGTGGACCTGGCCGACAGTCGCTCACCCAGCTGGAAATTGCCGGCGGCACTGAAGTTGACCAGTGAGAGATTGCCAACCGTCACATCCACGAACCCGTTCTTTTCATCGGAGGGCTTGACCGTCCTGATCAGCAAGGCGCCGGACGCCGAATTCTTGCCGAACAGCGTACCCTGCGGACCACGCAGGATCTCCACGGCTTCCACGTCCACCAACTGGTTGATGATGGAGCTCTGACGGGCCCGGTAGACGCCATCGACGTACAGACCGACCGACGACTCCAGACCGAAGTTCTGGGCGCCGGTGCCAACACCGCGGATCGAGAAATTGCCGGTGCTGGAGCTCTGGTTGGTCCCTACCAGCAAACTGGGCACGCTGGTCATCATTTCCACCACGTCCTTCAGCGAGGCTTCGTCGAGTGTCTTGCCGGACACGGCAGTCACCGCCAGCGGCACTTGCTGGATGTTCTCTTCACGCAACTGGGCCGTTACCGTGATTTCTTCGAGCTGCTGGGCAGAAAGCGCTGACGAACCCACGCCCCCCCCAAGCGCAAGCAAGGCCGCTCCGTGATTTACCGCTACTGCAAGTCTGGAAACACCCATCGTTTTATCCTTGATGTTGTTATTGAATCCGAGAGGTACGAAAGCCGTGGGATAGTGATCACGCCGGCACACAGCGAGCCGGGCTATTGCGCCCGCGCCGTGTCATGGAAATTAACAGCTCGGCGACCGCCGAGCGTGACAATGCTGCGTCAAATTGGCTGTGCGGGCAACAGCAAGACATCACTGTGACAACAACGAGATATGGCGGTGAGGGAGGGATTCGAACCCTCGATACGTGATTAGCGTATACACACTTTCCAGGCGTGCTCCTTCAACCGCTCGGACACCTCACCGGGACCTGGGAACACAGCGACTGCTGTATGGTCGAAAGAGCGCGCACTGTAGCGGATGGCCTTGGCAAACTCAAGCCGCCCTCGCTGAAATGTGCCGCAATTACCGGCAGTTACAGGGCCTTGCTGGTATGCGGCTCTCAGGCGGGCCAACGCTGCACGAAGTCGGAGAGTTTGTGCTCGGGAACAGGCCGCTCGCTGAATGTGGCGGTGCCTATATGCAGGAAACCCACGATCTCGTCAGTTTCCCTTAGGCCCAGCGCCAGTTTCACGCGATTGTCGTAAGCGACTTGGCCGGTGAGCCAGATCGACGCAAAGCCCAGGGCATGGCAGGCCACCGACATGTTCTGGATTGCAGCGGCGGTCGAGCAGACCTGCTCGCTCGGGCGTATCTTGCCCTCCTTGATAGTGGCCACGGCCACGATGATGAGCGGCGCACGCAGCGGCGTGCTGAGCAGCTTCTGCCGACGCTCCTCGCTGTCGGGCTGCGTGACATCCACCAGCAGCTGACCAAGCTTCTGTCGCCCCTCTCCTTCTACCACCAGGAATTTCCACGGCCGCAGCATGCCGTGATCGGGCGCACGCAGGCCGGCCTTCAGAATCTGCTCGAGCTGTCCGGCATCGGGTGCCGGCTCGGTGAGTCGGGGGGCGGCTGTGCGGGTTTGCAGGGCGGTCAGGGCATCCACGGGGGCTGGTCTCCAAAGAGGTTCACTGGCGGTTGTAGCGTGGCAACAATACGTAATCCATCATCTCGTGCGTGCTGCGCACGGGGTTGATGTCGAGCCCCCCGCGCCGCGTGAAATTCGCCTCGACCGACAGTTCCTGCGGCCGGCAGCGCTCGGCAATGTCACACCAGAGGCGCTCGACACAGTTTTCGTGGAAATCCTGGTGCCGACGGTATGACACGAGATAGCGCAGCAGCGCAGCCCGGTCGATGCGTGGACCCCGGTAACACACGGTAATGGTCGCCCAATCCGGCTGCGCAGTGATCGGGCACAGCGAACGGAACAAGTCGGTGTACAGTACCTCGTCCACCACTTCCTCGAACGGCGCGGCGGCATCGGCGAGATGCAGCAAGCCAGCGTCGACTTCATATACGGAGCAGGCCACGTCCAGACGATCGAGACTGTCGCCAGTGGGGGCATCGAGCACTTCCTGCATGCCACTGAAGCGCTGTAGCAGCACCTCGACCTCGCCACCGCTGGCGCTGGCAAGATCGCGCAGCAGGCAATCACGTACCGCGTCGAGATCGCTGAAACTCTCCTGATTGAGCGAATTCAGGTACAGCTTCAGGCTTTTGGACTCGACGATGCAGGGACTGGTACAGGGAAAGATGAAGCGCGCCCTGGCAACCTGCGGGAGACCCTGCGGGTCCAGCCAGGACAGCTCGTAGGCGTTCCACACATCCGCCCCGGTAAAGGGCAGCCTGCTGCCGTCGAGACCGAGCGCACCGCGGTTGCTGCTGCGCGGGATGGGTGCCAGTAGCGCAGCGTCGTAGCGCTCCGGATAAGCAACCTGTTTGCCGAGCGGAAAGCTGCTCATCAGCTGCGCAGCCCCTTGCCGGTGTACAGCAGCCGCAGCGCAACCGCGAACATGACTACGGTGAGCAGGATCAGCAGAGACATGGCCAGCACGATGTCGACATCACTCACGCCCAGGATGCCGTAGCGGAATGCATTGATCATGTAGAAAATCGGATTGAAGTGGGAAATCGTCTGGGCGAACGCAGGCAGCGATTCCACCGAGTAGAAAACACCGCCCAGATAGATGAGCGGCTGCAGGATGAAGGTGGGCACGATGGAAATATCATCGAAATTGCGGGCGAAGATGGCGTTGATGAAGCCCCCAAGCGAAAACACCACGGAAGCCAGCAGAATGACCAGGACCGTAATCAGGATGTTGTGCATGTGGACCCCGCTGAACAGCAGGGAAATCAGCGATGCGATCACCCCCACGCACAAACCGCGCGCCACGCCACCCGTAACGAAGCCGAGCAGGATGATCTGGTTCGGCACCGGGGAAACCAGCAGCTCTTCGATACTCTTCTGGAACTTCTGACTGAAAAAAGACGACACCACGTTGGCATAGGCATTGTTGATGACGCTCATCATGATCAGGCCCGGCACGATGAACTCCATGTAGCTGTAGCCACCCATTTGGCCAATGCGCGACCCGATCAGATTGCCGAAAATGATGAAATACAGCGCGATGGTGATGACCGGCGGCACCAGCGTCTGCACCCAGATGCGCAGAAAGCGCCGGACTTCCTTGGTGACGAGGGTAATGAAAGCCGTCCAGAGATAGGTACTCTGCATGGCACGGGCGCCGGTCGCGTAGTTGGTCATGCTGGCTGGCTCCTCACTTGCCCTGGGACGGTTTTTTCAGCAGCGAAACGAACAGTTGCTCGAGCCGATTCGACTTGTTGCGCATGCTCTTGACATGGATGTCGCGCGCGCTGAGTTGTGCAAACACCTCATTCAGGTCCTGCCCCTTTTCTACAGCCACTTCGAGCGTCGTCTCATCGATCAGCGTCACCGGGAAGCCACTCAACACTGGTACAGCGGCCAGGGGGGCGCAGAGGTCGAGCACGAAAAGCTCCTGATGCAAGGTCTGCAGCAACTGCTTCATGCTGGTGTTCACCACGATTTCGCCCTTGTCGATCATGGCGATGTTGCGGCACAGGGATTCGGCTTCCTCGAGGTAGTGCGTGGTAAGGATGATGGTGGTCCCGGCGCGATTGATCTCCTGCAGAAAGTCCCAGGTCGAGCGACGCAGTTCGATATCCACTCCGGCGGTGGGCTCGTCGAGGATGAGCAGACGCGGCTCGTGTACCAGGGCCCGGGCGATGAGCAGACGGCGCTTCATGCCCCCGGACAGCACACGGGCCTGCTGGTTGTGCTTTTCCCACAAACCGAGCTGGTGCAGGTATTTTTCGGCTCGCTCGCGGGCCAGCTTGGCCGGCAGGCCATAGTAGCCGGCCTGCGTCACACAGATGTCAAAAACCTTTTCGAACTGATGGAAGTTGATTTCCTGCGGCACGATGCCGAGATTGAGCTTGGTTTCGTACACGTGGGTTTCGACGTTCTGCCCGAACACCTCCACGCTGCCGGAGGTCTTGCGTACCAGCGTGGCGATGATGCCGATCGTGGTCGATTTGCCGGCTCCGTTGGCCCCGAGTAACGCAAAGAAGTCCCCCTGCTGCACTTCGAGGGAAATACCCTTCAGGGCGCGGTGGCCATTGGCATAGGTCTTGTGGAGGTCGCGGATAGAGATGGCAGGCGTCATGGAGCGGCAGGTGCTGGACAAGAAGGCGCGCAAGCATAACAAACTTGGCTGCTGCCGTGGCGGCGGCCTGCGTCGCGAGCGGCGTGTGGCGCCGAGCGGGGGAAGCGGCGCCGGAATGCTCCGACGCCGCTACTCTTCCCTGATGCAACATGTCCCTATGTGCCTTGGCAACATAGCCAGCCGTTAACGCTTTCGCCAAGGAATTGGCAGATGACGCCGGTGCACGGAGCGTCACGGGACGCCAGCGGCGCGCGGCTGCTAGAATTCTGATGCCCTTTGCCAGCCGGGCACCCCAACTGCTCAGGAGTCTGCATGCTGACCGAAGCCCAAGCCACTACGATGCTGCGCCTGCAGACGGAGATGAATGCCAAGGTGAATCCAGCGTGGATTAAGGCGGCCTATCCCTACCTGCGCGCCGTGGTGGTCGAGGGGGCCGAGGCCATGGAGCACCGGGGTTGGAAATGGTGGAAAAAGCAGGACTGCGACCTCAGCCAGTTGCAGATGGAACTGGTGGACATCTGGCATTTCACACTATCGCATCTGCTGCTGGTGCACGGTGGGGATCAGCAACACGCACTGGGGGAACTGCTTGCCGCACACACGGCCGACAGCGTCACTTTCGATGGCCTCGAGTACCGGATTGCCGATCTCGATCTGGTGGCAAAACTGGAGCTGAACATAGGACTCGCCGCGGCGCGCCGCATCAGCTTGCCACTCTTTTCTGCCCTGCTGAGGGACTGCGGGTTGGACTGGCAGTCACTGTATTGCCAGTACGTCGGCAAGAACGTGCTGAACTTCTTCCGGCAGGACCATGGATACAAGGCGGGCACCTATCGGAAACTATGGGGTGGACGGGAAGACAACGAGCATCTGGTCGACATCATGCGGACGCTGGACAGCACCGCCGCAGATTTCCAGCACCAGCTCTACACCAGCCTGCAAGACCGCTACCAGCGGGCACGCTGAAGAACAGTGCCTCGCCCGCGCACTGCTCTCGAAGGTGGCCTCAAGGCCCCATCGTGAAGGAGCGCCCGCGGCGCTCGAAGCAACACCACGCCGCCCGCGCACTGCTCTCGAAGATGGCCTCAAGGCCTGTTCATGAATGGGGTGACCGACGGGGCTCGAACCCGCGACAACCAGAATCACAATCTGGGACTCTACCAACTGAGCTACGGTCACCATCGAACGGTGGATACGCTACCTGGACTGCCACACCCGAGCAGCGGAGTGGCGCGCCCGGCAGGATTCGAACCTGCTACCACCGGCTTAGAAGGCCGATGCTCTATCCAGATGAGCTACGGGCGCAAACTCAAGACCAGCGGAACGGAAGGACTGCCTGCAGGGCAGTCGATCGACGGAACTAGGCTGGTGTGGGAGTTGGTCGGGGTAGAGGGATTCGAACTCTCGACATTCTGCTCCCAAAGCAGACGCGCTACCAGGCTGCGCTATACCCCGATTTGTCTCCAACCAGCGGGCGGGCATGTTACTGGCGCCCCCTTTTGCGGTCAATCGCCAATGCGGCGAAAGCCGTGCCATGCGCCGTCATTCGAGGCTGCGGTCGATGCGCCAACTGCTCACGCCCTGACGGTCCTCCACCACAACGTGCAGGGCCTTCAACTGGGCCCGAATGCGATCCGCTTCCGCCCAGTCCTTGGCGGCCCGCGCCGCCAGTCGGGCAGCCAGCAGGGATTCGACGAGCGCCGCATCGACTGCGCCGCCCTCGCGCAGGAAAGATTCGGCCGAGGCCTGCAACAGGCCCAGTATCCCACCGAGCCGGCGCAGCAGCGCCGCATGGGCCGCAGCGGCAGCCGGTGCCGCTGTGCGGAGACGGTTGATCTCGCGGGCCAGGTCGAACAACACCGCCAGCGCCTCCGGTGTTCCGAAGTCATCCTGCATGGCCTCATGGAAGCGCTGCTCCCACGCGGTGCCCGCGGCGGCGGCCACCGAGACATCCAGTCCCTTGAGCGCGTGGTAGAAGCGCTCGAGGGCGTCGTAGCCATGCTGCAGGGTTTCTTCCGAATAACTGATGGCACTGCGGTAATGACTCGCGACGAGGAAGTAACGCACCACTTCCGCCGGGTACTTTTGCAGCACCTCGCGGACGGTGAAAAAGTTGTTGAGTGACTTCGACATCTTTTCGTCGTTCACGCGCACCGGACCGTTGTGCATCCACAGGTTGACGAACCTGTGTCCCGTTGCGGCTTCGGACTGGGCGATTTCGTTGTCGTGGTGTGGAAACATGAGGTCACTGCCGCCACCGTGGATGTCGAAGGTGTGGCCCAGACAGGTGGTGGACATGGCCGAGCACTCGATGTGCCAACCGGGGCGACCAAAACCCCACGGTGAAGGCCAGCCGGGCTCCTCGGGCTTGGCGGCCTTCCACAGGGCGAAGTCGCGTACATCACGCTTGCTCTCTCCCACCTCGATGCGGGCCCCCGCCAACAGCTCGTCGGGATTCTTGCGTGACAGGCGCGCGTAGTGGGCAAAGCTTGGTACCGAGAAGTAGACGTCGCCATTGTCGGCCGCGTAGGCATGACCCCGACCGATCAGCAGACTGGTCATGGCGATGATCTCGGCGATGTGCCCAGTGGCCCTCGGCTCCAGATCCGGCCTCTGGATGCCGAGCGCCGCCTCGTCCTCGTGGGTAAAGCGAATGAAGCGCTCGGTGAGCTCGCCGACCGACTCGCCGTTTTCGGCAGCACGCCTGATGATCTTGTCGTCGATATCGGTGATGTTGCGGACGTAGGTCACGGCATACCCGGCGGCACGCAGGTAACGGACGATCACGTCGAAGGCCACCAGCATGCGGGCATGGCCGATATGCGCAAAGTCGTAGGTCGTCAGCCCGCAGACATACAGGCGCACCTTGCCTGGCTCGAGCGGAACGAAAACTTCCTTTTGCTGGGTGAGCGTGTTGTAGATCTTCAGCACAGGTACTCTCGTACGGACAGGGTCGGCCAAGCCGGTCAGGGCTTGGTCCAGGAATCCTTCAAACCGATGGTCAGGTTGAACACCAGCGCATCTGGCCGGCTGTCGAAGCGATCGACCACGAAATAGCCCTCACGCTCGAACTGGAAACGCTGCTCGGGCACTGCGGCCGCCAGCGAAGGCTCGACCAAGGCGTCCCGCAGCACCTGCAGCGAATCCGCATTGATGTGATCTCGGTAGTCACCTTCTGCGGCATCTGGCGCCGGATGGTTGAACAGTCGATCGTACAGACGCACCTCGACCGGAATGGCCTCGGCAGCGGGCACCCAGTGGATGACACCCTTGACCTTGCGCCCCTCGGCATTCTTGCCAAGCGTGGCGAGATCACAGCTGCAGCGCAGCTCGCTGACACGACCGGCCGCATCCTTGACCACGTCGTCACAACGGATGATGTAGGCACCGCGCAGACGGACTTCACCACCGGGCACCAGGCGCTTGAAGCCTGCCGGCGGCACTTCTTCGAAATCGCTCCGATCGATGAAGAGTTCCCGCCCGAACGGAATCTCCCGCTCCCCCAGTGCCGGATTCTTCGGATGACGGGGCAACACCAGACGCTCGGCGTGCTCAGCCGGCACATTGGTGAGCGTCACCCGCAGCGGACGCAGGACCGCCATGGCGCGTGGCGCGGTGGCATCGAGGAATTCCCGCAGGCAAAACTCGAGCTGACCGACTTCCACCAGGCTGTTGGACTTGGTTACGCCCACCATGTCGACGAAGTGGCGTATGGCCTCCGGGGCGTAGCCGCGGCGCCGCAAACCCTCGAGCGTAGGCATGCGCGGATCACTCCAGCCGCTGACCAGACCTTCGTCGACCAACTGCTTGAGCTTGCGCTTGCTCATCACGGTGTAATCGATGTTGAGCCGGGCAAACTCGATTTGCTGCGGATGTGCCGGAACGTCGAGCTGGTCGAGTACCCAATCGTAGAGTGGCCGGTGATCCTCGAATTCCAGGGTACAGAGCGAATGGGTGATACGCTCGAGGGCATCGGAAATGCAATGCGTATAGTCGTACATCGGATAGATGCACCAGGTGTCGCCGGTCTGGTGGTGATGCTGATGCTTGATGCGGTAAATCACCGGGTCACGCAGGTTGATGTTCGGCGAGGCCATGTCGATGCGCAGCCTCAGGGTGAAGGCGCCATCGGGAAACTCGCCGCTCTTCATGCGGGAAAAAAGCGCGAGATTCTCCTCGATGGAGCGTTCGCGGTCAGGACTTGGGCGACCCGGCTCGGTGAGCGTGCCACGGTACTCGCGTGCCTGCTCCGGGGTGAGGCTGCACACGTAGGCCTTGCCCTGCCGGATGAGCGCGATCGCGTACTCGTACAGTTGGTCGAAGTAGTCCGACGCGTAGTAGAGCCTGTCGTCCCAGTCGAAGCCCAGCCACTTCACACTGGCCTTGATCGACTCTACGTATTCGAGATTTTCCTTTTCGGGATTGGTGTCATCGAAACGCAGGTTGCAAAGACCACCGTACTTCTGCGCCGTGCCGAAATTGAGGCAAATCGACTTGGCATGGCCGATGTGCAGGTAGCCATTCGGCTCCGGCGGAAAGCGGGTATGCACCCTGCCTGAGTGCTTGCCACTGGCGAGGTCGTCATTGATGATCTGGTGGATGAAATTCACCGGGGTATTGCTGGCGGACTCGGACATGGTTGCGCTACTGATGGGCTCGGGCCGAAAAGACGCGGCATTATAGCTGGCGAAGCGGCGAGGGCCGAGTAGAATTGCCGCCACTTCACTCCCAGGGATTTTCCATGATCACCTTGCATACCAACCATGGCGACATCGTACTCGAGCTCGACTTCGCCAAGGCGCCCCTCACCGCAGCGAATTTTCTCCAGTACGCCCAGGACGGCCACTATGACGGGACCGTGTTCCACCGGGTCATCAGCAATTTCATGATCCAGGGCGGCGGCTTCGAACCGGGCCTCAAGCAGAAAAAGACCCGTGCTCCGGTGCAAAACGAAGCAGACAACGGGCTGCGCAACGACATCGGCAGCATCGCCATGGCCCGGACCAGCGATCCCCATTCGGCCTCCTGCCAGTTCTTCATCAATGTCGCCCCCAACGACTTCCTCAACTTCCGCAGCAAGACACCACAGGGCTGGGGTTACTGCGTGTTCGGTCATGTGGTAGACGGCATGGACGTCGTCAATCAGATCAAGGCGGTACCCACCGGCAACAAACAGGGCCACGGCGACGTGCCGATCGAAGACGTGGTGATCACGTCGGTCAGCATCGACAGCAGCAAGCTGCCGGCCTGAGCCTGCCCCGAGTGCCATGGGCGCCGCACCCCGCATCCTGCTGATCTCTGATCTGCACCTCGAGGAAGCACGCCCTGCCCTCACCGACGCCTTCCTGCGCTTCCTCGTCACCGAGGCGCAGACTGCCTCGTCGCTCTACATCCTCGGTGATCTCTTCAATGTCTGGCTCGGCGACGACGATGATCGGCCGCTGCGCGCCACTGTCGTGACGGCACTGCGGGAGGCGAGCCAGCGAGGCCTCGTGATCCGGCTGTTGCACGGCAATCGGGACTTTCTGCTGGGTGAGCGCTTCGCGACCGACTGCGGCGCCCTGCTGTTGGAGTCACCCTGCCTGCTCGGGCACGGTGAGCGCCGCTTCGTGCTTACGCACGGCGATGAGCTGTGCACCCGCGACACGGACTACCAGGCGTTTCGCCGGCAGGTACGAGACCCGGTCTGGCAGGGCAGCTTCCTGGCCCGTCCGCTGGAAGAACGGCGCGCCTTTGCCGAGCAGGCCCGCGCACGCAGCCGGACCATGAACAGCAACAAGGCGGCAGACATCATGGATGTGAGTCAGGAGGAAGTCGCGGCCCTGCTCCTGCGCCTGGACTGCCGCTCGCTGATCCATGGCCATACCCACCGGCCCGGCCACCACCACTTCCCACTCGGCGACAGCTACGCGGAGCGCCTCGTGCTGGGCGACTGGGGCGACTTCGGGTGGTACGCCGAGCTCGGCAGCGCACTGCAGTTGTATCGATTCCCCATCCCGGCGTCCCGCCCTGACGCCTGAGCGCCAGTCCAGTCTCGCGCCGAACCCTGCGCGAAGAAGGGCGCTCAGGAATGCTTTTTCTGATGCAGCAATAGCTCTACGGCCTGCTGCATGCTGGCCGCGTGGGTCAAGGTGCTGCCGCTGACGAAGAAGATTTCATCGGCGCTTTCGATGGTGTTGAGACGGTGCGCGATCACGACCCGCGTGGTTTGCGCCGGCAAGCGCTGCAGGATCTGCTCGAGTGCCTGCTCCGTGACGGTGTCGATGTTGGCGGTGGCCTCGTCGAGGATCAGCAGGTCGGGCTGGCGCAGGACGGCGCGCATGAAGGCGATCAGCTGGCGCTGACCGAGCGACAGGTTGTCACCTCCACCCACCACCGGTGCCTGCAGGCCCCCGTCGAAACGCTGCAACAGCGGCGCCAATCCCTGCTGCGTGAGCAGCGCAGCCAGGTCAGCTTCCGGCAGTTTCACCAGTTCCGGTGCTCCGTAGAGCAGGTTGTCGCGCACACTGCCGCTGAACAGCACCGGCTCCTGCAGGATGAAGCCGATACGACGCGCCCGCTCTGCGGCCGGAACGCTGCGCAGATCCCGACCCTCGAACAGCACGGTTCCGTCGTCGGGATCGTAGAGCCTCGCCATCAGAGAGGCCGTGGTGGTCTTGCCTCCTCCGGTCGGGCCGACCAGCGCGTAGGTCTTGCCGCGTGCGAGCTGCAGACTGAGGTCACGCAGCACCGGCCGTCCCGGCAGGTAACCGAACGACACGCCGCGCAGCTCCAGCAACGGCGCCTGCGCACGCGGCGGTAGCACGGACAACTGCGGCAGCAGAGAGCGCAGATCGAGAATGGTCTCGATGCGATCCCAGCTGGCCAGCGCCACTTGGAAGTTCGACCACAGCAACGCCAGCTGCCGCAGCGGGTTGTAGAAGTACGTGACGTAGCTGAGATAGCTGATCAGCAGTCCCGCCGACAGTTCTCCGGCCGCAATCAGGCCGACACCTCCTACCAGCACCAACAGCTGCGCGAGCACGGCGGCCAGACCGAACACCGGAGTAAAGACCTGGTTGGCCAGCCCTGCCTGGAGAGCACTGGCGTAGTTCTGCCGATTGGCCTGCTCGAGCCGCTGGCGAAAAAAGTCCCGGCGGTTGAAGGCAACGATCACCCGGAAATTGCCGAGACTTTCTGCCACCTCGGCAGACAGCGTGCCGGTGGCAGCCATGGCCGCTGCATTGCGGCGCTTGACCAAGGGGGACAGGACACGGGTGAACAGTACTAGCAACAGCGCGGGCGCCAGCGCTGCCATACCGAGCAGCGGATTGAGCAGCAGCAGGAACAGGCCCGCTCCCGTCATGATCACGATGGAGCCCATGAACTGCACCAGCGTGTGGGAGAAGAATGCGTTGAGCTTGTCGGTATCGTTGTTGATACGGGAAATCAGGTCCCCGGTCTTGTTGGCGTGGAAGAACGCCACCGGCAACTCCTGCAGTTTGGAAAAGATGCGCGACCTTACCGAAAACAGCACGCGCTGCCCCACCCCACCCATCAGCCGCGTGTGCAGATAGCTGGTACAGAGGCCGAGCAAATAGAGCAGCAATAGCAGCCCCGCGTAGTGCAGCACGCCGTCGAACTGACCCACCAGCAGATAGCTGTCCACCACGTGCGCCACCAGCAGCGGGGCGCTGAGGTTGACGAGGGCATTGCCGAGTGTCGCCAGCGAGGAATACAGCAGACTGAGCTGCTCGCCTTGCAGCAACGGAAACAGCTCGCGCGCGGCTTGCCAGGCCGAGAGCTTCGGTCGTGGTGGCTGAGACTCAAGCGCGTAGTTCATAGGCATTGGTGGAACGCTGGGACTCGAGGATCTGTACGTACTCCGGGGAGCACTGCAGCAGTTCGGCGTGGGTACCACGGGCCAGTACCTCACCCTCCATCAAGAGCACGATCTGGTCATAGTCCTGCACCGGGGCCACTTTCTGGGTAATGGAGACCAGCGTGAGCCCCGGGTACTCATGCGCCAGGTTGGCCAGGATGCGTTGCTCGGTACTGGCATCTACACGGGCCGTGAAGTCATCGAGGAACAGGATGCGCGGACGGCGTGCCAGTGCCCTGGCCAGCATGATGCGCTGCTTCTGCCCGCCCGAAAGGGAGGTACCGCGCTCCGAAACAGGGGTATCGAGGCCGAGCGGCAGCGTGGCAACGAAGTCGGTCAGCTCGGCCACCTCAAGGGCCCGCTCCAGATCGGCTGCGTCCAGCGCGACACCGAAGGCGATGTTCTCGCGCAGGGTGGTACTGAACAGGACGCTGTCCTGGAACACGAGGCCGATCTGCGCGAAAAAATCGAGGGGGTCCAGATCGGCGAGCGCGTACCCTTCATAAGTGATGCTACCGCTGTGCAGCGGTGTAAGGCCGGCGAGCAGGTTCAGCAACTGCGTCTTGCCGGCGGCGGTCGGTCCGAGAATGGCTGTGCGTGAACCCGGCGCAATGTCGAGCGTGACCCCACGTAACACCGGCTTGCCCCCCAGCACCAGACCCAAGTCCCGGACCTGGATGGCTCCTTTCAATGCCGCCCGCTGCTTGCCGGCCTCCGGCGGGTCGGCCGCTGTCAGCACCTCGCGCAGGCGGGCATGGGACGCCGAGGCTTGAGCGATCAGGTTGCTCATGAAGCCGATCATGAGGATGGGGAATATCAACAGGGCGAGGTAGCTATTGAATGCCGTGAAGGTGCCGAGCGTCATCGAACCGCTAGTGACATAGCGGCCACCAAGCACCACCACCACCAGTGTGCCCATGCCCGACACGAACGTGATGATGGGCGTCAGCAGCGAGAACAGCCCGACGATTCGCAGGCCCAGTGCGCGGCTCTGCTGGTTGACCTGATTGAATTTGTCGAGTTCGCCGCGACCGCTGTCGAGGACTCGGATAAGCGCGGCACCGAGGATGTTCTCCCGTATCACCCGGTTGAGGCGGTCGATGTTTTCCCGGCCCTGCAGGAACAGCGGACGCAGCTTGCGCATGAGCAGGAAGAACGTGCCACCCAAGAGGGGAATTACCAGCAGCACCAGCGACGCCAGGTGCCAGTCGAGCATCAGCAGAATGGCGGCCGTGCCGAGGATGACGACCACCGATGTGACCTGCGTGGGTATCACCTGCGAAACGAACAGTTTCACCGCATCGATGTCGGACGTGAGGTTGGTGAGCAGCCGCGCCGGCGTTCGCTCGTCGATGAAGCGGTAGCCTTGGCCGGCGAGCTTGTCGGCCAACTGGCGGCGCAGGTCACGCGCCACTTTTTCCGAAACCAGCGTCTGCAGCACGTTCTGGCCGGCGGTGAACAGCAACACCAGCGCCGCAACCCCGAGGATGGACACCACCGACTCGCGCGCCACGAACTGCCCCGCGAGAAAGGCGTCGATACCAGAGGCGATCAGGCGAGGTACCAGCAAGGACGTGCCATTGGCAAGCAGCGCGAGCAGCATCAGCAGCAGCACGTCGCGTCGATAGGGTCCCAGCAGACTGAGGAGGCCCGGTGCTCGCGGGCGCGGGGCGGTGGCGACTGGAGCGGAACGGCGCATGGACCGGTAAACCAACGGGGCAGAGGCGGCCGCATGGTAGCGCACCTCGCTGCGGTGGCAAGTCACGTCGGCGTGGAAAACCCCGAGATTCTGCGTGCAGACCGGTGTCTCTTCCAGGACTGGTTCCGGGCACGCCAGCCGTACTATCTTGCAACTACGTTCACAGCGAGCCTCTGCCATGTACAGCTGCGGTCACTTCATCGCCAACGCCCCGCGTCCCTGCAGCGGACCACAGGCGACCTTGTTCGATCCCGCCACCGGCGAAGCCCAGGGGCGGGTAGCCTTGGGAGATGCCACCGCTGCAGGAGCGGCGGTGGCCGCTGCGGAGGCGGCAGGCCCGGGCTGGGCAGCCCAGACTCCGGTGCAGCGTGCCCGGGTACTCTTCCGGTTCCGTGAACTACTGCAGCGAGATGCTGACACCGTGGCCGCACTCATCACCCGCGAGCATGGCAAGGTACTGTCCGATGCCCGGGCGGAACTGCAACGCGGCCTGGACGTGGTGGAGTTTGCCTGTGGCATCCCGCAACTCCTCAAGGGCGAGCACAGTCTCAATGCCGGAACTGGTGTCGACAGCTACAGCCTGTTTCAGCCGGTTGGAGTTTGCGTCGGCATCACTCCGTTCAACTTTCCCGCCATGGTGCCCCTGTGGATGTTCCCGGTGGCGCTGGCCTGCGGAAATACCTTCGTGCTGAAACCCTCCGAGCGTGCGCCTTCGGCCATGCTGCGGATTGCCGAACTGCTCGCCGACGCCGGTGCTCCCGCCGGTGTCTTCAACGTGGTCAATGGCAACGGCGACACCGCCGCAGCGCTCATCGATGCACCGGCGGTGCAGGCCGTCAGCTTCGTCGGCTCGACGCCGGTGGCCGAGTCGGTGTACCGCCGAGCCAGTCAGCGCGGCATCCGTGCCCAGGCCCTCGGCGGCGCCAAGAACCATCTCGTCGTCCTGCCGGATGCCGATCTTCAGCAGGTCTGTGCTGCCTTGCTCGGTGCAGCCTACGGTTCGGCTGGCGAGCGCTGCATGGCGGTGTCGGTGGCCGTGTGCGTGGGCGCTGCAGTAGCCGATGCCCTGGTGGCCCGCCTTCGCGAGCAGATCCTCACGCTGCGAGTAGGCGACGGGCGCTCGCAGCCTGAACCCCACCTGGGCCCCCTCATCACCCACCAGCATGCCCAGCGGGTGCGCGGCTACATCGCCCAAGGGGTCAGCGAGGGGGCCGCGCTGGTCTGTGACGGCCGTGAACTCAGCGTGCCTGGCGGCGAACATGGCTTCTTCGTTGGGCCCACCCTCTTCGATCATGTAACCCCGGCCATGCGCATCTACCGTGAGGAAATCTTCGGCCCGGTGCTGAGTGTGGTCCGCGTTGACACGCTGGACGCTGCCATCGCGCTGATCGCCGAACACGAGTACGGCAATGGCAGCGCCGTGTTCACCCGCGATGGCGGTAGCGCACGCCGCTTTGCCCAGGCCGTGCAGTGCGGCATGGTCGGCATCAATGTGCCGATCCCGGTGCCGATGGCGTTCCACAGCTTCGGCGGCTGGAAGCGCTCATTGTTCGGGCCACTCCACGTGCACGGCCCCGATGGGGTCCGCTTCTATACACGCCTCAAGACCGTCACCGCCCGCTGGCCGGACGGCGGCGGGGGTCAGGCCGATTTCGTGATGCCGACGCTCAAGTAGCACGACCAGCCGCACAGGCACCCACCAGACAGAGTCGAGGGTCTTACATGGCAACTTCTCCCCGTGGCAGCGACTTCTTTGCTCCCATGCGCTTCGAAGCCGAGGTCCTCGACTGCGAGGTAGAAGGCAGACTGCCGAGCGCCCTGCAGGGCAGCTTTTACCGCAGCTGCGCCGATCGTCGTTTTCCCGCCCTCTACCCGCAGGATACGCCCTACAATGCCGACGGTGCCGTGGACCTGTTCCGCTTCTACGACGGCCATGTCGACTTCCGCTCGCGCTACGTAAGAACGCAGCGCTTTCTTGCTGAGCGCAAGGCCCACCGGGCGCTGTTCGGCCTCTATCGCAATCGTTCGACCTCCGACCCCAGCGTGCGCGACCTCAGCCACAACACCGCCAACACAACACCCATCGTGCACGCCGGCCTGTTGTTCAGCATGAAGGAAGAGAGCCTGCCTACCCGTCTCGATCCTCATACGCTGGAGACCCTTGGCGAGTGGGATTTCGACGGCGCGCTGCGCTCCCGGTCCTTTACGGCGCATCCGAAACTCGATCCTTTCACCGGGGAAATGCTCGCCTTCGCCTACGAGGCCACGGGAGACTGCAGCGACGACCTGGCCGTCTTCGAATTCGACCCCCAGGGCCAGCTGAGCAACGAGATCTGGTTCAAGACACCGGTCGTGTCGATGATGCATGACATGGCGATCACCGACCGCCACGTCATTCTGCCGACCACGGCCATGGTGACCTCCCGGGAGCGCCTCGCACGCGGCGAGCTGCACTGGGCCCACGACCCGGGCGTCGCCGCCCATGTCGCGATCGTGCCGCGCGGCGGCCGGGCCAGTGATGTCCGCTGGTTCCACGGCCGGCCGGACCAGGCGATGCTGATCCATACGCTGAATGCCTGGAGCGAGGGGGACAAGGTCATTCTCGAAGCGCCGGTCGCCGGCGAGAACTTCCACCCCTACTTTCCGCGTACCGACGGCTCGCGTTCCGACCCGGCCCTTTATGTACCGACGCTGCGCCGCTGGACCTTCGACCTCGCCGCCGACGGTGACACCTGGAATGAGGAAATCCTGTTCGGTGGCATGAAGGTCACGACATTCACCCGCATGGACGACCGCTTCCTCACCCGACCGCAGCGCTACAGTTTCATGCTGACGAGTGACCCGGGCCTGCCGATCAACCGCGATTTCGCCGACATGCTCGCGGTGCGTGTGTCGAATGCGTGGTATCGCTTCGATCACCACACAGGCAGCATCGACAAGTTTTCGGCCGGTGATGCGCACGGACTTTCCGAGCCGCAGTTCGTGCCACGCAGCCCGGACGCTGCCGAGGGCGATGGCTACCTGATCGGCGTGGTCAACGACTTCCGCGGCCTGCGCTCGGAGCTGGTGGTGGTCTCAGCGATGGATCTGGCAGGCGGTGCGCTGGCGCGGGTCAAGCTGCCGTTCCGGCTCCACATGCAGGTGCATGGCTGGTGGGTACCACGTGACGTGTTGCCCTTCGAGGCCTGAGACTGCCTCAGGCGCGTGCGCGGCGCCTACTGGCGGAAGTAGCGCTCATGGTGCGCCTCGCTCAGCGCCTGCAGTTCCTCGTTGATCTGCAGCAGCAGGTCGCGCAGATCACGGCCCCGCAGAGCCGGGACGAGTTCTACCCCAATCTCGGCAAGACCCTGCAGGCGGTAGAGATGTTTCTGCAGCAACTGGTGAAGCCAGAAGTACGGCGAAAGATCGGGGTCGTAGAAGACGCGGAAATCCTGCAGCACCTGTTCGAGCTTCTGCCGTGAAACGATGCGGAACTTGCTCGCCATCAACTGCTCGGTGAATTGGTTGATGCGGGCCTGCACGGCCTGCTTCTGAGGTTCGGTGAAGGCGTTCCAGTGTATGACCTCGTGACTGAAGCGCTTGCAGCCACGGCAGATCCGGTCACCGAGCGAGGTGGTGGAGCATACGCCGATGCAGGGGGTTCTGACGGGTTTCATGGTCGGTCGGGTTCGGGGCGAGGTAGGCGGTGCTTATTGTACGGTGGCTCGGGCACACGCACGCAACTGGCGGTGGTCGGCGCCCCTGCGTCTGGCCTAAAATGGCACCCGCATCCGTCTTCCCTACTTTCCCGTCATCGAGGTAATTGCCGTGCTTGAAGCCTATCGCAAACACGTGGCCGAACGCGCCGCGCTGGGCGTCGTTCCGAAACCCCTGGATGCAGCCCAGACTGCCGCCGTGGTTGAGCTCCTGAAGAGCCCGCCGCAGGGCGAAGAAGCCTTTCTGGTCGACCTGCTCTCCAATCGCGTTCCAGCAGGTGTGGATGAAGCCGCCTATGTGAAGGCTGGCTTTCTCACGGCGCTCGCCAAGGGCGAGGTCCAGTCGCCGCTGCTGACGAAGCGGCAGGCAACCAAGCTGCTGGGGACCATGCTCGGCGGCTACAACATCTCTGCCCTGGTCGACCTGCTCGACGACAACGAGCTCGGTGCTGAAGCTGCCTCTCAACTCTCACACACGCTGCTCATGTTCGATGCCTTTCACGATGTGGCCCAGAAGGCCAAGGCCGGCAATCCCCACGCCAAGAAAGCCCTGCAGTCCTGGGCAGATGCCGACTGGTTCACCTCGCGCGGCAAGGTGCCGGAGGTGCTGACCGTGACGGTCTTCAAGGTGCCGGGTGAAACCAATACCGACGACCTTTCCCCGGCCCCCGATGCCTGGTCACGGCCAGACATCCCCCTGCACGCCAAGGCCATGTACAAGATGCCGCGCGAGGGCATCACCCAGGCCGAGCAGCAAATCGAGGAACTGAAGAAACAAGGCTTTCCCGTGGCACTGGTCGGCGATGTGGTGGGTACCGGTTCCTCGCGCAAATCCGCCACCAACTCGGTGCTCTGGTACATCGGCAACGATATTCCGCACATCCCCAACAAGCGTGATGGTGGCGTCTGCATCGGGGGGCAGATCGCCCCGATCTTCTTCAACACCATGGAAGACGCCGGTGCCCTGCCGATCGAGTGTGATGTCAGCCGCATGAACACCGGTGACGTCATCGACATCCACCCCTACTCCGGCAAGGTGCTGCGCCACGGCAGTGGCGAATTGATCGCCGAATTCAAGTTGAAGACCGACATCATCCTGGATGAAGTGCAGGCCGGTGGCCGTATTCCCCTGATCGTCGGCCGTGGCCTCACCGACAAAGCCCGCGCGGAACTCGGCCTCTCGGCATCCCCGGTGTTTCGTCGTCCGGTCGCACCGGTGTCGACGGGCAAGGGCTTCACCCTCGCTCAGAAGATGGTCGGTCTGGCCTGCGGCGTCGACGGCGTGCGGCCCGGCACCTATTGCGAACCCAAGATGACCACGGTCGGTTCCCAGGACACCACGGGACCGATGACGCGTGATGAATTGAAGGACCTGGCCTGCCTCGGCTTCTCGGCCGAGTTGGTGATGCAATCGTTCTGTCATACGGCGGCCTACCCGAAGCCGGTGGATATCCAGACCCAGCACACGCTGCCGGACTTCATCCGTAACCGTGGCGGCGTCTCGCTGCGCCCGGGCGACGGTATCATCCACAGCTGGCTGAACCGCATGCTGCTGCCGGACACCTGTGGCACCGGCGGTGACTCTCATACCCGCTTTCCGATCGGCATTTCGTTCCCGGCCGGTTCCGGCCTCGTGGCCTTCGCGGCTGCCACCGGTGTGATGCCGCTCGACATGCCCGAGTCGGTACTGGTGCGCTTCAAGGGCAAGATGCAGCCCGGCATTACGCTGCGCGATCTGGTCAATGCCATCCCGTATGCGGCGATCCAGAGGGGTTTGCTGACCGTCGAGAAGAAGGGCAAGAAAAACATCTACTCCGGCAACATCCTGGAAATCGAAGGGCTGCCAGACCTCAAGATAGAGCAGGCCTTCGAACTATCGGATGCCTCTGCCGAGCGCTCCGCCTCAGGCTGCACCATCAAACTCAATCCGGCACCGATCATCGAGTACCTGACCTCCAATGTGGTCCTGCTGCGCTGGATGATCAGTGAGGGCTACGGCGATCCGCGTACGCTGGAACGCCGCGCACAAGCCATGGAGGCCTGGCTCGCCAATCCGCAGTTGCTGGAGGCCGACCCGGATGCCGAGTACAAGGAAATCATCGAGATCGATCTGGAACAGATCAAGGAGCCGCTGCTGGCCTGCCCGAACGATCCGGACGATATCAAACCGCTGTCGGCGGTGGCCGGCACCAAGATCGACGAGGTATTCATCGGATCCTGCATGACCAACATCGGTCACTTCCGTGCCGCGGCCACCGTGCTCGGTCAGAGCAAGGGCGCCATCCCGACGCGCCTGTGGATCTCGCCGCCCACCAAGATGGATCAGCACCAACTCACCGAGGAGGGAGTCTACGGCGTGTTCGGTGTCGCCGGTGCCCGCACCGAAATGCCGGGCTGCTCACTGTGCATGGGCAACCAGGCACGGGTGGCGGCAAAGTCGACCGTGGTCTCCACGTCCACCCGCAACTTCCCCAATCGTCTCGGCGATGGAGCCAACGTTTTTCTGGCGTCAAGCGAACTGGCGGCGGTCTGCTCACTGCTCGGCAAGATCCCGACCATGGACGAGTACATGCAGTACATGGGCAAGCTCGATACCCTGTCATCGACGATCTACCGCTACCTGAACTTCAACGAAGTAGCGTCGTTCATGAAGGGCGCTGAGCGGGCCAAAACCATTCCGTTGGCCAACGTGGTCGAGGCGGTCTAGCCCCGTCCTCCCCACACGTCCCGGACGCCTGGGAGGGTCTTGTGGTCAGGGGCTGACGATGATGTCGCTGCGACGACGGCTCCAGTCGTCGCGGCCGTTGCCGCTCTGTGCGTCAACATTCCACCGAACCTGCAGCTCGGCGCCGCCCGGAACACCGAACATGCGCGTCACCTGCTCGAGTTCCCTGGCCCGACGCTCCGCGATGGCAGGAAGCTCCTGCAGCTGCGTCCCGTCGGACAACAGCACGCTGCCACGATGGCTGACGATTGCGATGCTTTTTGCACCGATGTCGGCCGCATAGCGCAGCGCTTCCTGCAGACCGTTGATGGTGAGACCGGCCAGCTCGGAGTCAAACTCGTAGTACAGCTCGAAGGTCTTCGCCGTGAACGGGGGCTTCGGCTTGGCGGCCTCGGCGCGGGCTGCTGCTTCGCGCTGGGCCGTGGCAATCTGCTCGGGCGTGCGTGGCGGCTGCGCCGGGCTGGGACCGGGTCCGCGACGCGGCTCCAGCGTATTGAAGGCCGGGTTCTCCGGCAGCATGGTACGGCAGTTATTGTCGAGTTCGCGCAGCGGCGAGGTCACCGGCGGCTGCGGAAGGTCCACGCCGGCCGACTTACCCGACGGTCGCTTGTCGAAGGCGGTTTTACCCGCCGAGGTCAGCACCAAACCACCGCAGACCCGCGGCTGCTCACTGATGACGCCTTCCACGAGCACCTTGTGCCCGAGCAGCGGCGGCGACCAGCCACCGGAATCGGTCTGGATGCCCAGAAAATAAGTCTCCCCGTCGTACTCGGCTACCCAGCAAGGCACGGTGTTGGTGTCCTGAAAGACCGGACAAGCCACGAAATTGAGGTGCTTCGCCTCGGCTGCCATGGCTGCAGAACCTATCAGCGTGCCGAGCAGGCTGGCAACGAACAGGGGGGGAGAAATCGCTGGTTTCATGATCATCAGTCCCCAGGGTGGCTCAGAGCACACTCAAAAAGTTGGTCAGGTCCTGCTTCTCCTGCTCGGAGTAGCCGATGTTGAAGCGGCGGTCATAGAAGTCCACGAGATCGCGCAGCGACGCGGCCGAGCCGTTGGAGAAATAGGGTGCCCGAGCGGCCAGACCACGGAACTGCCCCATCACGATGGACCCGACATCCACGCAACGACCGGAAATCAGGGCCCGACCCGGGTCCTGCGTATAGATGACGCGGCCCAGGAACGGATGCGGTCGCGCCTCGTCATGGCAGGTGATCTTGAACAGCGGCAGTTCGTGCCTGGTGTCGCTCCACGGGTTTTCGAAAGACTGCCGGGCGTAGGGCAGATTGTTGGTGCCGACATCGACCCAGCCCGCCGACAGGTCCGTCCCGACCATGCTGGAATTGTGGCAGGTGGCGCAGGTGCGCTTCATGGGATTGCCCATGCCAACCGTGTTTATGTGCGCCGTGTCGCTGATGTAGAACGGGCGAATGAAGAACACATCATGCCCGCGGGCGACCGACTCCCGGAAGTCGCGCTGCATCTGGGTTTCGCCGGGTGCCGGGCGCCACATCTCGAAAGAACGGAACAGCGGAACCCCGAAGTTGTCTCCGAGGCCACGCTCCTGCTGCTGCAGATTGCGCGGACCGAGGGCGAGTGGTCCCCCCTGCTCCACCAGCGAGCCTCCATGACTGTCGGCGACCTGAGCGGCGTACAGTTGGCTTTCGAAGGCCACGATGCGATCGAGCACCTCATCCGTCAGCGGCTCACGGACCTGCATGTGGTCGCGGGCAGCACTGATCGCCTGCGTGCGCAGCGACGGCTCGCGGGCATCGGACATGATGTTCATGCTCATGTACTTGCCGGTGAAGGGATCCCGATCATTCACCATGGCCAGGCGCTTGGCATTGAAGGCCCCGACTTCGTAGCTGACGTACTTGAGATTGGCCGCAACGCGGGGGCGGCGGTACACCGACACGGTCGGCTTGTCGCTGTCGAGCCCATAGACCGGGTCGGTGTTGCAGCCGGTCGGGTCGCGCACGACCTCGATGCTGAACTCCGGCTCGATGGGCACGCCATTGCGGGGCTTGGGCGGCCAGGCGATGCCTACCCGAATGAGACCCCGCTCGAGCAGCAGCGAATGCGATGCCGCTGCATCCCGCGGCAGGTTCGGGCAATTGGCACCATCGATGGGATCGAACAACGGGTCGCGCCCGCCGGTGGCAACCCACTGTTGCCGGATCGAGGCCAACGAAAGCCCCATCGAATCGGCCGGCTGGTGGCAGGTCACGCAAGCGCGGCCATTGCTGCCGAGCGGCTCGAAGAACGGGTGCCCCTTCATGTCTACGGCACCGCCGGCATTGACGATGCCGAGCCCCCCCAGTGCATTGCCGAAGGTTTTCTCGGCCGGCAGCGTGCCTGCGGTACCCGCGGCGATCCATTCCCGTGCATCTGCCGGCTGGGCCTGCACCGACTCCGCGGCCAGCAAGACGCCCAGTGCCAAAACCCGACCAAGTACTGCTCTGTTCAGCTTGTCCATCGGTATCTTCCTCCGCCGTAAGAAACAGCCAAATGCGCGCCTCAGAGGCTGAAGCGCAGTCCGAGACGATAGCCGCGACCGTTGTTGTCGTTGAAGGCGCTGCGCAGCGGGAATGGCGGGTCGCGATCAAACAGGTTATCGACGCGGAAGAACAGGTTGCCGTCCCAGCCTTCGATGAGTCCGGACACGTCGTAGCTGAGATTCAGGCTGGTGTAGTTCACGGCGGACAGTTCGTTGATGTTGGCGCCCTGTACGCCGGCAAAGCCCTCGATGCGCTGATTGCTGAGCTTGCCACCGCCATACCAGCGCCAGTCGATGAGCGCACTGAATTTGCCGATGCTGTAGCGGGCCTGCACGAAGTGCTTCCAATGCGGGTTGGTGAACTCACCGGCCGTGTCCTGCGTGGTGCCACCGATCTTGAAAGTCGTCTCGCGCTTGTCGACCCAGGTGCTGGTCAGCCGAAGGTTGAGGTCGCCATTCCACACCGGCAGTGACCAGGCAGTGAGGATATCCACGCCGCTGGTCTCGAAACTGTTGAGATTGAGGAAGGAGTTGTTGATGCGGGTAATCACGCCGTTGGCATCGTTCTCGATGCGGCTGCAGAACTCGTCCTCCTTGTTCAGATAGCAGAGATCGACGATGTTCTGCGGAGTCACGGACCCGATCTGGCCGGCGATGTCGATGCTGTAGTAGTCGACTGACAGCTGGAGGTTGTCCACGAACGCGGGCTCGAGCACCAGACCGGCGGTGAAGGTATCGGCTTCCTCCGGCGCCAGCGTGGGGTTACCGGTCGTCACGGTCTGAACCGGGACGCGCACACTGGTGATGGGATTGTTGACGTTGCCCAGCGCGACCGCAGTCGGCGTGTAAAGTTCACCGATGTTGCCGGCGCGGATATCCCGGGACTGGCTGAGTCGAAAACGCACCTGTTCATCGAGGTCCCAGGTAAAGCCGGCTTTCCAGGTGGTCACCGAACCCGAACTGCTGTAGTCGGTATTGCGGGCCGCCAGATTGAGGTCGAGGTTGTCGGCGAAGGCCGTGTCCCCGAGCAGCGGGACAAGCAGTTCAGCATAAATCTCCTTCACGTCGTAGTCCCCGCGCAGACCTTTGCGATTGCTGGTCTGCCACAGATTCCGCTCGGAATCGGGGTCTGCCACGGCAGCGAGCTCTTCCTTGCGGTACTCCACACCAAACGCCGAGGTGATGGGACCGGCCCAACCCTCGAGCAAATCCCCGCGCACGTTGGCGGCGACCACCGTCTGGGTGATATCCATGTCCAGACTCGAAGTGCCGGTGACATAACGCATGGCGGCGTCGGATGGCGAGCCGGCACCGAACATGTTGAAGGGTACGCAGCCCGCGTCATCATTGGTGGTGACGGCATCGGTATTGAGGCGGCAGGCGATCTGGCCATTGGCAGGGTTCAGTACGGCATCGATGGCATTCTGGAAACGTACGCTGTGGATGTTGCCTTCACGGCGCTGCTGGAACGAGGACTCGCCGCGCTGTACGTAGGCATCCCAGGTCCAGGATCCGGCCAGCTTGCCCTCCAGACCGGTCACGAAGCGGCGGATGTTCGGGGAACCCTCGCCGGTACGGAACAGCCCCAGGCCCTCCTCGCGGAAAGTTCTTCCGAAGTTGAAACAGTTCACTCTGGCCGCTTGCATGGCACTGCGCACCGAGGCCGGCAGGAAGGCATTGTCGATACTGACGTTGATGTTGCCGAAGAAACTGCCGCTGTAACCCGTGCGCGTGCACCCGGTGTTGTTGGTGGTGGCACCCTGGTTGCGCGGCATCACGGAGAGTCCGTTGGACAGGGACTGGCTGTAGTTGAATTCTGCGAAGCCACTCAACGAATCGCTGAAGTCGTAGCTGGCCCGTGTGAGGAAGGAGTCACGCTCGTAGGGTGGTGCAATGTCGCCCCCCGGATCCGGTGCCTCGAAGGGGTTCGAACCACCACCGATCATATTGTTGTTGTACACCTGACCGTACTGGAACTGACCAGTTTGCCCGCCCGGCAGGAAGATGGTGCCGCGCAGCGGACCGCTGGTAATCAGCCCTCCGTCGTGAACGTCGGCGCGGCGTACATCCTCCGCAAAGATGAACTGCGGCAGCCCGGTCGAAAAATTGCCGTTGGTGACAGAGCTGCGGCCGGCCACGTTCGGGCGCGAAACGTCTGGCCACAGGTAGGTGGCGATACCCTTGGATTCTGCCTTCTCGATACCGGCAATGATGTGACCGCGGCCACCGGCAAAGGCCGTCCCACCGGCAAAAGACGCGCTGAAGCTCTTATCGTCGCTGTATTTGGATTGGCCATACTGGACGTTGCCCTGCACGCCTTCCAAATTCTCGTTGAGTATGAGGTTGACCACACCGGATACAGCATCGGAACCCCAGGATGCCGATGCTCCCCCGGTGACGAACTCCGTTCGCTGCACCAGTGCGGTGGGAATGGTGGTCAGATCCACCACACCGGACGAAAACGTCGGCACGTGGCGCCGGCCGTCAAGCAGCACCAAGGTGCGCTCGGACCCGATGTTGCGGAGGTTGGCGTAGACGACAGCCGTGGATGACTGGCCGGCGGTGGAAAACTGGGGCAATTGCAGGAGCGACTCTCCCACGTTCACTGGCGCCACTGCCTGGATCTGCTCCTGCGACAGCATCACCACCGGTGTCGGTGCCGAGAAGCCGTCGGCGCGGATACGACTTGCCGTGATGGAAATCTCCTCGACGTTGGCGGGTTGCTGCGCTTCGGCAACAGCGGCCGCGAGTACCGTCAAGGAAAGTAAACCCCGGCCCAACAGAAGGCGACGGGAGGGTCCGTGAAGACCGCTACTGCGCAAGTGAATGTGAGTCATTGATCCCCTCATTATTTTTGAAGAAGGCCATTGCTTCCCTCGCGGGAAGACACGACCTCCATGAACAGGCGAAAGCGCCGGCAGAATAGGGGAACGCTTCGACGGTTGGCAACGCTGCCGTCTGGGCTGCACATTATTTGTGATTTGCTGCAGAAAACAGCCGCGAGAACTGCCGAGACAGGCAAGCAGCTCCGCTATCGTCCGGTGTCAAAGTTCGACGTTGTGGTAGACCTTCTGGACGTCATCGTTGTCGTTAAGCA
The DNA here is from genome assembly GCA_947457195.1 of Gammaproteobacteria bacterium. GTDB lineage: Bacteria > Pseudomonadota > Gammaproteobacteria > Pseudomonadales > Pseudohongiellaceae > CAILUG01. Next base: position 164,406 of record CANGUU010000001.1, read on the forward strand.
TGCCTATGAACTTTTCGAAGGTCGCCATGTCTTCACCGGCCAGCGTGGTGTAGCTCTGCGGGATGAACTGGATCTCGTCCATTTCGTAGTCGATCTCACCGAAGGCCGCTGCCAGAGCAGCCTTGGCCTTGGCATATTCGTTGTGGGGAGCCAGGACCGTGACTCTACCTTCCTCGCTTTCAATTTCGGAGACATTCACGTCGGCGCCGAGCAGCGCTTCCATCACAGCCTCTTCGTCGCCCTTGAAGATGAAGATCAGGCTGTGGCTGAACATGTGGCTGACCACACCCTGCGTGCCGAGCTTGCTGTTTGTCTTGTTGAAACAGACCCGCACGTCGCCGAAGGTACGATTCGGGTTGTCGGTCAGACATTCGACGATGACCATGCAGTTCCCCGGACCGAAGCCCTCGTAACGCGTGATCGAGTAGTCCTCGCCGCCACCGCCGCGCGCCTTTTCCAGCGCCTTTTCGATGACGTGGGTCGGCACCTGATCCCGCTTGGCACGGTCGATGATGCTGCGCAAGGCCAAGTTGCCGTTCGGATCCATGCCCCCACTCTTGGCCACTACATAGATTTCACGCCCGTACTTGCCGTACACCTTCGACTTGTGTGCCGAGGTCTTGGCCATCGCTTCTTTGCGATTTTGATAGTCTCTGCCCATGCTGCTCTCAATTCACTGCCGGTGTTCAATAGTGTGCTGCGACGTGCCGGTGTCTGCCATGACTGCGGTCCACGCTCAGGAACGCGCCGGCTGACCTGCGGCCGGTCCACTTCCCCACTGCAACCAGATGAGTGCAGCAAAGGCCAGGATGGATCCCATACTCATCAGTACGCTCAGCAGCGGAAGCTGCATGCCACCCTGCAGGAACAGGCCTGCCACGATCGGTGAGAGCACAGAGCCGCCGCGTCCCACCCCGATGGCGAAGCCGGTGCCCGAGGCTCGCACATGCGTCGGAAACACCTGCGCGATCAGCGAGTACATGCCGACGATGCCGGAGTTGATGAAATAGCCCGCGATCACTACCAGCAATGACAGGGTGCCGAGATCGGCTGTGGTCTGACCGAACAGGATCGTGCCGAGGCAGGAGAACACAAACATGAACAGCGTCAGCTTCTTGAGATCGAAAAAGCGCGTGAGGTACCCGAAAGTCAGGCAGCCGACTGCTCCGCCAACGCTGGCCCAGGTGAGCACACCCCCGGCAGAAGCAGGCGAAAAACCCATGTCCACCACCAGCTTCGGTACCCACTTCAGAATGTAGTAGAAGGTGACGATGTGCAGGAAGTAGGCCATGGTAACGATGAAGGTGGTTGCCAGCAGTGACTTGCTGAAGATATCGATCCAGGCGCGGGCTCTGAGCGCCTCCTGCAGGGCCGGCAGAGCCGGAGTGGCCGCATGCCCGAACCTGGCCAGCGTCGTGTTGATGCGCTGCAGGGCGCCTTCCGGGCGCTTGCGCACCAGCCAATGCACGGACTCCGGCATGAGCCAGAGGACGAGCGGGATCATGAGGGCGGTCATGGCGGTACCGAAGTAGAAAACGAAACGCCAGTCGTGCGTCTTCAGCAGTTGGGTGACCACCATACCGCCCACGACTCCACCGATCGGGTAGCCAGCCGACATCAGGGCAATCGCCAGTGCCCGGTTGCGCTGATTGGAGAATTCGGCAGCCTGCGCGTTGATCGCGGCCAGCATGCCGCCGATACCGAGCCCGGTAACGAAGCGCCAGGCCGACAGAACCTGCAGGCTTGGCGTCGTCGTGACCAGGTACATGCCGGTCGTCATCATCACGAGACAGCCGAGGATGGTCGGGCGACGCCCGATCATGTCGGCGATACCACCGAGCAGGATTGAACCGACTGCCATGCCCCACAATTCCATCGACAGGATGAGACCGAGACCGGCCTGCGTAGTCTGCCATTCGGCCGCGATGCCGGGGGATGCGAAGCTGATGGCCATCACGTCGAACCCGTCCAGGGCATTGAGGGCAATGGTGAGTCCGACGATGACATACTGCAGCCGCGACATGGCGGACTGCTCCAGCGTCTCGCGCGGGTCGCTGTGGGTCATGCTGGGCCCTCGATGCAGGCGTGGAAGGTTGTTCGTCGACGCTCGGCGTAAGCGCTGGCTCCGCCGCAGGCGGCGGCATTGTCGCAGTTTGGCTCAGTCCTGCAAACTTTTCGACACGACCTCGAAGACGTCTGGCGAAAGCCTGGGCTCCTCCTGGAAACGCCGCAGCTCGGCCTTCATGAGTTCCTGACGGGCTGGATCGTATTTGCGCCAGCGCGTGAGCGGCGTGAGCTGACGTGCCGCGATCTGGGGGTTGCTCGCATTCAGCTTGATCACATGGTCGGCGAGGAAACGGTAGCCACTGCCATCAGCCTGGTGGAAACCCACGAGGTTGGCGTTGCAGAAGGCGCCGATCACGGAACGCACCTTGTTGGGGTTGCGCAGATCGAAGGCCTCGTGCTCGAGCAGGCGACGGACGCTCGGCAGGTTACCCGCTACCGGCGCGGCACTCTGCAGCGACAGCCACTGCTCCACCACCAGGGTTTCATGCTTCCACTGCTCGTAGAACGCAGCCACCAGCTCGTCACGGATACCGGCATTGGCTGGCGAAGGATTGTTGACGAAGGCGCGTAGCGCTGCACTCTGGTCGGTCATGTTTGAAGCCGTCAGGTACTGCTGGCGTGCCACGAAGAACCAGCTTTCCTCATCCAGCAGCATCAGGTAGTTGAGCACGGTGTTCTTGAGCGAGCGCCTGGCGATGGCGCCGGCCTCGTAGCGGTAGGGTTCATTGCTGACTGTCGCCCGGTACACGGCGCCGAGTTCGGCGCTGAGCTCACGTGCCAAGGCGCGTCGAAGCGTCTCGCGCACCGCATGGATACCATCCACGTCGACCGGCGTGCCCAGTTCGGCGATGTAGGCCTCTGCTGGCAACAGCAGCAAATTTGCCAGCATGGCCTTGTCTGCCGTCTGGTCCTGCAGCGCGGCAGACAGTACGGCCCGGTAGGCACTGACCAGCTGCGGGTCGACCGACACGGCCCTGCCCTCCCGCCGGGCCAGCAGCCCGTCGTTGATCACCGCCAGCGCGAGTTGCTGGCCAGCCTCCCAACGCACGAAACCATCACTGTCGTGGCTCATCAGGAAGGATAGTTCCTCCCGCGTGTAGTCGCAGAACAGACGTACCGGGGCAGAAAATCCCCGCAGAAGGGCTGGTACCGGCGGCTCATCGATGCCGAGAAACGTGAAGCGCTGCTCCGACTCGGTAACCCGCAGCACCTGGTGGGTAGCCGCAGGGTCTTCGGCAGTAAGCTGCAGCGGCAATTCGCGACCTTGGCTGTCGAGCAATCCCACGGCAACGGGAATGAGGAAGGCTTCCTTGGTCGGCTGGCGCGGTGTGGGTGGGCAGGTCTGGCGGAAGGTGAGCGAGAAACTTCGCGCCACGGCATCATAGTGGCGGGTCACCCGTAGCTCGGGCGTGCCTGCCTGCGTATACCAGCGGCGGAACTGGCCGAGGTCCATGCCACTGACCTCCTCCATGCAGCGCACGAAGTCTTCGGTGGTCACGGCCTGTCCGTCGAATCTGGCGAAGTAGAGGTCAGTCCCTGCACGGAACCGCGCCGGCCCCAGCAGGTTGGCGAGCATACGCACCACCTCGGCGCCCTTTTCGTAGATCGTCACCGTGTAGAAATTGGAGATCTCCATGTACGACTCGGGTCTCACCGAGTGGGCCATGGGACCGCTGTCCTCGGCAAACTGCACAGTGCGCAGCAGGCCCACGTCTTCGATGCGGTTGACCGCCCGCGAACCCATGTCGGCGGAAAATTCAGCATCCCGAAACACCGTGAAGCCCTCTTTCAGGCTCAACTGGAACCAGTCCCGGCAGGTCACCCGGTTGCCTGACCAGTTGTGGAAGTACTCGTGTGCCACGATGGCTTCGATACGTGAAAACGAAAAATCGGTGGAGGTCTCCGGCTTGGCCAGCACGCAGGACGAATTGAAGATATTGAGTCCCTTGTTTTCCATGGCGCCCATGTTGAAGTCATCGACGGCAACAATCATGAAGATGTCGAGATCGTATTCACGTCCATACACCTCCTCGTCCCAGCGCATGGCTCTTTTCAGCGCATCCATGGCGAAGTCGCACTTGTCGAGATCCTTCGCCTCGACATAGATGCGCAGGTCAACGGGGCGGCCACTCGCGGTGGTGAAGGTATCCGCCACATGCGCCAGATCACCGGCTACCAGGGCGAACAGGTACGAGGGCTTGCGGAAGGGATCCTGCCACGTAGCAAAGTGCCGACCCCCACCGAGCTCGCCGCTGGCGATCAGATTGCCGTTCGACAACAGCACCGGATAGCGGGATTTTTCTGCTTCAATGCGGGTAGTGAAGCTGCTCAGCACATCCGGTCGGTCCAGGTAGTAGGTGATCTTGCGGAAACCCTCTGCCTCGCATTGCGTACAGAACATGACGCGTGACTTGTAGAGGCCTTCCAGAGAGGTGTTCTCCTGAGGTTTGAGACGGGTACGGGTTTCCAGCAGAAAGGCGGCGGGCACCTTGGTGATACAGAGTTGCTCGTCGTCGACCAGATACTCCTCCGCCGCAAGCACACGACCCTCCACCCTCACATCCAGCAACTCAAGGGCACGGCCGTGCAGCGCCAGCGGTGCATTCGGTGCCCCTGCCGCCGGGTTGCGGCGCAGTCGCAGGCGCGCGGTTACCAAGGCCTCATGCTCGAACAATTCGACGACCAACTGGGTCTCGTCGATCAGAAAATCGGGCACGCGGTAATCGCTGAGAAATACGGTCTTGCCTGCAGATTCTTTCATCGGTCACCTCGTACTGTGGTCATGAATGGAAGCCCGGAGGCCAGCCGACGCCTTCAAATGGCCAGTTCGCACTCATGGCCGCTGTACTTGCGTACGTTGAGGACGCCGGAATCAAACAACAGGTATTGCCCTCGGATCCCGAGCAGCCGGCCACTGAATGGCTGGGCAGCATCGAGATCCAGCGACGTGAGCCTGTCTGGCAGCGACTGCACCGGGTAGTCGATCCGAAGCGCATCGACACCGTTCAGCACACTCAGCGCCTGCACGCCGAAGCGCTGTTGCAGCGCCTTGAGCCCCTCGCGGCACAAGGCAAGCAGACGGGCCCGCTCCGCCGTCAGATCGAGCAGGGGCTGCTCCCCCTTGAGCATGGCCCGCCAATTGGTACGATCCGCCACATGCTCGCGCAGCAGCGCCTCGCAGAATCCGGCCTGCTGCCGACTACGGGTTCGCAGAATGGCGAGCCCTTGGCTTGCCCCCTGGTCGATCCAGCGCGTTGGTACTTGTGATGCGCGGGTGATTCCTACCTTGAGCCCGGACGAGTTGGCCAGATAGACGATGTGATCCTGCATGCAGAAATGGTCGGCCCAGACCGGCTCGCGGCAAGTACCGTGCTCGTAGTGGCATTGCTCTGGCGCCACGATGCAGCCGTCGCACTGCGCGAGCCGGGTGAAGCAACGGTAGCAGTAGCCCTGATTGAAGCTCTTGTGGGTCAGTGTTCCGCAGTGCACGCAGAAGATCTTGCCCGTCACGCGCAACGACAGGGGCTGCCCCAGTAACGCCGACACCTCGACCCGTTGCTGCCCCAGCGGCAGCCAGTAGCGAACCGGCTGCTCGAGCCGGCTTTCGAGTTTTCTGAGCGGACCGCTGAAGTCAGTCATCACAGTGGCTTTTCTTCAGGCCCTCGCGGTCGATGAAGGCCGTACGCTGCTCCTGGGGCAGATAGAGTTGGTCGTAGGCGATGATGGCCTGCAGCGAATGCTCCCGCTGTGCCGCCGTGAGTTTGTCGCCGTTGGGCCAACGACCGGTTTCCACGGCATTTTTCAGGCTCTGGTGTAACTCGGGTGTAAGCGTAGCCACGAGTTCACGCCAGCTTTGCGGCTTTTCCATCAAGGCGTCCTCTGCCGGGCGGCACGCCTGATACGACTGACCAGCGCTGTCAGCGCACCGATCAGGAGACCGGTGAAAAAGCCGCCAAGATGGGCCGCATTGGCGATCATGCCAAGATCGAGATAGGTGAACAGCGCCAGTGACGCGAGCATGAAGAGGATGAGCGACCCCTGCAGCGCGAGACCCTGCCGTGGATCGAGCAGCTGCCAGAGCCAGATATAGGCAAACAGCCCGTAAATCACCCCAGACATGCCGCCGAAGTTCGTGCTTCCACCCCACAGGTACTGGATGCTGTTGGAGCACAGGGCGATGAAGAGGATGACCAGCGCCAAAGTCAGGGTACTTTGCTGCCGCTCGATGCGGCGCCCCAACTCCCACAACCAGCTCATGTTGAACAACAGGTGCAACAAGCCGCCGTGCAACAGCATTGGCGTGAGCATACGCAGCAGGTCGGCCAACGAGAATTGCTCCCACACCCGGGACAGGATGATAAAGCCGCCCCCGTAGCTGAAATCAGGAAAGCGCAGCGCCTGGGTCAGTGCTGTGGGTCGGGCCAGCGGCGCCAGCAGCAGCAACAGCGCACAGAGGGCGATCAACAGCAGGGTGAGTGGATAGCGCTGCAGGGCGCCGAGCAGATCACCGAGCAGGCGTCCGCGATCCAGGTAGCCCGTCAGTGCACTGGAGTCCTGCTCGGAGGGGCTGATCTGCCCTGCCTGCCAGCGCTGGAATAGCTCGCGGGCTCGCGCGACGTCATTTCGGTCGGCCACGACCACGAACTGGCGGCCATCCTGCTCCCCGATCTGGTGGGCAATCTTCTGCTGCCACAGCAGTCGGCCGTACTCGGCCAGATCCAGGTCAGCGACTGCTTCCAGGGCCAGAAACATGTCAGCTCCGCACGGGGCGCTGGGACCAGCCCAGCTTGCTGCGGCAGGTCGCGTAATAATCGTAGTCGTTGGGGTGCAACAGCAGCAGGTGGCGTGATTTCTTGCGAATGGTGAACGTGTCGCCAACGCTCGAGGTGTGCACGACCGTACCGTCGCAGCTTATCTGGGGTGCGGTGTGGTGACGTTCGCCGATGACAAGTCTGATGCTGCTGTTGCTGTCTACCACGATTGGACGGCTGCTCAGGCTGTGAGGGTACATGGGGACCAGCGCCAGCACCTCCAGCTTGGGGTGCATGATGGGTCCCCCAGCCGACAGGGAATAGGCGGTAGAGCCGGTGGGAGTCGCGATGATCAAGCCGTCGGAGGCCTGATGGCAAACGAACTGACCGTCCACGTAGAGATCGAATTCGATCATCTGCGCCGCGATGCCCGGATGCAGTACAACGTCGTTCATCGCCGAGCCGAGCGGCCGCTCTCCGCCCCCCTCGTTGGCAACGACTTCGAGCAAAAAGCGCGGCTCGGCGCGGTATTCGCCCTTGAGGATGCGCGTCATCGCAGCCTCGATATCGTCTGGCACGATGTCAGTCAGAAAACCGAGCCGACCCCGATTCACACCAACCACGGGCACGCCCTGCTCGGCAAGCTGCGTCGCCGCCTTGAGCATGCTGCCATCGCCACCGACCACGATGACGAGCTCGCAATGGCGGCCGATCTGCTCCCTCGCCACCACGGCGAAGCCATGGGTGCCAAGCAGCCCGCCCACCGACTCGTCGACCACGAGGGTAATGCCCTGCTTCACCAGAAAGTTGACGAGGGACAGCAGCGTATCGACGATGTCGCGGTTGTCGCGACGGCTGATGAGACCAATGGTTGAGAACTGCGGCATCACGGGGACTTGGTGGAAAACGGGCCGGCAGTATATCACTCGGCCCTGTCCCTCAGGCCGACCCGTCGAGCGAACGCCGGCCCTGCAAGCCTCCGCCGTGCACCAGCAGCACCTTGGCACCCGACGGGAAGTAACCGTCGGCAACGAGTGCCGCGGTGGCGCTGACCAGTTTGGCGCCATAGACCGGATCCAGCGGTATACCGCTGTCCGCCTCGAAACGATGCATCAGCGCGAGCAAGTCGGGCGACCAACGGCCGTAACCGCCCGCATGAAAACCATCGAGCACCTGCCAGGGACACTGGGCACGCAGACCGTGTACCTGGAGCAGACGGGCTACCTCGGCCTGCAAGTAGCCGGCGCCTTTCAAGACCTGTACGCCGATCAGTGGCTGCTGACTGACGGTGGAAAGTCCGGCCAATGTGGCCCCTGTCCCACAGGCCAGCATCACGTGACTGTGATCCGTGGTGGTAGGCAGGAGCGCTCGACAGCCGGTGATGCCTGCCAAATTGGCACCGCCCTCCGGAATGCACCAGACCTTGCCGTAGTGCTCACGCCAGGCGTCCAGGAAGCTCGGTTCAGCACGTCGCCGATAAGCGGTACGACTGATGAAGTGCAGGTGCATGCCCCAGCGCACGGCGTCAGCCAGGCAGGCCGTAGACTGCGGCTCGCCTCTCACCAGACCGACAGTCTGAAACCCGTAACGGGCGCCGGCTGCTGCCAGTGCATGCAGATGGTTGGACCAAGGCCCCCCGAAGCTCAGCAGCACATTGCTGCCAGCCTTGCGTGCCGCCGCCAGGTTGGGAAGCAACTTGAAGTACTTGTTGCCGGAAAGCTGCCTATCGATCAGGTCAGCGCGTAGTACCTCGATGACGACGCGGTCGCGATGCAACCAGCGCGCTGCCACGCGCTGAATCGGGATGCGTTCAATTGAGGACGGCGTAACCACGGTTTCGGAGGCAGTTGCGCAGCACATGTTGCCGATCCTGCAAGCCCCCGGCGGCACCGCGCAAGGTTCCTGTGGCTGCACCGACGCCGGCACCACGACTGGCGGTTCGACTGTCACCGATCACTGCCCCCACCACGGCGCCGGTGGCAGCACCGGCGACGGCCCCGGTGGCAGCCTGTCGACCCACCGGAACCTGATCTGCATAGAGCCGACACTCGGTCAGATCCTGTTCGAACTGGGCTACATTCACCCCATGCATGTCGACTATCGGCTCCTGGCCTGTCAGGCGCTCGACACCGCTGCAGCCAGCACAGCCCAGCAGCATCCCCAACCCGCCCACGATCAACCTGTTCATGTCTGGCATCCTCCGTCACACCGTCATTGGCCAGCCAAGCATGACTGCGGCGACTGAATCGATGCTGAACCTGCTCAGCACGCAGCGCACTGCATACCTGCCGCAAGCGGAAGGCATTGGGAGGGTCGGACGAGGATGACCAGAGGCCGTGCGCAGCACCACAACCGGATTGGTTCAGGCGGATGCCGATGACAAATGCAGCTGGAAATTGATACTTGCTGCCAAAAAATGGCGACCCGGACGGGACTTGAACCCGTGACCTCCGCCGTGACAGGGCGGCATTCTAACCAACTGAACTACCGGGCCACTTGCAACAAACCGTCGATTCCGACGGCCTGGAAGGGGCAGCGTTTGGTGGGTGAAGAGGGGATCGAACCCCCGACATTCGCCTTGTAAGGGCGACGCTCTACCAGCTGAGCTATTCACCCAAACGCCGAGGCTGCGCATTTTACTGAGCGAAGCCCGAGAGTCAATAAAATTTCCGGCACCGTGCAGGACGTGTACAGCCAGAACTTACGTGTTTACCATGCGCGCCTCGCCGGCGAGGCTTCGGGATGGATATCTACAAGCAATTCAGTTTTGAGGCGGCGCATTTTTTGCCAAACGTGCCGGCTGGGCACAAGTGTGGCCGACTGCATGGCCACTCCTTCCAGGTACAAGTCCATGTGCGCGGACCGCTCGACAGCACACTGGGCTGGGTCATGGACTACGCCGATATCAAGGCGGTCGTGAAGCCGGTCATCGCCCGGCTCGACCACTACTACCTCAACGACATCCCGGGGCTGGAAAATCCGACCAGCGAAGTGATTGCACGCTGGCTGTGGCAGCAATTGCAACCCGTGCTGCCCTCGCTCTGCCGCATCGTGGTGAATGAAACCTGTACCAGTGGTTGCATCTACGAGGGTGACTGAGGCAGTTGCCAATCTATCGCTGTCCTGCCATGGTCCTGCAGCCAGTCATTGGTGCGAGAAAAATGACCAGAGCCAAGAAAGCCACGATGGGCAGACAGCGGTGATGGATGCGCAGCCTCCAGTACCAGGTGACGACTTCGGCTGATGTGCTGGCCCTTCTTTTGCGCCTGAGTGCCCCACAGCAGGAACACCAGGCGATCGCTTCGCTCATTCAAGATCTGCACGATACGATCAGTGAATATCTCCCAGCCTCGGCCTTGGTGAGATGCCGGCCGTGACCGCTCGACGGTGAGTACGGCATTCAGCAACAGCACTCCCTGCGCAGCCCAGCTCTGCAGATTGCCCTGGCGCGGTACCGGCAGGCCAAGGTCTCGTGACAACTCCTTGAAGATGTTCTGCAGTGACGGCGGCGGTTCGACACCGGCGGGCACGGAAAAACTCAGACCGTGCGCCTGACCCGGATTATGGTATGGATCCTGACCGAGAATGACGACCTTTACAGCGGGCAGCGGAGTGGCGTTGAGCGCCTGAAAGATGAGTGCTCCCGGTGGATAGATTTGCTTGCCGGCAGCCTTCTCCTGCTGCAGGAAGGCGCGCAGCGCCTGAAGGTAGGGCTTGCGAAACTCGTCGGCCAAGACCGCACGCCAGGAGGGCTCAAGTTGCACCAGGCGTTCGGCCGTTTCAGCGACTTGATCGGTGGTCGACATGGGCGAAGGACCTCGGCAGGCGCCCGCTGGCGTGGCTCAACTGTGCAAGGGACGCATGTGTGGAAAAAGCAGGACGTCACGGATCGACGGTGAGTCGGTATAGAGCATCACGAGCCGATCGATGCCGATACCCTCGCCCGCTGTCGGTGGCAAGCCATATTCGAGCGCCGTGATGTAGTCGCTGTCAAAGTGCATGGCCTCGTCATCGCCCGCATCCTTGGCGGCAACCTGCGCATGGAACCGCCCGGCTTGATCCTCGGCGTCATTGAGCTCCGAGAAGCCGTTGGCGATCTCCCGACCCGCAATGAAAAGTTCGAAGCGATCGGTGATGTCCGGATTGTGGTCGTTGCGACGGGCAAGGGGCGAAACCTCGGTCGGATACTCGACGATGAACGTAGGCTGCTGCAGTTCATGCTCGACCTTCAGCTCGAAGACCTCCAGCAGGAGCTTGCCACTGCCCCACTCGGGCCTAGCCTCGCTGCCGCAACGACGCGCCAGTGCACGCAGACCATCAAGGGATGCGAGTTCTGCCTCCGCAGTCCCCGGCACATGGCGCAGGATGGCCTCGGGAATACTCATGCGCTGGAAGGGCTGCGCGAAATCCAGCGTCAATCCCTGATACACAAGCAAGGTACTACCGAGCACTTCCTGCGCCACCGTGCGTAGCAGGGACTCGGTCAGGTCCATTAGTTCGCGGTAATCGCTGTAGGCCTGATAGAACTCCAGCATGGTGAACTCCGGGTTATGGCGGGTCGAGAGTCCTTCGTTGCGGAAATTGCGATTGATTTCGTAGACACGCTCGAACCCGCCTACCACCAGTCGCTTGAGATACAGCTCGGGGGCGATGCGCAAGTACATGGCCTGGTCGAGCGCATTGTGGTGGGTGACGAAGGGCCTTGCCACGGCGCCACCCGGGATGGCCTGCATCATTGGTGTCTCGACCTCCATGAACTGCCGGGCATTCATGAAGCGGCGGATACTGTCGATGATGCGTGAGCGCAGCACGAAGGTCCGCCGCGTCGACTCGTTGGCGATCAGATCGACGTAGCGCTGCCGGTAGCGTACTTCGGTGTCGTGCAGTCCGTGGTACTTGTCCGGCAGAGGTCGCAAGGCCTTGGTCAGCAGCCGCAGTTGCCTGATCCAGACCGAAAGCTCGCCCTTGCCGGTGCGGAAAACCGTGCCGCTGATGCCCACGATGTCGCCGAGATCCAGCGTCTTGTTGAGTGCGTTCTGGGACTCGGTGTATTCCTTGTGATTGAGATAGAGCTGGATCTGACCACTACCGTCCTGCAGCACAAGAAAGGGTCCACGCATGCGGACGAGGCGACCTGCCAGGCAAACCTGCCGACTGGCAGCCTCCAGTGACTCTTTGCTCGATTCACCATGCTGCGCGTGCAGGTCGGCGGCCAGTGTGTCCCGCCGGAAGTCATTCGGGAAGGCGGCACCGCCAGCCCGAAGTTCCTGCAGCTTCTCCCGGCGGTGGGCGATCAACTTGTTTTCGTCATGCGGTGGCGGTGCAGTCTGGTCTGTCATGGCCTTCCTCGGGAATTCGCAGCTGGGATGGCAGACGCACGCGCCCGGCCCCCGGCCCTGGTGCTTGCTACAGCCCCTGCTTGAGGCTGGCCTCCATGAAACGGTCGAGATCACCATCGAGTACGGCTCCGGTGTTGGAATTCTCGATCCCGGTACGGAGGTCCTTGATGCGTGACTGATCGAGAACATAGGAGCGAATCTGGTGGCCCCAGCCGATGTCGGACTTCTCGTCCTCGATCTTCTGCAGGGTTTCACGTTTCTTCTGCATCTCCATCTCGTACAGCTTGGCCTTCAACTGCTTGATGGCCATATCGCGGTTCTTGTGCTGGGAGCGTTCGCTCTGACACTGGACGACGATGCCAGTAGGTTCGTGCGTCATGCGGATTGCCGAATCGGTTTTGTTGACGTGCTGACCACCTGCACCGCTTGCCCGATAGGTATCGACCCGCACCTTGCTCATATCGAGGTCGATCTGGATGCTGTCGTCGATCTCGGGCGACACGAACACCGAGGCGAAAGAGGTATGTCGCCGGTTACCGGAATCGAAGGGCGACTTGCGGACTAGACGATGGATACCCGTTTCGGTCCTTAACCAGCCGTAGGCATACTCACCCTGAAACAGTACGGTTGCACTCTTGATGCCGGCCACCTCACCCGGCGACGCCTCCATGAGGTCGGCCTTGAAGCCATGTTTGTCGCCCCACTTGAGATACATGCGCAGCAGCATCTCGGCCCAGTCCTGCGCTTCCGTGCCACCCGAGCCCGCCTGTATGTCGAGGTAGGCATTACTGGGATCCAGTTCGCCGGCAAACATGCGGCGAAACTCCAGTTGTTCAAGCGAGGCTACCGCCTGATCGAGATCCCGCAGGGCAGCGGTGAAGAGCCCGTCGTCCTGATCTTCGCCGGCAAGCGTGATCAGCTCGTTGCAATCGGCGAACTGCCTTTGCAGCGCAAGGATGGTACCTACCACCCGCTCCAGTTCCGCACGCTCACGGCCAAGTGCCTGTGCATGCTCGGGCTTGTCCCAGACATTGGACTCGGCCAGCTCTGCCTCGACCTCTGTCAGACGATCCTGCTTGTGATCGAAGTCAAAGATACCCCCTGAGCACCAAGAGGCGCTCAGAACAGTCCTTGATGCGTTGCAGCGGGGCGTTGATTTCCAGCATGAGATGACTCCATCGCGAGGCCGACATTCTAGCGGATGGCAGCAGCACTGCCTATGCAAATGCCGCCCAGCCGCTACACTGCTCCTCCCTGCCCTGCCGCGCATTACCGGCGGGTTTCTTGCACACCAGCACGGTATCCACGTCTTGACCGGTCCACTCCGCAATGCTCGCCTGGTCTGGGAAGACGGCCTCCCCAGATCAGTCGAGTATGGTGACATATACTACTCACGCGCCGACGCGTTGGGTGAAAGTCAGTACGTCTTCCTGCACGGCAATAACCTGCCGGCGCGCTTCGCCACCGCTTCCATGCGCTCCTTCGTGATTGGGGAACTGGGATTCGGCGCTGGTCTCAACTTTCTCGCCACCTGCCAGCTGTGGTGCAAGACCGCCAGCAGCCGGTCCACGCTGCACTACCTCGCCTGCGAGCTAAATCCCTTCGCACTCGACGACCTGCGGCGCCTTTACAGCCACTTTCATTCGCTGCAGACCCTCAGCGAAACCTTCCTCTGCCAGTACCCGGACCATACCGCCGGGGTTCACCAGATGACTCTGCTGTTCGATCAGCACCGCGTCGTGCTCACCCTGCTGTATGGCGATGCTCGGACACAATTGCCGGATCTGCTCGCCCACACCGCGCTCAGGGTTGATGCCTGGTTCTTGGATGGCTTCTCACCGCGCTGCAATCCAGCACTCTGGGAACCGGCCTTGCTGGCTTGTATTGGTGACTTCTCTGGGCCCGGTACGACACTCAGCACCTACTCGGCCGCTTCCGCGGTTCGCGTCAACCTGCAGGCCGCTGGTTTTGAGGTAATGCGGCTACAGGGCTTCGCTGGCAAACGCCACATGGTGACAGCCCGCTGGCAAGCCGGAGCAGGAGACACGCGCGCTTCCCCTTCTTCTGCGCGGCGGGCATTGGTGGTCGGCGGCGGCTTGGCGGGCTGCTGCACCGCCTGGACACTGGCTGGACTGGGTTGGCAGGTCGATTTGCTGGAAAAGCACAGTCAGCTGGCGACGGCGGGCTCTGGCAATCGTCAGGCCGTGCTGCACTGCAAACCCGGCACTGCGCAGACCCCCGACAACCACTTCAATCTGCATGCCTATGTCCATGCCTTCCGCCACTACCGATTGCTGCGGCAACTCGGCTTTGCCTGGCACGAATGCGGCATGCTGCACTTGGGTTTCAACGACGAGCAACGGCGCCGCTTCGAGCGACTGGCGGCGTGTGAGCGTTTCCACCCCAGCGTGATGCAACAGGTTGACAAAGAGGCAGCCAGTTCCCTGGCTGGCGTTGCTGTGGAGCATCCGGCCCTGTACTTCCCGCAGTCCGGTTGGTTATCCCCACGGGCGCTCTGTGATTTCTACCGGGAGCAATCTGGTTTTCGCGTCCACACCGACGTAGCCGTTACCGCCCTGCAGCGTACGGCAGAAGGCTGGTACTTGCAGGATGCCCGCGGGCAACAATTTGCCGCCGAGGTGGTCATCCTTTGTGCCGCTGGCGACCTCTACGATTTTCCACCCTGCCATGGCCTCCCGCTCATCGCCAATCGCGGTCAGGTCGATGTCTATGCTGCGCAGCCGCAGACGACCCTGCGCGCGGTTCTGTGTGGGCAAGGCTATCTCACACCGGAAAGTGCTGGGCTACAAAGCCTAGGGGGCAGCTTTCATGCGGCCGCGCTCAGCCTGGAGCAAAACCGCCAGCAGCACCTGGCACTGCTCTCGCGCATGGATGTCGCACTGGCGGATACCCTCGCGAAACAGCGCCCGGTCGAGCAGCGCAGTGGACTGCGCTGCCAGACGCCAGATCGCATGCCGCTGGTAGGCCCCGTGTCGGCAGAGTTGCCTGGGCTTTTCGTTAACGCAGCCCATGGCTCCAACGGACTGGCCCGCATTCCCGTGGCTGCCGCCTTGCTGGCCAGTCTGATCGAAGGCACACCACCACCACTGCCCGCCAGCCTGCGCCGCCTCGTCGACCCTGAACGCTTTCGCTGAGCCCTGGCGCCGGCGGTATTCAAGGACTGAGTGGGCTGGAAACGGCGGATTGTTGGGCAGCGAGATTCAGGGACGCCGCGTCAGAAAGACCAGCGGTGATTAGGCGGCCAGCGGCCTCCTTTCGCGCGCGGGATCAGCGGGATCCGTGTGAATAGAAGCGCGTCAGCACGCGAGCCAGCAGGTCGGCATCTCGACTACCCGCCAGCTCCCGAATGGAGTGCATGGCGAAAGTGGGTACGCCGAGGTCCACCGTCTCGATGCCAAGTTCGGTCGCAATCAGTGGTCCTATGGTCGATCCGCAACCCATGTCACTGCGCACCACAAAGCTCTGCAGTGGAACGTCGATCTCGGCGCAGAGCTGTCTCAGCATGGCGCTGCCACGACTGTTGGTCGCGTAACGCTGGTTGGCATTGAATTTGAGCACAGGACCAGCATTCAACAACGGGCCATGTTTGCTGTCATGCTTGTCGGCGAAATTCGGATGGATGCCATGTGCGTTGTCGACTGAAAGCAGCAGACTCTGCTGCAGTAGCCGCTGCCAGTTTTCTTCGCTACCGGCAGCTCGCTTGTCATGGATACGCGCCAGCACGGACTGCAGGAAAGGTCCAGCAGCACCTGACGCGCTGGCACTGCCTACTTCTTCGTGATCGGTACAGACCAACAGGTTGTCGGCGACAGCTTCGCAAGCGATCAGCGCCTGTAGACCCACGAAACAACTGAGCAAGTTGTCCAGACGGGCACTGGCGATGAACTCTCCGTTGATGCCCACCAGCGCCGGTGGCTGCGTATCGTAAAGGCAGATTTCGAAGTCGAGCACGTTCGCCACGCCAGCGCCGGGTCTCTCGAGACGCAGCCAGTCCGCGAGTTGGCTTCGGAGATCCAGTGAGCCACCCTCGGCAATCTGCATCACGATCGGGGGCAGATCGCTCTGGGCATTGATGCTGCGCTTTTGATTGACCTCACGGTCGAGGTGGATGGCAAGACTCGGAATGACCGCCACCGGCCGGCGCAGATCGATGAGCGAAGACTGCAGCTGGCCAGCGTCATCGACGTAGAACACCCGGCCAGCCAGCGACAGATCGCGGTCGAACCATGGACCGAGCAAGGCGCCACCGTACACTTCGACCCCAAGCTGGCCATAGCCTTGTCGGAGCAACTCCGGCTGCGGCTTCACCTTCAAGCAGGGGCTGTCGGTGTGGGCACCGACCATGCGCCAGCCCGCCGGGACACTGCCCTCCGACGCCAGCGTGAAGGCGATCAGCGAACTCTGATTGCGCGTGACATAGTAGCGACCGCCAGCCTGCAAGGCCCACGCGGCCGCCTCGGCAAGAGGCGTGAAGCCGGCCTTTTCGAGCGTGGCAGCCATATTGGCCACGGCATGGAAGGGCGTGGGAGACGCCCCGAGGAAGTCGCAAAGCCCCTGGTTGAGAACAGACGCCATTACTGGGCGGCAGGAGGCTCGATGGCCAACAATTCCACGTCGAAAATCAGGGTGGAGTTGGGCGGAATAGGACCTGCGCCGTTGGCTCCGTACCCGAGATCAGAGGGAATGAAGAGCCGGAATTTGTCACCGACCTTCATCAACTGCAGACCCTCGGTCCAGCCGGGGATGACACCATTCAGCGGGAACGAAATCGGCTCACCGCGCTCGACCGAGCTGTCGAACACCGACCCGTCGATGAGTGTGCCGTGATAGTGAACCCGGACAGTGTCCGTTTCTTTGGGGCTCGGTGCCGACGCATCGGCGCCATTCGTCACCACGAGATACTGCAGACCGCTGGCCGTAGTCTTGACCCCGGCTGCGGCGGCATTCTTGGCAAGGAAGTCCTTGCCGGCCTGTGCCTCGGCCTCCAAGGCAGCTTGCTGCCGCGCCTGCACGGTGGCCGACAACTGCTCGATGGCTGATTGCAGCTCCTCCGGCGGGAGCTTCGGCTCGACGCCGGCCAAGGCATCCTGCAAACCCTGCACGAGAGCTGCCACGTCGAGGTCCTGTTCGAGGCCCTGGCTGCGCAGTCCGCCGCCAATATTTGCACCGACCGCATAACCAGCTTTTTGCTGCGGCGTCGTCAGGTCCTGGGCGAAGCCCAGCGAGGTCAGGGAAAGGGCCAAGGCAGCGCCAAGGACGGTACGGCTGGGAAGAAGCGTCATAGGAGAATCCTGGAAGGGGTCAGAAGCGGTTCTAGGGAGGTGTCCACGCGTTTGCGGTGACTGGAAAATCCAGTGCCAAAGGAAAAAGCAAGCGCCGCATACTACCGGGAGCGTCCAGGAATTACTACCATGCTGCTCCGACTGCGAGGCTGCGTTTCCCATGCTTATCCCGGCTTTTTGCCGCCACTTTCTGACCAGCCTGCTGATGGCATCTGGGCTGACAGGTTGCCACGGCGGCTACACCTACACCTTCAATGATTCGGTGGTCTACAACCCTGCCGACAATCGTCGGCCCAACACGGGGCTACTGCGCGATGCCTCGCTGCAGGCCTGCCTCAACCAGTACCTTGGTGGACCGAGTGCACCCACCAGTCTTGGAGAGATCACCTTGCTGGCCTGCCCGGCCAGCGGGGTCGAAAGTCTTGCTGGCATAGAGATTTTGGCCGGACTCGAGCAACTCGAAATCAGCGACAATCGCGTAGGTGATCTTGGTCCTCTGCGCAGTTTGCGCAATCTGCGCGTCCTTGGCGTCCGCAACAACTCCCTGACCGATGTCAGCATGTTGAGTGATCTACCCCTCCTCCGCTTCATCTCGCTGCAGGGGAACGATGCACTGCCTTGCAGTCAGATCGCATCGCTGCGAGAGCGGCTCGGCAATACGCTGGGAGCACCGGTGCAGTGCAGGGACTGAGCCGCACCAAGACTTACTGCAGAGTGTAGTCTGCCGCGGGGACGCCACTGTGGAAACGGAACGCCGGATCCTCTCCGAGGACCAGCTGCTGCTCGAGTTCCGCGAAGAAGGCCACTCTCGGCGTCAGATCTTCGTCCGTATAGAGTCGGGCAAGCTCCAGATAATCGGCAAAATGCCTTGCCTCGGAGCGTAGCAGTGATTGATAGAACTTACCGAGTACTGGATCAAGCAACGGAGCCAGCCTGGCGAAGCGCTCGCAGGATCGCGCCTCGACGAAGGCACCGACCAGCATCAGATCGACCAGTCTCTCTGGCTCCCGGCTGCGCAAGTGGTCACGCAGGCCACCGGCATAGCGCGCAGGACCAAGGTGTCGATAAGGGATCCCACGTGACTGCAGCAGCCCTACCACCTGCTCGAAGTGCAGCAATTCCTCCCGCGCCAGCTGTGACATCTTCTGCAGCAACTCGGGACGATCGACATAGCGGTACATCAAATTCATCGCGGTCGCGGCGGCCTTCTTTTCACAGTTGGCATGGTCTACCAGCAGGGTAGGAATTTCCCGGACGGCCACATCCAACCAAGCCGCAGGGGTTTCACAGAGGAGTAAGGTGTGGGGCGCAGCCGGTTCACGCACTGCTGTCACCCGTGGGCAACATATCTTCGTCGTCGTCAGTATCGGGCAGCTGTTTGCTGGTTCTCGCCCCCAGCTTCTTCAGTTTTTCCACTCGCGTCAGCAGGCTCCCGCGGCCGCCATACACTTTGTTGCGTGCAGCATTCCATTCATTCTGTGCCTGACCAAGGCGGTCGCCGACCTTGTCGAGATCCTGCAAGAGTGCGGCAAATTTGTCGTAGAGCTTGCCCGCCTGATCGGCGATCTCCCGGGCATTCTTGCTCTGATACTCGTAGCGCCAGATGTTATGGATGGTGCGCAAGGTCGCCAACAAGGTCGACGGACCGACCAGAATGATGTTGTGCTGGAACGCTTCGGTGAAGAGTCCTTCCTCATGTTGTATGGCCACGGTGAAGGCTGCCTCGACCGGCAGGAACAGCAGTACATAATCGAGCGTACGCAGACCCGCAAGGCCCTGATAGTTTTTGCCAGTGAGGTTGCGGATATGGCTGCGGATAGACGCGATATGCTGCCGCAGGAATTCGGCCCGCTGGTCCTCATCGCTGGCACTGAAATACGCTTCGTAGGCAGTCAATGACACTTTGGAATCAATCACGACGTCCTTGGACTCGGGCAGGTGCACGACCACGTCGGGTTGTCCCCGTCTGCCCTCGTCATCCTTGAGGCTGACCTGTAGCTCATACTCCCGGCCACGTTCCAAGCCGGAGCGCTCCAGTACCCTCTCGAGAATCACTTCCCCCCAGGTGCCCTGAGTTTTGCTTTCTCCCTTGAGGGCGGCGCTGAGCCGGTTCGCGTCCGCGCTGATGCGGCTGTTGAGCTCCTGAAGATTACGCACCTCCTTTTCAAGCGAGAATCGCTGTTGCGCCTCTTTGTCGTAGGTGTCGTCCACCTTCTTCTCGAAGGCCTGCAACTTTTCACCAAGGGGGGCCAGTAACTGGGAAAGCTGTTGTTGGCTGGTTTCACCAAGACTTTTACCTTTCTGCTCAAGAATATCCGAGGCTAGTTGCTTGAACTGCAGCGACATCTGCTCCCGGGCTTCCTGCAACAGCATCAGCTTCTCCTGCTGCGCTAAGCGCTCACTCTCCCGCTGGGTCTCCAGACGCGCCTGCTGTTCGCGAAGGTCGCTCCACTGTCGTTGCACGCTCTGCAGTTCAATTCGCAAGGACTCACCTTCACGCAAGGCGAGCGTCAGGGACGTTTCCGCGGACGCCAGACGGGCAGCCTGCGACAGCGCTTCGCTGCGTGCACGGCCCAATTCACGGCTGTTGCGCAGCAGCCAGCCAAGGGCGGCTGCCAAGAGCAGTAACAGCACACCTATCTGCAGCCACAGCAGGGTCTCCACGGAGAGTCCGTATTCAGTCGAATTTCATGCCAAGTCGTGCGCCGACTTCCTTATAGGACTCGATGACAGAGCCCAGATCCTGACGGAAGCGGTCCTTGTCCATCTTCTTGCGCGTGGTCGCATCCCAGATACGGCAGCCATCCGGACTGAACTCGTCGCCCAGCAGCAGTTCACCCTTGTGCATGCCGAACTCCAGCTTGTAGTCCACCAGCAGTAGACCTGCATCAGCAAACAGCTGCTTGAGAACGGCATTGACGCGGAAGCTCAGCTCCTTCATGGCGACGATCTGTGCAGCCGTGGCCCAGCCGAAGGAAATGATGTGGTAGTCATTGATCATCGGGTCATGCAGCGCATCGTTCTTGAGGAAGAACTCGAACGTGGGAGGATTGAGCTCGGTGCCTTCAATCACCGCGTAGCGACGACAAATACTGCCAGCCGCCAGATTCCGCACAACGCACTCTACCGGGATCATGTCGAGCCGGTGGACCAGCGAATCCGTGTCACTGAGCAGCCGAACGAAATGCGAGCGAATACCCGCCGTGCCCAGCTTCTCCATGATGAAGGCATTGAAGAGGTTGTTGACGCGACCCTTGTCGGTCAGTTTCTCCACCTTCTTACCATCGAAGGCCGAGGTATCGTTGCGATAGTGCATGACGAAGAGATCCGGATCATCGGTCCGGAACACGCTCTTCGCCTTGCCTTTGTAGATCTCTTCACGCTTTTCCATGCAAAACTCCAACGGCATAGGGGGATGTGCCAGAATGTGGCGCAGCCACGTCAGGCAATGGTATTGCGCAGCATTTCCAGCAGGCTGTTGCCGACTTCCTGACCCTCTGGATCTTGGGGGTCGGGTGTGGCAAGGACCTCGACGGCATCGCCCGTGCGCAACAACTGCAGGTGGAGGGCATGGCCACCCTCGTTGCCATCCCGTCCCAGCAAACCGTAGAGGGTCACCAGATTGTGGAAGAATCCTGGCTCCTCCTCACTGCCGGTACCCTGCTGCCCCGGAACGTAAACCAGATCGAAGGCTCCCTGATTGATGTCCTGGGCTACCACCTGGACTCCAGCACGTTGCAGGGCGCGACCCAAGGCGGCCCAGCACCGGTTGTAGTCAGCTTCCAGTCGCAGAACCTGCGATCCAGCCGGAGTCTGTAGCAAGGACGCCTTGCCCGTACTGTCGATGTTGCCGGCAAGCAAGGAGACCGAAGAGGCCTGGTAGAGGTTGGCCACATCGGCGAGGTAACTGGACAGGGAGCTCAGCACCGTGAACTCTGTTTCCGGGTTCATGGAGCTGGCCGGAAACGGTCTCTGCACGATGACGGGAGTCGCCTGGGGAGCATCCATGTGCAACAGACGTATTTCTGCGCTGTTGTCCTGGAACCCGGTGTCAACGGTGACCCGGAACTTTTCTTGGGTGACCACGTTGCCGTCCAGCGTGAACCAGCCTGTCTCCATAACGCCGGTCGTGGGATTCTCTGTGGTGATCACCACGTTGTTCTCCCGCCAATAGTCGCGAATGCGGGGCCATACCTGACTGGGACTGACATCCACGATGATCCAGCTGCGATTGTCCATCCGCTGGATTACCACCTCGCGGTCGGAACGCCCCTCGATGGGTCGCGGGCGAGGTGGATCAA
The DNA here is from genome assembly GCA_947457195.1 of Gammaproteobacteria bacterium. GTDB lineage: Bacteria > Pseudomonadota > Gammaproteobacteria > Pseudomonadales > Pseudohongiellaceae > CAILUG01. Next base: position 186,167 of record CANGUU010000001.1, read on the forward strand.
GGAAAGCCTGCTCCGGCGTCGCAGGCGGCAAGTCCGGAATGACCAGCAGATCGTCGATCACGAAGCTGTCGAGGGAAGCAGGAATACTGGTCCGGGGAATTGTTGCGGCCTTCAGGTAGTCGCCTTTGCGGTCCCGGAACATGCCGTTTTCACCCGTGAGTTTGTCCATGCCAGGCACCTTCACGTCCGGGATATCAGGCAACATCGAACAGCCAGCCAGACCACCCAACAGCAATAGGATGGCGAACCCGGAGCAAGACCAGCGGTAACTGCGATGCTTCATAAAACCCCACAAGCTTCGAGGGTGCCGCGCAACCTGGACTGCAGAGCGACATCAAGTTCCACGAGTGGCAGACGCAGGGTGTCTCCGATCCGTCCAGTTCGAGCCAGCGCCCACTTGACCGGAACCGGATTGCCCTCAAGGAAGAGGTCGCGGTGTAAGGCGGCCAGACTTTCGTTGAGCCGACGGGCTTCCGCGGCCAGCGTACTCGCCTGCTCTCCCTGACTTTTTGCGGCCTGCAGACCAAGGCTGCAGATGCGCGCCATCTGAGCGGGCAACACATTGGCGGTCACGGAAATGTTGCCCCTTGCCCCGAGCAGGATCAGTTCGAGGGCCGTGGCATCGTCGCCGGAATAGACCGCAAAGTCTGCCGGCTTTCGGGCCAGTATTTCCTGACCCCGTGCCAAGTTGCCCGTGGCTTCCTTGATGCCGACGATGTTCGGCACACGGGCAAGTTCCAGTACGGTCGCGGGCAGCATGTCGCAGGCTGTGCGTGCAGGAACGTTGTAGAGGATCTGGGGAATGTTCACGGACTCGGCAATTCGCACATGATGGGCGATGAGTCCCCGCTGGCTCGGCTTGTTGTAGTACGGCGTCACCAGTAAACAGGCATCGGCCCCGGCCTCTTTTGCGGCTTGGGTGAGCTCTACGGCTTCACTGGTCGAATTGGCCCCGGTCCCGGCGATGATGGGCACCCGCCCGCCGGCTACCTGCACGGTCTGGCGGATGACATCACAGTGCTCTTCAACGCTCAGCGTCGCAGACTCCCCGGTGGTACCGACGGCCACTATCGCGTTGGTGCCGCTGGCAATATGCCAGTCGACGAGTCTTGCCAGGGCGGCATAGTCCACGGACCCATCGGAGACCATGGGGGTCACCAGGGCGACGATACTGCCTTCAATCATGCCAACCTCGATTGGATTGTTCGCGTTGTAGCCGCGGCGGCCACGGAATTGCAGCAAGGGGCCGGGCGGGCGGCGTCTGGCGCCGTATGTGGCCGGCGATTCTAGCGCATGCCGGTGGGCTTGGCACGGTTAGTGACCCAGGGACAAGCAGTCAGGACTTCTGCAGGACGAAACGGTAAACGCCATCAACCTGTTCAGCTTGCAGCAAGCGGTTTCCGCTCTGTTCGGCGAACACCCGAAAATCCCGCTCTGCCGCCGGATCGGTAGCCAGCACGCGAAGAACTGCACCAGCAGCCAGCCGATTCAATGCCTGCTTCGTCTTCAATAGAGGCATGGGGCAGGTCAGCCCCGAGAGATCGAGTTCAAGCGAAATTTCAGGCGTCATCATGCCGTCGATTCTAGCAACCCAAACTGGAAAAACCGAGTTACCACCCCCAGTAATCAGTTATGATTCCAGCAATTTCGCGTTCAAGACGCTACGGATCCGATGCACAGACCCGACCGAACACGCAAGTTACTGCTGCTCGCCTGCGCCCTGGCAGCGGCTTTGGCGGTGCCGGTATTGGCCCAGGTCAACCTGCCAGTCCTTGGCGACAGCGTTTCTGGTACGGTCTCCTCGCAGGATGAATACAACTTTGGCCGTGAGTTTCTCCGTTCTGTCCGCAAGCAAACGCCGGTTCTGGATGACCCTCTCATCCTGGAGTACGTCTCCACGCTGACCTACAAGCTGGCAGCCAACAGCGAGCTGACTGACCACAGGCTGGAATTTGTTCTGATCGACAGTGATGTGCTGAACGCATTTGCAGCGCCAGGCGGCATCATCGGCGTCAACGCGGGACTCTTTCTCAATGCCCGCAACGAGGGCCAATTTGCGTCGGTGCTGGCACATGAGCTGGCCCATATTTCCCAACGGCACTACGCGCGCTCGGTCGAGCAGAGTCGTAACAGTACCCTACCCAATATCGCTGGACTGTTGGCGGGACTGGCGATTGCTGCTGCCGCCGGCGGCGAGGCAGGTCAGGCAGCGCTGATGGTCAATCAGGCGCGCAGCTTGGACAACCAGTTGCGCTTCAGTCGCAGCCATGAACAGGAAGCAGACCGTATCGGCATACGCACACTTTACAGCGCCGGCTTTGATCCCGAGGACATGGCAGGCATGTTCGAAGGCATGTTGCGGTCACGTAATTTCTCGCAAAAGCTGCCGGAATTCATGTCTACCCACCCCTTGGATGAGAACCGGGTGGCAGACAGCCGGAATCGGGCGCTTGGCTATCCGGCCGTGAACCATGTGCCGAATCCGGAGTTCCTGCTGATGCGCGAGCGCGTCATCATGCACTATAGCAAGAGTCTCGAAGCCGACATTGCGGAAAGGGAGCGCGCGCTACCGCAGCTTAACGGTGCCGAGGCAGAAGCCGCTCGCTACGGACTTGCGCTCGCCAAGGCAAAACAAGGCCGGCATGTGGAGGCCTTGGAACTGGTGGACTTGCTGCTGCGGCAGGACCGTTCGCGCATCAGCTACATCGTGCTCGACGCTGAAGTGGCGATGACTGCGGGTGATCATGGACGTGCCATCGCCATTCTGGAGCCGGCGCTGGCGCTCAATCCTGACAACCACCCCCTCACGATCACCTATGCCAATGCGCTCACCTTGGCCAAGCGCCACACGGAAGCCGTGGAGGTCTTGCAAAAGCACGCGGCTAATCGCCCCAATGATGAGCAACTATGGTACGACCTGGCGGAGCTGGCAGGCTTGGCCGGCAACATTACGCTGGTACACGAGGCAAGAGCGGAATACTTCATTTGTGTCGGAGAATTTGCCCGGGCCAAAGACCATCTCAACTTTGCCCTGCAGCAGGAGGCAGACCGGTTGACGGTGGCAAGACTGCGGTCGCGTTTGGAGTACATCCGCGATATCGAAAATACGTTCTACCGCTGAGCTTTTGCGGAAACACAGTTCACTGCTTGCTGGGGACAAGATCGCAAGACGCGGTGCTCTGAAAGAGCAGGCTCATTTAACGCTGCGCCCTGAAGTCGAGCATACGCTGCAAAGGGATAAGGGCACGGGCGCCAAGCGCTGGTGACACCTCGATCTCGTTGTCGCCGTGCTCGAGCGTCAGGCGTAATCGACTCAACGTATTCATTCCCATCCATGGACACTGCGCACAGCTGCGACACGTCGCACCTTCTCCCGAGGTGGGTGCCATGAAGAACTCCTTGTCAGGCGCCTGCTGTTGCAGCTTGTAGAAGATTCCGTGATCCGTCGCAACGATGAACTTTCGCTCAGGCCGCTGCTGTGCAGCCCTGATGATCTGCGAGGTGGAGCCCACCACATCGGCAAGTTCAAGAACGGCAAGCGGGGACTCTGGGTGCGCGAGCACTGCCGCGTCAGGATGCAGGTGCTTCATATCCAGCAGAGCTCGCGCCTTGAACTCCTCGTGCACTATGCAGGCTCCATCCCAGAGTACGATGCGTTCGGTCCCCAGCTGGCGCTGCAAGTAACGTCCCAAGTGCTTGTCTGGCGCCCAGATGACCTGCCTCCCTTGTGCGAGTAGGTGTTCAACCAGCGGCACGGCAATGGCTGAGGTCACCACCCAATCTGCCAATGCCTTCACGGCTACCGAAGTATTGGCGTACACGACAATCTCATGCTCGGGATAGTGGGCACAGAAGCGGAAAAACTCTTCTGCAGGACAGCCAATATCCAGGGAGCAAGTCGCCTCCAGGGTCGGCATCAGTACAGTCTTTTCCGGGTTGAGAATCTTTGCCGTTTCCCCCATGAAGCGCACACCAGCAACGACGAGCGTAGTCGCCGTCGTTCTAGTGCCGAAGCGCGCCATTTCCAGCGAGTCTGCAACAAGGCCGCCAGTTTCTTCGGCTAGAGCCTGCAACTTAGCATCAGTGTAGTAGTGGGCAACGAGCACGGCGTTGCGAAGCTTGAGTAGCTGTTTGATACGGGCGACGTCCTGCTTCTCAGCTGTTTCGTCAGGCCTTACCCGGGATGGCACACGATCGAGCCACGCTTTGACAACGGCGCGATCTGCGGCGTTGCCGCTGCCTTTGGCCAAGTTGTTCATTGAGTCAGCCATGACCTCCTCCCGTGCTAACAACTCTTTCGCCGCCCCTCGGACAGCCCGTATACAAAGGTGCGGTTGGTAGCAGCCGAAAACAAGCCGAAACAAAAAAGGCTGCGAAAGCAGCCTTTTTTGGAATTGGTGGGTCGTATAGGACTTGAACCTATGACCAATTGGTTAAAAGCCAACTGCTCTACCAGCTGAGCTAACGACCCCTTCAAGAAAGGCGCAAATGGTAATGGAGAGCACAGAAAATTCAAGCATCTTTTTTCTCTTGTTCACTGTCCAACACGGCTAACATAGCCGTTGCCAGTCTCCTTCAGCGGTAGCGCGTCGGGTCCTCGATGCCCGCCTCCAAAAACCCTTTACGACGAAAGCGGCAACTGTCACAGCGTCCGCAAGCTCTCGCCTTTTCATCCGCCTGGTAACAAGACACTGTCAGCGAAAAGTCGACACCAGCGTCAACACCGGCCCTGATGATGTCAGCCTTGTTCCAATTTACGAGGGGCGTCTCGAGTCTGAGACCGTGCCCCTCCACACCAGCCCGAGTTGCAAGATTAGCCATGGCCTGAAAGGCCTCAATGTAGGCCGGCCGACAATCTGGGTAGCCCGAGTAATCCAGCGCGTTGACCCCGATGAAGATAGCCGACGCATCCACCACCTCCGCTGCCGCCAGAGCGTAGGCAAGAAAGATGGTATTGCGGGCCGGCACATAGGTGACAGGAATCCCTGCAACAGGCTGCTCCGGTACTGCCAGGCGAAGATCGGTAAGGGCTGAGCCGCCCAGACTTCGTAGATCCAGAGATATTATGCGGTGCTCTTGGCAAGCCAAGTGCGCCGCAACGGCACGTGCTGCTTGTAATTCGACGATGTGCCGTTGCCCATAATCAAAACTGAGCGCGTGGCAGTCGAAACCTGCTCGCTGCGCCAAAGCAAGACAGGTGGCTGAATCCAGCCCACCTGACAGCAGTACTACGGCGCGCTTGCCCACTGATCTCATGTTCAACGGCCGCGGGCATCAGCCCATAGCAGTTTATGCAACTGCAACTGCAACCGGACTGGCAAGCGATCACGCAGGATCCACTCGGCGAGTTGACCGGGATCGATGTCTCCATGAACAGGAGAAAACAGCACATCACCTACCTTGCTATCGAGCGAGTGCATCTGCAGCTGCGATTTGGCCCATAGGTAGTCAGCGAGGTTTCCAATAACGAATTTGACCTGATCATGCGGCGTGAGCAGCGGAAGATTTTGGAAAAGATTGCGCCCGACTTCTCCTGAACTTGGCGTCTTGAGGTCCATCACACGACTGACGCGCCTATCGACTCCTTCCAGTGAAAGCGCTCCGCTGGTTTCCAGTGATACCTCATATCCGGCATCACAGAGACGCGAAAGCAGGGTCTTTGATTCGGGTTGGGCCAAAGGCTCTCCACCAGTGACGCAGACGAAGCGCGGGTTCCACTCTGCAACGTGGTGGAGTACCTGCTCGATCCCAAGGAGTTCGCCACCTGAAAATGCGTAAGCCGTATCGCAGTAGCTGCAGCGCAAAGGACAGCCGGTCAGTCGCACGAAGACTGTGGGTTGCCCCACGCTTCGCGCCTCGCCCTGCAGGGAATAGAAGATTTCGGTCACGCGGAGGGAATCCATCATCGAAGGCCCACTTCGCGCTACAGCATTGACCAGATTAGAACCACTGCAAATCAGCCGCTAAAGCGACCGCAAGGCTTCATCAGCGAGACGAATTTCGTTGACGCTCTCAGGGTAACGCATTTTCAGGTCACGCCAGATTTGACCTGCCCTGGCGACGTCACCCATCTGACGGTAAGCCATACCCATTTTATACATGGCGCCGGGAGCCTTCGGATCTTGGGGAAAATCATTCAGCAGGCGCTGAAAAACGTCGACCGCTTGGGTATTGGCTGGAACTAGCAAGAAGGCTTCGCCTTGCCAGTACAGCGCGTTGGTAAACAGCCGACCTCTCGGAAAATTGTCCAAGTAAAGCTGAAACTGCGCGATGGCCTCGTTGTACTTACTCTCTTCGAGGAGCAGGTTGAGTGCCGTTCGGTAGAGCTCCTGCTCATCGAGCCCTGCTACTGGGCCATTGCCAGACGCTGTGCCCGAACTGGTGGAAGTCAGACCCGTTAATGCGGACTCATCCGGTGTGGGTGCAACACGACTGCCTGTATCCACCAGAGCCGGCGGGACAGTACTCGGCTGAGCCGATCCCGGGAGACCACTTCCGGCCGGGCCGACTGGAGTAAGGCCACTGAGGCGCCGATCAATGTCGAGATAACGATCCCTTTGGTCAGACTGCAGACGCTTCAGTTGGAATCCTTGCTCCTCAACCACTCCTCGCAGGGTCTGAACCTCTTGCTGCAGCGACTGTATCTGGTCGTACATGGTCACGATGAGCTCGTTGCTCCCCGCTTCCGCCGCACGAGGCTGCGCCCCTAACGGAAGGGCAAGAAAGAAACTCAGGCCGAGAAAGACATTATGTAGACGCATTAGCAGCTCCCGCATGAGGTTGGTCGCTTCCACTTGGTGGAACACTATTCACGGCTTCAGCTTCACGGACTCCGAAAACGAATGAGCCGGGCGAACCCGGCTCAAGCCTTCAGGCGAATGATGGCGCCTGCTGCGAAGCAGCAAGCCGCGTTCCATCACTTAACCATTTCAACCCGACGGTTGGCCGAGTAGGCCGCTTCGGTGGTCCCCTGCTGAGCAGGACGCTCTTCACCGTAGCTGATGGTCTCCATCTGACCGGCGGCGACGCCCTGCACCTGCAAGTAACGCTCTACGGCTTGCGCACGACGCTCACCCAGGGCAAGGTTGTATTCACGGGTACCACGTTCGTCCGCGTGCCCTTCAAGGCGAATCTTGCTGCTTGGATTCTTCTTGAGTTCTTCAGCGTGATACACGAGCGCGTCACGATCCTCTTGACTGAGATCAGACTTGTCAAATTCGAAGTAGAACACGGTCTTTGCAAGCGCTCGCTGGCGCGCCAACTCGGCTGCCGAGGGCTGGTTACTCGCAGCGGCAGCGTTGCTGCTGGCGCTGGGTGCAGCTGCAGCGGGCGCTGCGGCCTCCTCGTCGGTGGACTTGCAGGCCACCAGAGAAACAGAAAGCATCGCTGCCAAGCCGAGTTTATAAAGTCCAAAATTTTGCATAAGCACTCCTAATTTCTCCTAAGTTTTGCAAAGCCGGGGCAAATAACTGTGCTATTTTCCTCAGTTTTTCGGCCTCTTACAAGGGCAGGCCACTAATTTTTTTCACTTTCCACACCCGGCCCTCCTGAACCAACCTCTATCTGTGGTAACAGACACTAGCGGCTGATGGACTTCAATCCAGGAATGGCGACCATGCTGGCTCGCGCACGTCCCCTTCAGCGATAGGCAACTGGTACTTGACGCGACCATCGATCGAGACTGCATTGAGAATTCCCCGGCCACCACTTTTAGAGGCGTACATCACCATGCTCGCATTCGGGGCAATGGTGGGCGACTCGTCCAACTGCGTATTGGTGAGGATACGCAAAGTGCCCCGCTCCAGATTCATGATAGCCAGATGGAACTCGTCGTTCACATCATAGCGGTGGATCAAGACGAGGCTGTTGCCATCCGGTAACAGAGATGCCTTGGAGTTATAGGTTCCCTCGAACGTCACCCGCTCGGTCCAGCCAGTACTGAGTGTGACCTGGTAAATTTGCGGCCGGTTGTTGCCCCCCTGTTCAGACGTGTAGAGGATGGCGCTGCTGTCTGGGGTCCAACTCGGCTCTGTGTCTACCGCGAAGTGGGTCGTTACCTTACGCAATTCACGGGTACGCAGGTCCATCACGTAGATGTCTGGATTGCCGTCCTTCGACAGAACCATGGCCATCTTCGACCCATCGGGTGACCATATTGGCGCACTGTTGATGCCCGGAAAATCGGTGAGCTGTTCCCTTGCACCCGTACTCAAATTCTGGACATAGATACGCGGGCGGGTGGACTCGAAACTAACGTAGGCAATCTGGCTTGCGTCGGGCGACCAGGTAGGAGACATGATCGGCTCCTGCGACTGCAACAAAACCTGAGCACGACCACCATCGTAATCTGCCAGATTCAACTGATAGTTGGTGACGAGGTTGGACTCTCGCTGTGATGTGACATAGAGGATTTTGGTGGAAAAGGCTCCACGAACGCCAGTGATCTTCTCGAAGACCACGTCACTGATCTGGTGGGAGATATCTCTCAACTGAGTTTCGGTTCCACTGATCACCTCACCCACGACACGCATTTCGCGCACCACATCGAACAACTCGTACTGAACTTCCACAAGCTGGCTGTTGGCTGACCGGCTGATCTTGCCGACCAACAGGTAATCAGAGCCCAGCAACCGCCAATCCCGGTAGAAGACCTCGCTCTCCTGATGGGGAAAGCTGAGCATGTTTTGCTGATCGAGCGGAGCGAACTCACCGCTGTTCCGCAAGTCACCGTTGATGACGTCCGTGACATTTTCCGGAAGCACACCAAATCCCTGCCAATCAAACGGTACAACGGCAATAGGAATCGGGTTGTCCACACCTTGGGTGATTTGAATGACCAGTTGTTGCGACTGGGCCTGAACGGAAAGACCGAACAACAGGCCCATCGCCAGCAATGTCAGAGAGCGCAGCATGTTCATCGTAGTAGATCCTCGGGTTGGAACTGCAACGTGACCGAACGGAAGTTGCGTTCGAACACGGCAATCGGTAGCTCACGCAGTTCTGGGAAGCTGCCCACACGAGTGACAGCCTGGAGAACGGAGCGGTCGAACAGAGCACTGCCACTGCTCTGCGTGATGGTGCTGGAAACAATATCTCCAGTCGGCGTCAACCGGAGCTCTACCCAGGCGGACATGCCGTTGCGGGCATCCGCTGACAACTGCCAGTTTTGCGTGATCAGGTCCTTGATGATTACAGCATACTGGGAAACCAGCGACTGCTCCTCGCTGACGGCAGCCTGACGCTGCGCCTCAGCCTTGGCTGCTGCTTCCCGGGTCGCCTGTTCCTTGGCAGCCTGCTGGGCTCTCTCCTGCTCACGCTTTCGGGTCTCGTCCTGAGCAACTCGCTGACGGTCCTGTTCCTGCTTTTTGCGCTGAGCATCCTGCTCCTGCTTTCGCTGCAGTTCGGCCTTTTGCTGGTCGGTGACGCGCTGGCGCTCCCTCTCGGCTGCTTCCCGTCTCGTCTGCTCCTCACGCTGCTGACGCTGCTGTCTTTCTTGGGCGAGTTTCCTCTCTTGTTGGCGCTGCAGTTCAAGTTGCTCAATACGACGCAGGCGCTGCGGATTGGCCGCCACGGTAGATGCTGCGATGGAAGCCGGCCGGTCGATCTTGACGAATTCCCTTGATTCCATGCTGCGATCGAAGATGAACCACAGGAGTAGACCATGCAAAAGCACAGCCACCACAACGGCTGGCGGGTAACCTTCGTGCTTGAGCAGCAAGGACATCATGGCTCAATCATCGTCTGCCTGCAGGCCGGGGGGCTGAGTGATCAGTCGAACGCCGGCCACACCACTACTTTCCAGCGTTCCCAGCAAATTCATGACGACGGCGTAGCTATTACGCCCATCCGCTTCCACAAACACTGGCACACCCGGATTGGCATTCATGATCTTGCCCACCTGCTCGCCTATCTGGTCCAGCGGAACGATCGGTGGATTGTCAGCACTCGACTCTCCCAGGCTGATGAAGTATTCACCTTTGTCGTTGATGGAAACCACCAGAGTCGGCTCATCACTTTCCGGCACGGTTTCGGCATTTACCTTTGGCAGATCGACCTTGACCCCTTGCGTGATCAATGGCGTCGTCACCATGAAGACGATCAGCAGTACCAGCATGACGTCGATCATCGGGACCACATTGATCTCCGACATGGGCTTGCGACGTTGGTGACGATTGACTTCCATTAGGCTTTTTCCGCAGGACGCTTGCTGTGGGCCTGTCGGTGCAGAATCGCCGAGAACTCGTCGACGAAGGTGTAATAGCTGTGCAGCACGGAGTCCACCTTACTGGCATAGCGGTTGTAGGCGAGTACGGCTGGAATTGCCGCAAACAGACCCATGGCTGTGGCTATCAGCGCCTCGGCGATACCGGGGGCGACCACGGCGAGAGAGGGTTGGCTCTGACCAGAAAGGCTCATGAACGAATTCATGATGCCCCACACCGTTCCGAATAATCCGACGTAGGGTGAAACCGAGGAAACGGTTGCCAACAGCGATAGATGCTTTTCAAGAACCTTTTCCTCCCGGGCAAGTGCAACCCGCATGGCACGCTGTGTACCCTCCATGATGGCATCTGACTCGATCCCAGACTGCTGTCGCAGCCGGGTGAACTCCTTGAAACCGGAACGGAAAAGGTTCTCAAGGCCGATTACGACGGTGGCGCCCTTTTGCTTGCCACCCCCCTCGCGGAACAACTGGCTGAGATCCATGCCGGACCAGAACCGCTTCTCGAAGACCAGTACCTCGCTCTCTGCATCGTTGATGGTTAACCATTTCTGGACAATGATGACCCAGGACAGCACCGACAGGGACAGCAGACCCAGCATGACCAACTGCACCACCCACGTGGCATTGATGATGAGGCTCCAAACGCTCATTTCATTCATTCGATCCCACTGCTCCTCACAACGTAGCCACTGATCACTGCAGTCACTTCTGCCCATCGAACAGGTCCTGCCCCACCACTGCGCTCTCACTGCTGCGCGGGGGCGTTAAACCAAAGTGACGGTAGGCGAAAGACGTGGCTATTCTGCCCCTCGGGGTACGCTGAATAAAGCCCTGCTGGATGAGATAGGGCTCCAGCACATCTTCGATGGTGCCTCGCTCTTCGCTCAGTGCCGCAGCTAGACTTTCGGCACCAACCGGCCCCCCGTCGAAGCGTTCTATGATCGTCATCAGAAGACGCCTGTCGAGATGATCGAAACCGTGCTTGTCGACACTTAGCATGTCCAGAGCCTGCGCTGCCAGCTCCAGCGTGACAGCACCGTCACTTTTGACCTCGGCGAAATCCCGCACCCTCCGCAGCAGGCGGTTGGCAATACGGGGCGTACCGCGGGACCGCCGGGCGATTTCCCGTGCCCCACCTGCATCACACGGAGTCCTCAGGATCAGGGCCGCGCGCTCGACGATACGGGTCAACTGCTCGACGGTGTAAAACTCCAAACGCTGTACGATACCGAAGCGGTCTCTGAGGGGTGACGTAAGCAATCCTGCCCGGGTCGTGGCACCCACGAGGGTAAAGGGTGGAAGGTCCAGCTTGAGAGACCTCGCCGCGGGTCCCTCTCCGATCATGATATCCAGCTGGTAATCCTCCATTGCGGGGTAAAGGATCTCCTCGATGGCTGGACTGAGCCGGTGGATTTCATCGATGAACAACACGTCGCCGCGCTCGAGGTTGGTAAGAAGGGCAGCAAGATCTCCCGCCTTCTCCAGCACAGGACCGGAGGTCGTCTTCAGGGAGACCCCCATCTCATTGGCAATGATGTTGGAAAGGGTGGTCTTCCCGAGGCCGGGAGGACCAAAGATCAACGTATGGTCCAGCGCCTCACCACGCTTGCGGGCAGCACTGATGAAGATTTCCATCTGCGCCTTCACGGTATCCTGGCCAATGTAGTCGACCAGACGCGCTGGTCGAATGGCACGATCCTGCAACTCCTCGGCCTGACTGCTGCCCGGTGATATCAGGCGGTCCTCATCGCGCATACCGCTAGCCATGGCTTACAGACTCATTTTGAGCGCCGCCCGGATCAGCGACTCGGTGTCGGCGTCCTTGCCCTGCTGCTCTAGGTGACTGGCCGCGGCTGCTACCTGGCGGGCAGCCTCCTGGGGCTTGTAACCCAGCGCCACAAGACCCGCTTCAGCCTCTTGCCAAACGAGGGCCGCACCGCGCGGTTGAGCGGCCGGAACACGGGGGATGGTGGCCTCGGCGCGGTGCTGCAGCAGCCACTGGCTGGCCTTGTCCTTGAGTTCGAGTACCAATCGTTCCGCTGTCTTGCGCCCGATCCCGGGCACCTTCACCAACGTCGCGACGTCACCACCCACGATGGCCCCCGCCAGCTTGTCGGCCTCGAGGCCAGCCAGCATCCCGAGGGCAAGGCGCGGGCCAACCCCATTGGCCTTGATGAGCAGCCTGAACAGATTCCGTTCCGCCAAACCGGTGAATCCAAACAGCAAATGAGCATCCTCACGCACGATGTAGTGAGTATGGAGAAGCGCTTCTTCCCCGACTGCAGGCAAGGCATACAGCGTGGCGGTGGAGATCTCTACTTCATAGCCGACACCGGCGACATCCACCAGGGCCATGCTGTCATCCTTTGCCAACAGCTTGCCGAGCAACCTGCCGATCATGCGCGATTAAACCCCTTCAACCTGAGGGAAGCCTGAACGAACGCCTGTCCTCCGGCCAATGTGCAGGACTGAGATTACGGGCGGTCAGCTAACACGCCGACCGGTACGCACCCCAGCCAGCCGCACCAAGGTACGCTCCGTGTGAGCATGACACACTGCCACAGAAAGTGCATCTGCGGCGTCCTCCTTGGGAACGGCGGACAATTTCAGTAAACGCTTGACCATCTGTTGCATCTGTACCTTGTCGGCAACGCCGGTACCGACGAGGGCCAATTTGACCTTTCGAGCAGCGTATTCGTGGACGGGCAAACCTTGGGTGGCACAGGCTACGATGGCCGCACCTCTTGCCTGGCCCAGTTTGAGAGCCGAGGACATGCTTTTACCAACAAATACCTCCTCCACGGCGGCCGCAGAGGGGCGAAATTCGGTGATCACGTCGGTAAGGTTCAAAAAAATTGCCTGCAGGCGATCCGGAAAGTTGAGCGTCTCCACGCGGATTACACCGCTGGCCACATAGCGCAGTTCCGTACCTACGGCCTCGACCAACCCGTACCCACACTTACGCGAACCCGGGTCGACACCGAGGATGAGTGCCACCAGGGTTACTCGGGGGCCTTGTCACGCAGGCGGATGTGCAGTTCCCGCAACTGCGCCGACGGTACTGCTCCCGGCGCCTCAGTAAGCGGACAACTGGCCGACTGGGTTTTCGGGAACGCGATTACGTCCCGGATCGACTGGGAACCTGTCATGATCATCACGATGCGGTCGAGACCGAAGGCGAGGCCGCCGTGCGGTGGAGCGCCATACCGGAACGCGTTGAGCATGTGACCGAACTTCTCCTCGATCTCCTCTGGACCGATGCCCAGCAGGCGGAAAACGGTCGACTGCATGTCGGCCTTGTTGATACGGATGGATCCGCCGCCCAACTCCGTACCATTCAACACGAGATCATAGGCCCTCGACAGGGCCGCCAGCGGATTGGCCTCTAGCTCCTCGGGTGAACAGGAAGGTGCAGTGAAGGGATGGTGAACGGAAGTGACATTTCCCTCCTTATCTTCCTCGAACATCGGGAAGTCAATGACCCAGAGCGGAGCCCACTCCGCGACGTACATTTTGAGGTCATGACCCACGCGCAGACGCAGTGCACCGATTGACTCATTGACCACCTTGGTCTTGTCGGCTCCGAAGAAAAGTATGTCCCCTGTTTGGGCCCCCACCCGCTCAAGTACCGCCTTGACCACTGGCTCGGGCATGAACTTGATGATGGGTGA
>CANGUU010000002.1 GCA_947457195.1 Gammaproteobacteria bacterium
GCGTCCTCGGCGAGCAGCCGCAGCACGACCGGGTTGCCCACGCCACGCTCGCCGCTCGATATGCCGGCAAGCGCAGCCAGGCTGGCCAGCGGGACTCTGGACAGGGCTGCCTGATTCATTGGGTTGCTCAACAACCCGCTGCAGCAGCTGCGCAGCGCGGCAAAGTCGAAACGTCCCTGCGCGCGTTGCGCGAAAGGCGCAAGATGCAGAAAGCCCGCGAGGCGCTTGGCATCGTTGACGGGATAGTTGTCCCACAGCAGGGGTTTGCGGCGCAGTCGCCGCCCCACCTCCAGCAGGTGGTCTCGCGGATATTCGTCGGAGATCACCTTGGGTCCCGTCCAGAAAATCGCGATCTCTGCCGGCAGCGCTGCACCCAATTCTTCGAGGTAATCCGCGGGGCCGGGCCCAAAGTGGCGCAGCAGCAACGGGTCGTCGGAGTAGTAGGTGGGGCAGAGCGCAAACTGCCGCGCTGCGCTATGGCGGCGTATGACGTCGAAGATCTGCAACTGCCGCTCGGCGAGGCCCGGCAGACTGCCGAGCATGTCATCGAACAGGACGGCCAGCAGCGGGGCCTGCAGCTGGTTCAGCTGGTCAATCTTCCGCAGGAGCGCCTCGCGCCGCTCGGCCGAGAAATCGAGGTAGAGCTCGAAGGGGCTGAGACCGATGCCGAATTCCAGCCCTGCCGCTGCGGTGCGGGCGGCGAGGTCGCGCAGCGCGGCCAGCTCTGCCGCGGGGTAGGGCTCGAACCAGCGCTTGCGGAGGAATGCGTCATTTTTCGGCGCATAAAGATAGGTGCCGAAACCCTGCGCGGCCAGGAACTGCACCTGCTCGCGACGCGCCTGCCAGCTCCACTGCCGTCCGAAAAATCCCTCGACGATGCCGAGGCGAAAGCCGCCAGCTGCCGCCATGGTGGCCGGGCGTTTATGTCAGGGCTGTCCGGTAGTCGCGGCGGCCGGTGCAGCTGAAGCGTTCGGTGCCGCCAGCTTGCGCAGTTCGCGCACGTCCCCGATACCGCCGGCGTTGGTGACGTTGGTGAAGCCGGCAGCTTCCAGTTGGGCCTTCGCCTGTCCGGCGCGGTTACCGCTGCGGCAGTAAAGCATGAGCTCGGCGTCCTTGCCGTACTTGCTGGCGAGAGCGGCCGTATCGAGGCTCGCCAGCGGAATGTTGGCATCGCCCTCGATATGGTCGCTGCTGAACTCCTCGACCGTGCGTACGTCGATCCAGACCTGCTCGGCCAGCACACTGCCGCTGGCAAGCAGCAGGGCCGCAAAGGCAGAGATAAGCGTGTTTTTCAGGGTTTGCATGGTGCTGTCCTCGTCTTGGTCGCTGGGGGCGTCGGTCAGGCGCGTTTGCTCATGAGTTCCTTCACGCGGCGCATGGCCTCGCGGATGTTGTCGGTACTGCTCGCGTAGCTGAAGCGGATATATCCCTCGCCGAGGTGCCCAAAACTGGTGCCCGCCACGGTCGCCACGCCAGCTTCTTCGAGCAGCAACTCTTCGAGTTGCTTGGACTTCAGACCGGTGCCGGTGATGTTGGGGAAGGCATAGAAGGCTCCCTTGGGAACGATGCAGGAAAAGCCGGGAATTTCGTTGAGCAATTGCACGATCAGGCGGCGCCGCTCATCAAAGGTGCGCAGCATCATGTCGACGGCATCCTGTGGTCCGTTGAGCGCTTCCACGCCGGCGCGCTGCACGATCGCAGAGGGGCAGGAATTGCTGTTGATCTGCAGACGCTCGGCGTGGTCGATCAGTGAAGATGGCCAGACGCCGTAGCCGAGTCGCCAACCGGTCATCGAATAGGTCTTGCTCCAGCCATCGAGCAGGATGGTGCGGTCGCGGATGCTGTCGAACTCGAGGAAGCTCACGTGTTTGAGTCCATCGTAGAGGAGCCGGGCGTAGATTTCGTCGGCGAGCAGGGTCACGTGCGGGTATTTCTCGAGGCCCTTCACGAAGCGCTCGATGGTGTCACGCTCCAGCACCCCGCCGGTGGGATTGGCCGGCGTGTTGATGATGATCAGCCGGGTATTGGGCGTGATCTGCGCCAGTACGCGATCCGGGTCGAAGGCAAAGCCGGTGCTTTCCAGCAATTCGATCGGCACGGCGGTGGCACCCGTGAACTTGATCATGGACTCGTAGATCGGGAAGCCGGGGTTCGGATACATGATCTCCGCTCCCGGCTCTCCGAACATCATGATGGCGAAGAACATGGTGGGCTTGCCGCCCGGGACGATCATCACGTTGTCCTTGTCGATCTTCACCCCGCGCTGGCGCAGGATGTCGCCAGCGACTGCTTCGCGCAGCTCCGGCAACCCTTTGGCAGGCGTATAGAAGTGGAAGCCATCATCGATGGCCTTCTTGCCTGCCTCGACGATGTTGGCCGGTGTGCGGAAGTCGGGCGAGCCGATGCCAAGGTTGACGATGCTGCGACCCTGCGCCTCGAGGGCCTTGGCTTTGGCGAGGATCTTGAACGCGGATTCGGTCCCGAGGCGGGACATGGCGTGGGCTAACTGCATGGTGTCCTCTGTGCTGCGAGGCCGCCTGTGCCGGCGGTCCCTTCGATGGTTGGTGATAGCGGCGTCGAGTATAGCGACGAAGTCCGGCGATTGCCGCTTCGTTTGCCGCCGCTACTGACCGAGCCGCGCCCGTTCGATCAGCGCAGCCGTCGAACTGTCGAAGCCCTGGCAGGGCGCTCCGGCTGTCAGTGCCCGATAGACACCGTTCCCCAGCACCTTGCCAAGCTCCACACCCCATTGGTCGAAGGCGTTGAGACCGAGCAGCACGCTCTGCACATAGACCTTGTGCTCGTAGAGCGCGATGAGGGCGCCGAGGCTGCCGGGATCGAGACGGGACAGCAGGAGGGTATTGGTCGGCCGGTTGCCCGGGCAGGCCTTGTGCGGCGCCAGCCACTTGGCCTGCTCGACCCCCATGCCCTGCCGCAGCAGTTCCTCTTGGGCGTCTTCGCGGGACTTACCGAGCATCAGCGCCTGACTCTGGGCGAAGCAGTTGGCCAGCAACTGCAGATGGGCATCACGCTGACTGCTGGCGCTCTGCAGCACGGCGATGAAATCGGCTGGGACCAGTCGCGTGCCCTGGTGCAGCAACTGGTGGAAGGAGTGCTGACCATTGGTCCCGGCGCTGCCCCACAGGATGCCGCCGCTGTCGCCGCGCAAGGCGACGCCGTCGCGACTGACCTGTTTTCCCAGACTCTCCATGTCGAGCTGCTGCAGAAAGGCCGGAAACCACTGCAGATTCTGCGCGTAGGGCAGCACGGCGTGACTGTGCGCACCGAAGGCGTGGTAGTACCAGTGGGTGAGGAGCGCGAGCAGCACCGGCAGGTTGGTCCGCAGCGGCGCAGTGCGGAAGTGTTCGTCCAGCGCGTGGGCACCGGCCAGCAGGGCACGGAAGTTGGCCATCCCGACGCCAAGCGCGATGGGCAGGCCGATGGCCGACCAGAGCGAGTAGCGGCCTCCCACCCAGTCCCACAGCGGAAATATGTTGGCAGGTGCAATGCCGAATTCCGCTGCCTTCTCGACATTGGCGCTGACGGCGACGAAATGCCTGGCGAGGTCGCTGTGGGCAAGGCCCCCTGCCAGCGCCCAGGCGCGGGCGGCCCTGGCGTTCTGCATGGTTTCCAGCGTAGTGAAGGTCTTTGAAGCGACCACGCACAGCGTCGTGCCCGGCTGCAGGCGGGCAAGCGTTTGCTCGAGATGCAGAGGATCCACGTTCGACACGAAGTGGCAGCGCAGACCAGCGATCCACCGGTCCTGCAGGGCTTCATACACCATGGCCGGACCGAGGTCGGAGCCGCCGATACCGATGTTCACCACATCGGTGATGCGCTCGTCACGAAAACCCCGCCAGTGGCCCTGCGCCAGTGCATGGCAGAACGCCTCCATGCGGGCAAGCGTGGCATGGACTTCCTGTGAGCGGGGATCGCTGCCCCTCGGTGCGCGCAGCAAGGTATGCAGGGCTGGGCGCTCTTCGGTGTTGTTGACCTGGGCACCGGCGAACAGCGCAGCGATTGCCGACGGCAGACCTGCCGCCGTGGCCAGCGCGAGCAGGCTGTCCAGCGCGCCTTCGTCGAGCCGGTTCTTGGAAAAATCCAGCGTGAGGCCGGCGGCTGTCAGCGTGTAGCGGCCGGCTCGCGCCGGATCAGCTGCAAACTGCTCGCGCAGGGTCGTGCGGGAGAGACGCTTGGCGTCCTGCAGACAGCGTGTCCACGCGGCTTCGGCGGCAGTCGGCTCGCCAGCGCTGGAACCGAGGGTGTCGATAGTCATGATCCACTTCCGTAAAAACAAACCTGCGTTGCCGGACCGCTCGGGTCGTTGCTACACTTCCCGCGCTTTTTCGCCGGTATAGCTCAGCTGGTAGAGCAACTGACTTGTAATCAGTAGGTCCCGAGTTCGAATCCTGGTGCCGGCACCATTTCACCGAAGGGGGCAGATGCTCATTGAGGTCTGCCCTTTTCGCTTTTTGCCCTCTGTCGATTTCAGCCCTCTTTCGATTTCTGCTCACTTGCGATTTTTGCGCTCGGCTGCCAATGCTGCTCGTGGCTGCCATTCCTTCCGGCGCTTTCCCTGCCGCCGATCACTCAGAGCTCCAGGTCTTTCTGGCCAGGCTGCCAACCCGCGAGGTCGAGCTGGGCCTTGCCCAGACCCAGATGCTTGAGCCAGCGGGCGACGGCGTCGAGCGTGACCCAGGTCTTGAGTTTGCCGCTCGTGGTGAGCGCCCGCACCGAGTCCGTGAGATGGTCCAGTTCGACGTAGAAGAGACCGCCGTTGGCGATGATCCGGACCTTACGGATGGCGCCGGCTTCGATGAGGGCGCGTAGCGTGCGTTCGTCCATGCAGGGGCCGACGTGGAAGCGGATTCGATGGTTTGGCGAGACCCGGGCAAGATGGTACAAACACCCTGCTTTGGCAAGGGGCCGAGGCAGGCTGCGGAGAGCAGGTATGGGATCGGCTGTTTATCGGGCGGGGCGCGGCGCAGGCACGGCCGTCCTGACCCTGCTGTGGCTCGTGGTTGCCTCACTGCCGGGCGCTGGCCGGGCGGCTGTGACAGCGGTCGACTTGCTGGAGCGCAGCCGCCTCGACGGTACCTTCGACGCCGGTGCCTACGAGGCCGTGCAGGCGACGCTGCACTTTGCCGTCGACCCGCTGGACCCGCACAACGCGCTGATCGCCGACATCGCTGCCGCGCCGCGTCGCGCGGATGGCAAGGTGGAGTTCACGGCAGACCTGCTGGTATGGAAGCCTGTGGATCCCGGGCGTGGCAACGGGGTGGCGCTGGTGGACATCCCCAACCGCGGCACGCAGGTCATCACCAGCGTCAATCGTCCCGTGGCGGGTCAGCCCTTTGGCGACGGCTTCTTGCTCGATGCCGGCTACACGCTGGTATGGATCGGCTGGGAGCACGACGCTCCGGACCCCGACCTCGGCATCGACATTCAGGTCCCGAGTGCCGCGGGAGAACCGCTGGCGGGCCTCGGGCTGGCAGCGGTCCGCGACCTGGGTAGCTGGATGGCCTACGATGACACCGCTCTCGTGCACAGCCAGCAGTTGCTCGCTTTCGGGTTGTCACAGAGCGGCCGTTTCCTGCGCACGTTTCTCTACTACGGTTTCAACGAGGACGAGCAGGGCAGACAGGTCTTCGATGGCCTGCTGCCGCACGTGGCCGGTGCTGCGCTGCTGGACATCAATCGGCGCGGAGCGCGCCCGCTGGACCGTGCCATGTATGCGGCGACCCTGTACCCCTTCACCGATGTCGCCTACCCGGACCCCGCCAGTTCTGCGCAGGAGGGACTGCTCGACAATCCGCGCGCGCGGGCCACACAGCCGAAGATCTTCTACACCGACAGTGCCAACGAGTATTGGGGGGGTGGTCGCGTGGCCGCGCTTACCCACCTCACGCCGGACGGGGCGACGGACATCGACCTGCCAGCCAACGTCAGACGCTACTATCTGGCCGGGACGCAGCACGTCCCTGCGGCTTTTCCGCCGCCCGCCGTCGCGACGGCCCAGTTGGCGGCCAACCCGCTCGATTACGTCTGGCACCTGCGTGCCTTGCTGACTGCACTGACGGCCTGGGTGGTCGAGGGGCAGGAGCCGCCACCGAGTCTTTATCCACGATTGGCTGCCGGTGAACTCGTCAGCGCCGAGCGACATGCGTTTCCCGGCCTGCCCGGCAGCGAGCGCCTGCGAAGCCTGGGCGCCGGGGTTCGTCTCGGGAATCCTCTGCTGCCGAACGCCGCCGCCCCGGGGGCAGCCTTGCCGCTGCTGGTTCCGCAGGGAGACGCCGACGGCAACGACCTCGCCGGCCTGCGCCATCCTGAACTGGTGGTACCGCTGGCCACCTACACAGGCTGGAATTTCCAGCGCGCAGGGGCAGGCAACCCTGCCGAACTGGTGCCGCTGATCGGCGGCTATCTGGCGCTGCCAGCCGATGCTGCCGCGGGGCGGCGTACGGGGGATCCCCGTGTTTCAGTGGCGGAGCGCTACGCCAGCAAGCAGGTTTTTCTCGAGCGCGTAGAGCAAGAGGCGCTGCGACAGGTGAGCGGCAGGTACCTGCTCGCGGTCGACGTCGATGCCATCGTGGAGCGTGCGTCGCGGCATTGGGACCTGGTTACGGCGCCGCGTTAGTCGCGGGACCGGCAGGTGGGGTGCCACCGGCCGGCGCTGCGGTCTCCAGGGCGAAAAGCTCGGCCAGCAACCCGCGCCACTCGCGGTACTGCTGCTCGAGGGTGCCGCTCAGCTTGTAGACGGAGTCGTCGAGGGCCAGTTGTGTGGGTGCCACTTCGTTGGTGAAGCCCTGACCGACTTCTTCCACATAGAGTTGCTGCAGTTTCGCCCAGCGAAAATTGTTGTAGCTGTCCTGCAGCGCGCGATAACTGCCGCGCGGGAAGGCGCTGGGCGTGGCGAGTTCACGCGCGGTACGGGCACTGCTGCTTTCCGCCTGTTCTGCCTGCACGTTGCGCCACAGGTCGTAGACTGGCTTCACGTCGCCGTAGAACTGCTGGTACTGCTCGTCCACCACATCGATGAACAGGTACTCACGTTCCCGGATGGCGAGAATGCGCCGCAGCAGTGGATCATCGTCGGCTGGCAGTCGCTGCAGGCTGAAACTGCCGTCGGTCTGCTGCCGCATGAAATCCTCGAACGCGGCCGGCACCAGTCCATGCCCGTAGCGCACCAGGGCGGCATTCTTGATGCGGCGCAGGGCAGCCGTATCCTGCTGCTCCAGTTGGGCGACGAGGTCGCGAATCAGCGCGCTGAAGACATCGGCGAACACGTCTTCGGCGAAGGCGTCGTCACTGAGTGACTCGCTGCGGATCGCAGTCCCCGCGTAGGTCTGATCGACCCACAGGCGGCCCAGGCTGTCACTGGCGCGAATCTGCAGGGCCAGCCGGCTTCCAGTCGACTCGAGGATGGCGCCGTCGATGCGCAGCTCGGCGCCATTGTCGAGCACAGGCAGTACCCGGACGGCGCCAAAGCGCCCACTCTGCTCGAGACGGTAACGCAGATACAGCGGCAACAGGCGCTGCTCACTTTCTCGCACGGCAGCCACCGTGGCCGCGACCGAGTCGTCTGCTGCCGCCGCAGCACCGGCCGGGTCCGCAGTCGCCGCATGGGTGAACACGGCGATGCTCACGTCGAGAAAGTCGCCCTCCGTCTGACCCAGCGCCAGCGATGCGAGGCAGCAGCACAGCCACACCCCGCGTTTCACTGGGCACCGCCCCGCTGCGAGCAGACGCGATTGCGGGTGAGCGTGAGCTCGCAATCGTAGAAACGGTCGTTGTTGATGTAGCGCGTGTAGTAGTTGCTGATGATGACCGGCACGGCCACGAGGTCCGAACTGACCGTTGTGGTGACGTTTAGCTGGGCGGCATCGGGGCTGAGGCTGAACTGGTGCACGATCGACAGGCCACCCGGGAGGTCCATGTTGAACACCAGCTTGTCGTTGTTCCAGCCGCACAACTCGTTGCCGAACGGCGAGCTGTCCCGCACGTAGAGTCGGTCGCGGTAGCGGCAACGCAGGGCGAAATCCTCTTGTCGCTGCACAGTGATACCTTGCTCATCCTGGGCGATGTCGAGAATGGGCATGCGCGTAAGTTCTTCGGCGAAGCGCGCCAGGCCGTTGATGGCATCACCATCCAGACCGAAGCCGCCCCGCGCCGCCAGCTCCGGATTGCCCTGCGTGACGCGTCGGAGGACGTCGGCCACGTAAAGTTGAAATTTGGTGTTGAAGTCATCACTTAGCTGGTAGTTCTTCTCCCAGTTACCGGCAAAGTTGGTGAGATTGCCCGCGTGTGACGGCACGGCCTCCGCGTTGCCGGGCGGCGCGCTCACACGCTGTGTCTGCTGCGGCGCACTACAGGCGCCAAGCAACAGCAGCCATGCGAGGAGCAGGGAGGAGCGCAACAAAATGGACATGAGGGCGGGGCTGAAGCAGGCGATCCTGAGGCCGGGTCGGGCAGTGTAACTTTTCCGTCTGCAGGCGTAAGCAAATTTTCCTCAGAGCACCTTTTTGAATATTTCCAATAAATTTATGCACATAGCGAGCCTTTGTGAGGATCGTAGTGAAGAAAGCTTGCTAAATTTTCCGGGCCGGTTCGCAAGCGGCGTAATCCTTTGAATTGATTGATATTTATTTGTAAAGCAATTTTACCGCCAGTTCTGTGGTCTCGGCGTCGCCGGCGCAGTGTCACAGGCAATCGACGTTTACTCACACACTTATCCACAGGTTGAACCCGCATGAAGCCGACTTATCAACTGTCCTTGAGTGTTCGCGACTATGAATGCGACATGCAGGGCGTGGTTAACAACGCGGTCTACCAGCACTACCTCGAGCACGCTCGGCATGAGTTCCTGAAGCTGCATGGCCTCGATTTCGCCGCGCTGACGCGAGCCGGCATCCAGTTGGTGGTCACGCGGGCCGAACTCGACTACCGGGCGTCGCTGACCAGCGGTGACCACTTCACGGTAAGCACCAGACTCGAACAGGAGTCGCGCCTGCGCTTCGTGTTTCAGCAGAGCATCACCCGCGACCGCGACGGCAAGACCATGCTCGACGCGCTCATCACCGGCACGGGGGTCAATGCCCAGGGCAAGCCCTATCTGCCCGAGCAACTGTTGCCCCTGCTGCAGGCCAGCACCGCCCGCACTTAAACTGAACACCGGCTGGTCGCGTATCTGCCGCTCAACTCCCTGCATGAGAGAACGTCCCATGACGCTCCCCAAGATCGGCAACCTGGCCCCGTTGTTTTCCCTGCTCGACCAGACTGGCACAGAGCATGCGCTCAAAGCGTACCGTGGCAAGCCCGTGCTGCTGTACTTCTACCCGAAGGCGCTGACACCGGGCTGTACCGTGCAGGCCTGCAGTCTTCGCGACAGCCAGAAAGAGCTGGCCAAGCGAGGCATTCAGGTCTTCGGCATCAGTCCCGATGCACCGAAGCTGCTCGCCAAATTCGTGGAGAAGGAGAAGCTCAATTTCACGTTGCTGTCGGATCTCGACCACACCGTCGCCGACAAGTACGGGGTGTGGGGTCCCAAGAAGTTCATGGGACGTGAGTACGATGGCATCCATCGCGTCAGTTTTCTGCTCGACAAGGACGGCCGCCTGCAGCACATCTTCCAGCCGGTCAACACCAAGACGCACCATGCCGACGTGTTGGCGTGGTTCGATGCCAACGGTTGACGGCTCGGCGGCGTGATCCTGCACCACAAGCACTACCCCGGGCCACCCGGGTCTCCCTTGCTCATTCTCCATGGCCTCTACGGCAATCAGGGCAACTGGGCACCGCAGGCCAGGGAACTCGCCAGAGACCATGACGTGTTCGTGCTCGATGCGCGCAATCACGGTCTTTCGGCCTGGGCGCCGAGCCTGCGCCTGCAAGACATGGCTGACGATGTCACGGACACCATGGACTCGCTCGGGCTGGCGAGAGCCCACCTCCTCGGCCACTCCATGGGCGGCAAGACGGCCATGCTACTGGCGCTGACCCGTCCTCAGCGGGTCTGTAGCGTGTGCAGCGTTGATATCGCGCCCGTCGTCTACCCGCAGGCCGCCACGACGGTCATCGATGCGCTCGTGGATCTCGACCTTGCTGGCATCGCCTCGCGCAGTGATGCCGACCGCCAACTTTCTGCCCGCATCACCGAAAAGTCCGTGCGGGATTTCCTGCTCACCAATCTGCTGCGAACAGAAAGCGGGGCCTGGCGCTGGCGCTTCAATCTTCCGGTACTGGCGGCGTCTTTCGCGGAGGTGACCGGCTGGCCGGACGGCCTGGGTGCCTATGCCGGACCCGCGCTCTTCATCAAGGGACAGCGCTCCGACTACATACTGCCCGCGCATGAACCCGCGCTGCGCGCGCAGTTCCCGCAGGCCCGTCTGGAGGTGGTGGAGGAGGCCGGGCACTGGGTGCACAGTGAGCGCGCCGAAACGGTAGTGCAGCTCATTCGGCAGTTCCTCGGCGCGCTGCCGGCGTGCTGAGAGTCGGCGGCGAGGGGCCACGCCCCGGCCTCCTGTGGCGGGCCCGCGGCGAACGGTCCTGCGTACGGCTTATTGCAGCCGGCAATTTCTCGAAAACTGCTGGCGCAGGAAATCCATCTGGTCGACGCGGATGCGCTTGCTGTTGACCAGCGCGAGGTACTCGGCGGGATTGGGTTCGTAGGGTAGCGCCAGCAGCTCCATGCCGGCCTCCTGCGGCGTTTTGTTCTGCTTGTAGTGGTTACAGCGCTTACAGGCCGCCACCACGTTCACCCAGATGTTGCGGCCTCCGCGCGAGGTCGGAACGATGTGGTCACAGCTGAGATCGCGGTCGGCGAAACTCTTGCCGCAGTACATGCAGACGTTCTGGTCGCGACGGAACAAGATGCGGTTGTTGAGGGCTGGCTTGCGCGCTCGCCCTCCCTGCAGTTCCCCCTCGCAGGCAATGATGCTGTGCAGCGCGATACTGCTGCGTACCCCACTCTGCCGGGAGATGCCGCCGTGCACGGTTCGAATGCAGTCGCCAAGCGTCCAGGTGACGAGATCCCTCGCGTAGAGGGTGGTGGCTTCCTGCCAGGTCAGCCATTCGACCGGGCTGCCAGCAAGATTCAATCGCAGGATGTGAGCGTGATCGTCGGACTTTTCGATGCGATACATGCAATACCCGGGCAACAAGCACCAACCTACTCTGGGGGCGCTGATACCCGTAGGGCACGGCGCCAGCAACCACAACAGCCGTACTGCAGGGCCCGCCACGAGCGAGCGAATACTTCGCGTTGGACTCTAAGCGCAGTCTGCGGGAGCGTCAACAGCGGTGACACGCGCGGTGACACGGGGCCTGAGCCCGCGAGGCGTCGCAGCGCGGTAGGGTCCAAGGTTTCGAACCGGTGCTGCTCGTGTGCCCGGGCGCGGTCAGTGGCCGGCCTCGAGTCGCGCAATCAGCGACGAGGTATCCCACCGGTTGCCCCCCATCTTCTGCACCTCGGCGTAGTACTGGTCGACGAGCTGCGTCACTGGCAGTGCTGAGCCGTTGCGTGCAGCCTCAGCCAGCGCGATGCCGAGGTCCTTGCGCATCCAGTCGACGGCAAAACCGAAGTCGAACTGGTTGTTCAGCATGGTCTGCCACCGGTTCTGCATCTGCCAAGACGACGCTGCGCCCTTGCTGATGACCTCCATGACCAGCGCCACATCGAGACCGGCGTGCCTGGCGAAGTGGATGCCCTCAGACAAGGCCTGCACCAGCCCGGCGATACAGATCTGGTTCACCATCTTGCAGAGCTGGCCATAGCCACTCGGACCGAGCAGTTTGCAGCTGGCAGCGAAACTCTGGATGACCGGCTCGGCGCGCGCAAAGGCCGCCGGGTCACCGCCGACCATCACGGTGAGCTTGCCGTTCTGCGCGCCCGCCTGACCCCCGGACACGGGGGCATCGAGAAAGTGCAGACCCCGTGTTTGTGCCTCGGCGGCGAGTTCGCGCGCCACGGTGGCCGAGGTGGTGGTGTGGTCCACGAGGATGGCACCCGGCCGAGCCGCGTCGAAGATGCCACCCTCGCCTTTGACCACCGCGCGCAGGTCATCATCGTTGCCCACGCAGATGAAGATGAAGTCGGCCCTGCTGGCTGCCTGCGCCGGTGTAGCCGCCACGGCACCGCCATGTTCCTGCTGCCAGCGAGCCGCTTTCTCCGCGCTTCTGTTGAAGGCCGTGACGGTGTGGCCCGCCTTGAGCAAGTGACCCGCCATGGGGTAGCCCATGGTGCCAAGACCGATGAATGCAGTGCAAAACGCCATGAGAGCTCCAACGTGGTAAGGTGAGGTCCGCTGTGCGCCGCTGCTGTGCGCCCTGCGGGACGGCGGCGGCGATTGTAACCCTGCACTACGCCGGTCAGAGAAGGATTCCCATGCAACAAGACACCAGCCTCACCCTCGATCAAGTGCGCCGCGAGTACCTCCGCGGTGGCCTGCGGCGTCGTGACTTGCCCGAAGATCCGTTTGTGTTGTTTGCCCGCTGGCTGCAGCAGGCCATCGACGCCGGCATTGCCGATCCTACGGCCATGGTGCTGGCCACGGTGGCCACCGATGGACAGCCCTCGCAGCGCATCGTTCTGCTCAAGGGAGTGGACCCTGCCGGTTTCGTGTTCTACACCAACTATCAGAGTCGCAAGGGGCAGGAAATCGGAGGGTCTGCGCAGGTCAGTCTGCTGTTTCCCTGGCACATGCTGGAGCGTCAGGTGAAAGTCACGGGAATGGCGGCGCGGCTCGATGAGGCGGCCTCGGCGGATTATTTCGCCAGTCGGCCCCGCGATTCGCAGTTGGCCGCCTGGGCCTCGCCGCAGAGCGAGCCGTTGCCTTCGCGAGCGGCCTTGCTGGCGCGGCTGGAGGCGGTGAAGACAAGGTTTGGTGATGGACCTGTGCCGCGACCACCGCACTGGGGTGGTTTCCGCGTCGAGCCGCGCACCATCGATTTCTGGCAGGGAGGCGCGCATCGCCTCCACGACAGCTTCCGCTATGCCCGCGAGGGTGCCGGTGGCTGGCAGCTCACGCGCGTGGCCCCCTGAGCCGGAGCCGACGGCGGTTGCGGGCTGAGCCCCTGGCGGACTGCGACGCGCCGGCCCCGGCAGCGCTGCTCAGAGCACGTACCACAGCAGTGCCGGCAAACTGGCAAATGACAGCAGGGTGGAAATCACCACGGTGCCCGCCACTTCCTCCGGACTGCGGTTGTACCTGACCGCGAACAGATAGGAGAACACGGCAACCGGCATGGCGCTCTGCAGGATCGTCACGCCGCGCATGACGCCCGTGAGGCCGAACAGTTCGGCTACGCCGACGCCCACCACGAAACCCATGCCGAGGCGCAGCGCCGCAATCAGCAGACTGCGGCCTGCGCTGGTGATGCGAAAGCGTGCCAGTGACACCCCCATCGCGATCAGCATCAAGGGGATGGTGAAATCCCCGAGCAGTTGCGTGGTGTTCTGCACCCAGCCCCAGGGCTTGGTGCCCGTGAACAGGAACAGCAGTGTGATCAGCACCGAGACGAAGGTGGGATTGCTGGCGAACTCGCGCAGCGTGAGCTTGCCGGAGGTGATCATCACGCCCAGCGTGAAGCTGAAGACTGTCATCACCATGAAGTAGGTCATGCCGAGCGCCAGCCCTTCTTCGCCAAAGGCCAGCAGGCAGAGCGGCAGTCCCATGTTGCCGGAGTTGGGAAATACCTGGGACGGCAGCCAGGTTCGCTGGTCCAGTCCGGCCAGATGCAGGATGCTGCCGCCGACGATACCGAACAGCAGCATGGACAGCAGCGCTGCCTTGGCCATGGTGCCGAATGTCGCCATGTCGATGTCCTGCTCCATGAACGAGGAGAAGATCAGGCAGGGCGCACCGATCTCCAGCACCAGCCGCGACACGAATGGCGTGTCGAAGGGCAGACCCTTCCTCACCCACAGAAACCCCAGCAGGGCGCAGAGAAATACGGGGGCGATCACGGAGAAGATGGTGTAGAGCATGGTCCAGGATTCACGGTGGCAGGGTCGGCAGGCCGGCCCGGTAGAGTTCGTAGAGTGGCGTGCTGTCGTAGGCAGGAATGGTGCTGAGGCGCTGCAGCGTCCAGCCCCGAGCCGCGGCCGCCGCAAAAAATGTCTCGCGCGTCGCCGGAAAGTTTGCCTTGCCCTCGGCGGGTACCACGAACAGCGGCTGCCGCGGCAACAGGGCCTCGAAGTGCCGCGCGTGCTCCTCGTCGAGCGGTTGCAGGAACAGCGGCCACTCATCGAGGATCTCCGCCCCGCCGTTGGTCAGACCGTTGATCGTGGTCGCGCTGCCCCAGTCCACCGTCACGATGGGTTGGCCAGGGAACTGCTGGAGTGTCTCTGCGAGACGGGTGGAGCCTGCATCCCAGGCTGGCTTGGGCGCGGCAGCAAATCCTTCCAGCGAATACCAGACCATCCTGAGAGATGAACCGCAGACCACCGCAATCAGCAGCACGGCCAGCACCGCCGGGGGGCGCCGCCAGGGCTTGTCACCCTCGAAAGCCGGCGCCAGCAGGGCAGCCAGGGCAAACAGCCAGCTTGGCACCAGGGTCGCGAGGTGATGAGGCCCGGTCGCCTGCGGAGTGAAGTAGAGCGCCAGCAGCGTGAAGAAAAAGAACAGGGCCAGAAAGACCAGCATGCGCCACGCGATTCGCGCGCGGTACCACAGGCCACAGAACAGCGCCCCGACACCAGCCACCAGCAGAATCTGCAGGTGAGGAGCAGCCAAGCTCCACAGATCGTCGCGCGTGGTAACCACGGAATACACTCCTACGCCCGCCACTTCACCGGTGAGCAGCTGCCGCACCACGGCGAAGCGGTACAGCAGATCGAAAGTGCCCGTATCGTCGCTGAGTGCGACCACACGCGAGGTATAGGCCAGCAGCAAGGCCGCTGCCACGCCACCGCCGCCCAGCACGGCCAGACACCGTCGGCGCTGCTGCGTCCAGAAATCCCGGATGACGGCGGGGTATACGAGCACCAGCGCCAGCAGCAGGGCTGGACCGAACCAGAGGAAGTTGAGCTTGTCGAATGTGCCGAGCGCGGCAGCGCCCAGCGCAAGCCACAGGTAGCGGGGTTCACGCGTGCGGATCCAGCTGACTACGCCGAGCAGCAGCAGCGCCCGCAGCAGCATCATCAGGGCCGTCGGCCCCCAGTCGAGCCGGGTGTGCAGCAGGGTCGACGGCTCCACGGCCGCCAGCGGCACGAAGACCAGCGCCGTCTGGCGCGAAAAGGCACGCTCCAGCACCTTGGCATTGACCCACAGGGTGAGTGCACCGATCAGCAGCATCGGCAAGCGCACGCTGGTCGCGCTCACGCTGAACACCTGGAAGATCGGATAGTAGAGCCAGGCCTTCAGGGCGCCGATGTAGGTCATCAGCATGACCGGCACGGGGCCAAGCGAGAAATCGCGAAACTGGCCGTTCGGATGCCCCAGCGCCGCGTCCACGAATAGCAGTTCGTCGTAGTAAAGGCCCGGTACCGTCAGCTGCCAGCCGCCCACCACCACGAACGCGAGCAATGCGCCGGCCAGCAGGATGCGACCCATCGCAGCGGGCCTACTTGCCGGTCCAGGCCGGAAGTTTCCGGGGAACCAGCACGTGTTGCAGGCGGGCATACTGCGGCAGCCCGTTGCGGTAGGGCGGGTAATCCTCGCCCTGAATGAGCGGTGCAAAGTACTCGCGCGCCTTCGCGGTGATGCCGAACCCGTCTTCGGTGATGAAGTCGCGCGGCATTTTCTTTTCGACGTTGGCGACATCGCTGAGCCGTGCCTCACCCACCGACCAGCGGTACGGGGAGGAACTTTCGCGCACGATGGTTGGCATCACCGCATTTTTGCCGGCCAGGGCGAATTCCACGGCAGCCTTACCCATGGCATAGGCCTGCGCCACGTCGGTGGCTGAGGCTATGTGGCGCGCTGCCCGCTGCAGATAGTCAGACACGGCCCAGTGGTATTTGTAGCCGAGTTCCTGCTTGATCATCGCCGCCAGGAAGGGCGCAACACCACCCAACTGGGTATGGCCAAAGGCATCCTTGCCGCCGGCGTCGGCGAGGAAGGTGCCGTCGGCATAGTGGGCGCCTTCACTGACCACGATGGCACAGTACCCGTAGCGCGACACCGACTCGTGCACCTTGGCGAGGAAGGACGCCTTGTCGAAGGCGATCTCCGGGAACACGATCAGGTGCGGCGCATCGCCTTCCTGTTCGGCCGCCAGCCCCGCCGCGCCGGCGATCCAGCCGGCGTGTCGACCCATGACCTCCATCACGAAGACCTTGGTGGAACTTTCCGCCATCGAGGCAACATCCAGACCGGCCTCACGGATGGATACGGCAACGTACTTGGCGACCGAGCCGAAGCCGGGACAGCAGTCGGTGATCGGCAGGTCGTTGTCGACGGTCTTGGGTATGCCGATGCAGGTGATGGGAAAATGCATTTGCTGACTGAACTGCGCCACCTTGTTGGCCGTGTCCTGTGAATCGCCACCGCCGTTGTAGAAGAAATAGCCGATGTTGTGCGCACGGAAGACGTCGATCAGTCGCTCGTATTCGGCCCGGTTCTGTTCGACGCTCTTCAGTTTGTAGCGGCACGACCCGAAGGCACCTGCCGGTGTGTGGCGCAGGGCGGCGATGGTGGCGCTGCTTTCGTGGCTGGTGTCGATGAGTTCTTCACGCAGCGCCCCGATGATGCCGTTGCGGCCGGCATAGACCTTGCCGAAGGCAGGCAGTTGCCGTGCCGTCTCGATCACGCCGCAGGCAGAGGCATTGATGACGGCCGTCACACCGCCCGACTGGGCATAAAACACGTTGTTGTTGCTCATGGGAACTCCTTCGACTGTGCGCGGCATTCTACTGGATCGCTGCGGTCAGCGTCTGTGCCGGGCGGGGCAGGGTTGGCTGGTGGCCAGTCCTCCACCAAGCGCTCAGACCGGAGGCGCGGCGATTGCTCCGCTGCCGTTGATCCGTGCGACAATCCCGGCGGTTTTTCCAGCGTGGCCAGTCCTCATGCGAATTCATATTCTCGGCATTTGCGGCACATTCATGGGCAGTCTGGCCGTGTTGGCCAAGCAGTTGGGCCACGAGGTCAGCGGTTCCGACCAGAACGTCTACCCGCCCATGAGCACGCAGTTGCAGGAGCAGGGCATCGCGCTCTGCAGCGGCTACGACCCCCGGCATCTGGTCGACAACAAGCCGGATCTGGTCGTGATCGGCAACACCTGTTCGCGCGGCAATCCCTCGGTGGAGTACGTGCTGGAGCGGGGACTCCGGTTCACCTCGGGACCAGCCTGGCTCGCCGAGCATGTGCTGCACGGGCGCTGGGTACTGGCTGTGGCAGGAACCCACGGCAAGACCACTACCACCAGCATGCTGGCCTGGATCCTCGAGCACGCCGGCATGGATCCCGGCTACCTCATCGGGGGTGTGCCGAGGAATTTCCGCGTTTCGGCGCGGCTCGGCAGTTCCAGCTTCTTCGTGATCGAGGCCGACGAGTACGACAGTGCATTTTTCGACAAGCGCTCCAAGTTCATCCACTACTTGCCGCGCACCTGCATCATGGGCAACCTCGAATTCGATCATGCCGATATCTTCAGGTCGCTGGAGGACATCCAGATCCAGTTCCAGCATCTGTGCAAAACGCTGCCGTCACTCGGTCTGATCGTCGCGCCAACCGGCTCGGCTGCCCTCGAGCAGATCTTTGCGGTACAGGGTGAGAAATCCCGCACTGTCTGGTGTCCGATCCAGCGCTGTGGTGTCGACGGCAGCGCCGGTGCCGACTGGACCTACCAAGCCCTCAGTGCCGATGGTTCTGCCCTGCGCATCGCGCGAGGCAGTGAGAGCGCCGAGGTGCGCTGGTCCCTGCTCGGAGACCACAACATGCAGAACGCCGTGGCGGCGGCCGCTGCCGCCGCGCATGCCGGTATTCCGCTGCGGGTGAGTGCCGAGGCGCTCTGTACGTTCGAGGGGGTGAAGCGTCGGTTGGAAAAGATCGGAGAAATCGCCGGCATTCACGTGTACGACGACTTTGCCCATCATCCGACAGCCATCGACACCACATTGCGCGGCCTGCGCGCCACGCTGACACGGCAAGGGGCGGCGGGCCGGGTACTGGCGGTGATCGAGGCCCGCTCCAACACCATGAAAATGGGCCATCACCAGCACACGCTGGCGGCCTCGCTCGCCGCTGCCGATACCGTGCTCTGGTATCGCGCAGCCGCCGCCAGGCTTGATCTCGATGCCATCGCGGCAGCGGCAGCGGTCGACTTCCACGCCATGGATTCCACCGAGCGCATCCTCGACTGGCTGCGGCAGCAGGCCCGTGCCGGTGACCACATCGTCATCATGAGCAATGGAGGCTTCGAGGGCCTGCATCTGCGTCTGCTGCAGGCCCTGCAGGAGCGCTGAGGTGGAGAAGTTGCTGGAAACCATTCCCCTGTTCCCCCTGAACTCGGTGATGTTTCCCAAGGGCCGTATCAGCCTGCAGATTTTCGAGTCGCGCTACATCGACATGATCCGTCAGTGCCTGCGCGAGGGCAGCGGCTTCGGCATCGTGCTGATAGCCACCGGCGCCGAGGTGGTCCAGCCCGGCAAGCGACTCGATGTGCATCGCGTCGGCACGTACAGCGTGGTGGTCGACTGGAACCAGTTGTCCAATGGTCTGCTCGGCATCGAAGTCGAGGGCTGCCGGACCTTCCAGGTGCTGGAGACCTGGCGCGAGGCCAACAACCTGTGTCGAGCCGTGGTGAAGTTCCGTCCCGACGACGCGGTCGACGCGAACGTGGTCGAGGTGAGGGATGAATTTGTCGACTATGTCGAGCTGCTGCGGGGGCTTTCGCGCCATCCTGCGGTGGCCGACCTCAATCTGGCGATGAACTTCGACAACCTGCGCGAGGTGGCCTGGCGGCTGAGTGAGTTACTGCCGATTGCCAACAAGGAGAAACAGGTGTTGCTGGAGCTGGAAGACCCCATCGCGAGGCTGCAGCAGATCGAGCTGTACATCGCTGCGATGAACGGCTGAGCGCTGCCAGTTGCTTACAGCAGCATGATGTTGAGCGCAGCAGCTGCAGCGGCCAGCAGCGCCACGACCAGCAGATTCCAGCCGAGAATGGCCCACAGCCGAAAGGCTTTGCCTTCCTCCGGATAGAGGCCGCTACGGTCGTATTCCCGGGGAGCGGCGGTGGGCTCGGCCTCCGGCGCGGCAGGGGCGGGGCGACCGGAATCGGGTGCTGGGGGGGCAGGGCTGTGCATGCTGCGCTGTACTCGCTGAACGATTAGGCTATTTTACGCGGGGCGGCGACCACTGTGCCTAGAGGTCTCCAGTACTGGCCGGCCCCCCGTCCTGCTCAGGCTATAACAACATGAACGTCAAGCGCCCAAGCATCAAGCAGCTCGAGTACTTCCTTACCATTGCGCGTGCCTCGAGTTTCCGCGGGGCCGCCGAACAACTCGGACTGAGTCAGCCCGCGCTCACCATGCAGATCGCCACGCTGGAGGAAGTGCTTGGCGTGCAGTTGTTCGATCGCTCCCGGGCCGGCACGCTGCTTTCGCCGGCCGGGCGTGAACTGCTGCCACTGGCCCGCGAAATTCTCGACCACTACCAGCAGCTGGCCGATCTGTCCGAGCAGGGCCAGCAGGAACTGGCGGGCACCTTTCGTATGGGAGTCAGCCCCACGATCGGACCCTATCTGCTGCCACGTGTGCTGCCGGAGCTGCACAAGCGCTACCCCTTGCTGAAACTGCAGATACAGGAGGCGATTCCGCGGCAACTGGAGCAGGGCCTGGCGGCCGGCGACTACGATCTCATCCTCACCGTGCTGCCCATGAATACCGGCAACAACCGTGTACGCCCCCTGTTCAGCGAGACACTGCGCGCCGTGTTCCACAGTGATCATCCACTGGCTCGCAAGCCCCGGTTGTTGGGCCGAGACCTGCATCAGCAGCCGGTGATCAGCATCGACGAAAGCCACCACCTGTACCGCCAGCTTTTGGCGCTCTGCGACAAATACGGGGCGGCGCTGCTGCGGCAGGCACCGGCCAACACGCTGTCTTCCATGCGGCTGATGGCCATGCTCGGCATGGGTATCGCTTTCCTGCCGGACCTCTTCATTCAGGCCGAATTGAACCAGGCCGAGAGCCTGGTGACCCGCAAACTGGAGGACGAGGAATTCACCCGCACCCACATCGCCATGTGGCGCCGCAATGCGGCGTCGAGGCATCTGTTCCAGAAGCTGTCTTACGAAATCAAGGCTATCGCTTTCGAGCGCTTCGGCGACATTCTGGTGGAAGCACAGGCCGACGAAAACCAGCACGAGACGTGGTGAGCGTGGCAGCAGGCGGTGAGGGAGGGTGGTAGCGATGGGTGCTACCGAAAAGGTGATTTATGTTATTGAAAAATAAAAGTATTTGAGATTTAAGGAAAAAAGGTACCCCCATTTGTACCCCCGGGATGGTCATGCACTTGGGTTAGGTGATTTCCCCCACTATTAATGGCCCAGTACCCACTGCCATGTACACGGATTGAGGCGGTGACCGCCGCAATCAAAGTCGATGGTTTTTCGGGGATTACCCAATCTCCTCGATCAGGGTATCGGACTCCAAATGCTGGTGCTACTCAATGACGGGGGGATGTCGTTTCCTTGCTTTACTTCTTTTGACAAGCCTGCAGAAGCTTCCCGAATTTAGAATCAAGAACTCGATGATGTTCCTGGGTACCCAAGAAAACTGCCTCGTTCGGAGAGAATTTCGTTCGCCCATTGAACGGAAATTCGCCGGATAAGACGTCACCATCATCCTCACCGATCCTACAGGGCTAGCGTGTGCTGAGCAGCCAGGCATAGTCGATGCGGTCAGCGGCTTGAGCAGACAGCAAATGCGAACTGGGCCGGATTCCCACCCTGCCCAGATCCAGTCGGTCTGCGTCCCAGCATGACTGTACGGTGGCATCTGTTGCCATGCGGCCGTCGCTGTGTTGAATCATGGCGAAGGTCAATTGATCCAGTTGCTTGGATGCAAGATCGAAGAAGCGCCCGTTCAGCGAGGCGGCAAATTCCGAGGCGCGGTGGCCGTGCCGCGGGTCGTGCCAGTCGTTGTGGCGTTGGCTGTCATGCAGCAGCGCGAACAGTTCCACTACCAGGAGATCAGCGCCGCGTACGCGCGCCAGGTGTCGCCCATGGTGCCGTACTCGTGCCCAGTGCGGCGCTCCATGGATGCCGCGCCAGTCAAGCCGGAACTGGGAACGCAGCAGCTGTATGAGGCCGGGCTTGTCAATCAATTGGCTCATGCGGGCTCCATGGGGGCGCACATTTACCATGCGCAACTTCGCCGAAGAGTAGCATCCCGTACGGGGATCCATCCCCCTGCATGGTCATCTGGAATGCCTGCGCGGCGCAGTTCGTCCTGTTTACCCTTCGGTCCGCCGTCCCTCCGTCATCTTGCGTCGCAGGAAGGCCTGCTCCTCGGCATCCTGCCGCTGGGAGAACAGCGGTTCTTCGATGCTGGAGAGGCGAGTCTGCATGCGCGAGGACTTGTAGAGCATTTCCTTGGACATGCGCTGTTCGTCGCGCTCGCGCATGAGCTGCCGGGTGAAGGCGATGGAGGCAGCCACCCAGGGTTCGTGCCGGCCCAGCAACTCCAACTCGCCGAGCAGCGCCTCTACGTGGTGCCAGTCGCCCCCAAGGGCCGCGTCGCGAATGCGTAGCTGCAGGTCGGCCGCGGCGATTTCGTTCATGCGCCGCGCGACCAGTTCGTGCATGGGCAGTGCCGCGTAGTCGAGCGGCGACACTTCCGGCAGCGTCAGGCTGGCGCTAAACAGTTGCTGCGTACCTTGGGCATCGGTGGCGCGTACCTGCACCGCGAGTACCGTGCCATGCTCGCGCTGGGCGCGCAGCGCCTGCCGCAGCGGCATGCGCAGCAAGGCCCAGCACTCCGACCCCAGTGCCACCGCCGGCAGGCGCCAGCCGTGTTCCGAGCGTGCGTAGGCGTTGAGCAGTGTCAGGTCGGCTGGCCCGTTGCTGATTTGCAGGTCCACGTTGCGCCACTGCAGTTGCGAATACAGGCCGATCTCGGCGTCGAAGGTTTCCGCCAGATCGATGGCGCGCTCGCCGTAGTGCGCCGA
This sequence comes from Gammaproteobacteria bacterium, assembly GCA_947457195.1. Taxonomy (GTDB): domain Bacteria; phylum Pseudomonadota; class Gammaproteobacteria; order Pseudomonadales; family Pseudohongiellaceae; genus CAILUG01. The sequence goes on from CANGUU010000002.1 coordinate 22,113, forward strand.
CCCGCGCCCGGCCTTGGCGATGGTAGTCATCAGCGTCTCGTTGAAGTCGGTGCCGAGCCCCACGGTGGTGGTGGTCACGCCGGCATCGGCAAGGGCGGCAACGTGCGCGCTGATGCGGACCGGATCGGTGAGCCCCACGTTGGCGTTTCCGTCGGACAGCAGGATGATGTGGCACGCCGCTTCCCGACCGGTGAGCGGGGCCAGCATCTCGGCGGCCCGCAGCCAGCCTGCGTGGAGGTTGGTGCTGCCGCCGGCGCGAAGTCGCGGCAGTATGGCCGCCAGCAGAGGGCTGTTGTGCTCCACCGCTCCGAGCGGCAGTACCGTGTCTACCTGGTCGTCGTACTGCACCACGCCGACGTGGTCGGTGGGGTGCAGGCGCCCCATCAGGTCACTCAGGCAGCGCTTGGCTTCTTCCAGCTTGCTGCCCTCCATCGAGCCTGAGCGATCGATCACCAGCACAAGGTTGAGTGGTGTGCGGCGGAAGCCCGGCTCGGGTTCGGACTGCAGCCGCACCAGCAGGTGAAAGTCTCCGGCTGTATCGCACAGCGCCGGCCGAACGGGATTGATCACGATTTTCATGCGGCACCTTCTTTTGTTTGGGGAGTCGGGGGAGGCAGGTCTTGCAGCGTGTCAAGACGGGATTCGAGGGTTGCCAGTCTGGCGTTCACTTCACTGTGGAAGCGGTCCAGCTGCGAGCCGAGGTCCTGCTGGAAACGTCGCTGCAGTGCAAGCATTTCGCCAAAGCCCTTGGTCTGTTCCTCGAGGAAGCCGCGCACATCGTGCTGCTGCTTGTTGAACAGCCGCCCAAAGATCTGCTCCAGCATGTCTTTCTGCTTGTAGGCTTCTTCGAACAGGTACCGCTGCTGGTCCATCTGCTTTTCGATCATTTGCAGCGGCTTTTGCAGCATGTGGTCGAAACGCCGGGTGGCATCGTCCATGAGCTTCGCGAGCGAGCCAACCGCTTGCTTGAGCGCCAGCGGATCGGCGTGCTGTGCCTGTAACTGGGAGCCAACGTCACGGATGGCGTCGTCTACCATGGCGTGTACCTGGCGCTGCAGGCGGGTAATCTGGTCGTGCACCCGCTCCTCCATCTCGCGCATTTCGTGCATCACGTCGACCATGCCCATGCCGGTGGCCCGGCTGTGCATGGGGCGGGGCGGTGGGGAACGGCCCGCAACCCGGGCCGTGGCGTTGCTGTCCGTGTGTTCGCTGCGGAAAGCCGCGACCAGCAATTCCGCTTCGCTGGTGGGCCCGGGCTTTTCGAGGTAGGCGGTGAGGATGTCGGTGGTGACGGCCGAGGTGAAACCGGCGATCTTGGTGAGCGAGTAACCCTCGGCCAGCAGCCGCCTGGCCGCCACGAACTGCACCAGGTGGCGGAACCCGTAGAGGGCATCGCGCCCCTCGCGCGAGGGCTTGTCCACCACGCCCATCGACACATAGTGGCGCAAAAGCCGTTCGTTGCCTTCTTGATGCAACTGCAGCGTCTTGGCCAGTTCCTGCGCCTTGAGGATCAGCGCGTCGGCAGAGCCCTGAAAATCACTGCGCAGCCGGTCCATTACCTTGAACATGGGGAGACCCGAGGGGATTCGGCCCGCGGCGCGGGCCTTGAAGGTGATTGGCATAGTGCCAGTCTGGATTGTAACTGTCAATATGCCAATTTCAGTTGTTGCTCAGGCGTGGGGCGAACTGCGCCGGCGCTGGCGCTGCGCGGTGGCCTGCATTGTTTTTTGAAAATGGTGTTGACAGTGTTGAGCAGCCTCACTACCGTTCACGCGTCAGCGCCCATTTGTCTCAGCTTGCCGGCGCTTTATAAATCGAGCTAAAGAGAGTTTCTCCTGAAACCCGCTTTGGCCAAGCCGAGCGGGTTTTTTGCGCCCGGAGAAACAGCCGCCGATTTAATCTTCAACTTGCGGGCGGTCTAGAAATGCAGCTAAAGCGGTGCCCCAGCTCCTCGTGAGTCGGCACTGTCCGACAAACGTGTACAGGAGCCCACCGTCATGACGGCCGAAGACCAAGCAATTCTTTTAAGGCAGGCACTGAAGGGCAAAAAGGCTGCCCTCAAGCAGCTCTTTGCCGACGCGGAGCAGGCGCTGGCGCACGAGGACTTCGCGTCCGCGGCCGCGCTTTTCAAGGAATCCGCGATCTGCTACCGGATCGCGCTGTTTCGTGAGCGAGCCGCGGCAGAAGAGCTGGAGCAGCGTGTGAGCACGCTGGAAACCAAGCTCGCCTTCAAGACCAGACTCCTTGCAAAGCCAGCGGCGTACTTCCAGATCCACTGCCCACCAGACGCGGATCTCACGTTCGAAAGCATGGCCCGGGCCTGGCATCACTTGACCTGGGACGAAGACCTGGCGGCGGCCGCCCTGTGCGTGGTCGAACTCTGGCACGCACAGGGTGAGCCGTTCTCATCCCCCGGGGGCTCAGAGACAAGACGCCTCATCAGCTCTGTGCAGGGCATCCTTAAACAGGCGCGGGAGCAACAGGGGACCTTGCCACACGCGCGCCCGAGCGAGACCTGGCTGCTGCTAACGCCCATCGTGCATGCCATGGCCGCGTTGCTGAGCCCGAGAAACCACGGAGACCCCAATGCCTGACTTCAACAAGAAAACCCTGACCAACGTCGCGTGCAGAAAACTGCGTGCCTCGAAGGATGACGGATGGGAATTCATCTACGCCACCCCCGGCGCTGCTTCCTACTCCTGCTGCTATATAGACAGTCTCCCGGAGTTCGACGGCATGCTCGACTGCGTCGACACGGTGTGGAGTGCTGAAAAAATCAGCGAAATCGAATCCAGCGGACGGGACCTCACTGATGACGAGTTCCGCCAGTGGCAAAAGATCAGGGCCATGCAAATAGCAAAAGACTGCGATGAGTCTGCCTCAACCGTCTGGATCACACCGATTGAGATCCGCGGAGAAGTCGCTGGATACGCGGTCTTCACCATGAGCAATGGCGCTGCCGCCGAGGACTCGCCACAGGTGTGGGATGTTTTTGCAACACACACAGAGGCACTGAATGACCTGCTCGGTGAGGCGGCGGTCTGGCCGGTGGATTGAATACAGCAACCCCAGGTTCCAGCCAGCCATTGAGCGGAGATCAGCGATGAGTAAAAGCAACGTCCTGCAGCTTTCCGCAGCCCTGAAGCGCCGCAAGCGTGTGTTTCATCTCGGTTCGCTTGGCTACTCGGGTGCCCCCGGCTTGAGCTGGTGCACCGAGTACTGGGTAGCGAAAGGCCACGACACGCAATTGAACACACACAGGAGGGTACGACATTGATCTGAGCCCTCCACCACGGGTCGCTGACCCATCGCCGATTTAAGTGACAACTTGCAGGGCGATTCACAAGTGCTGCTAAAGCGTTGGTGTTGCCTCTCCGTCCAGGCTTCGCCGCGCCTGCGGAGAGACTGGACGACAGGAGCAACACATGAAAAAAGAATCTACCTCTCGCCCCGGCAGTTGGCTCGAGCCGCTGGGGCTGATCGGCCTGCAATCGATCGAGGCGCCATTGCTGGCGGCGCTGCTCACCGAGCAACCTCTTCTGCTGATTGGCCCGCATGGCACTGCCAAGAGTTTGCTGCTAAGCCGTGTCGCCTCGGCGCTCGGACTGACCTTCCGGCACTACAACGCCAGCCTGCTGAACTTCGACGATTTGGTGGGCTTTCCGGTCCCGACGGCGGACCGGACGTTGGAATATCTCAAGACTCCCGCCGCCATCTGGGGCGCGGGTGCGGTGATCTTTGATGAGATCAGTCGCTGTCGGCCTGACATCCAGAACAAGCTCTTTCCGATCATCCACGAGCGCAAGGTTCAGGGTCTTGATATCGATGGGCTGCGCTACCGCTGGGCGGCCATGAACCCGCCCACCGTTGGCGCCGATGAGGGCGACTATGCAGGCTCGGAACCGCTGGACCGCGCGCTGGCCGACCGGTTTGCGTTCGTCGTCCAAATGCCCGCCTGGGCGGAGTTCTCACCAGCGGAAAAACGCGCAGTAATCCGCTCGCAGACGCGGACGTTCGGTCCACAGGACGCTGCCCGCCTCGCTGACTCGCTGGCTCTGGCCCGTGCCTTCCTGAAAGCGGTAGAGCAGGACTGTGCAGACGCCACGGCCGATTACGTCTTCGCGCTGATGCCGCTGCTGTCGCAGGCGAATATCGAGCTGAGTCCTCGCCGTGCCAACTTGCTGTATCAAGCGGTGTTGGCCGTTCATGCCAGCGTTCTGGCCTTGCAGCCCGGGGGCGCGTTTGCCGATAGCGCCCTGCTGGCGCTGCGGTCATGTCTGCCCCAGCGTGCCGAGGGCCTGCCGGTGGCGGAGGTCAAGTTGCTGGCCGCGCATCGGGAGGCAATACGTGCGGTCAGCCTTAGTCCACAAGACCCCCTTCGCGCGATCCTGGCCACCGCTGAGCCGCTGGAGCGCTTCAAGTTGGCGGTACGCGCGACCCGCCTGCCCAAAGGCGAGTTCTCGCGGGTAATAGCAGATGCATTGGCGCAGATGCCAACCGGCGCGCGCGAGGCGGCCATCGTGCACCTCTTTGAAACCGGTGCTGTGGGGCGGCTCAACGCGGCCGTGGCCTCGCAGATTGGGGAACAGTATCGGGACATCGCCACGCCCGCTGAATTCAGTGAAACGCTGCACGCGAGCCAAGGCCGTTACCAGGCGTGGGGAAAGCTCAAGGACCTGCTGGCCCGTTTGGATCCAGCCGATCCGCGCGCCCATCTTCAGGCCAATGCCCTCGCATCGCTCTTTGCAAAGAAGGAGCTACAGACTCCGGAGGAAGCCGAGCGCGCCTTTCATGCCTTCAGCCAGACCGACACTCTGGTGAGGTGCCCATGAGCCGAGTGCGTGCCGATGATTCCTCACCGCTGCTGCACAACATGAGCGCCCCACCCAAGAGCGTGGTGAGGTACAGCGGGTTGTCCGGATTGGTTCAGCAAACTGGTCCCGGTGGATCCGGGGTGACCTCGCTGCGGTACAGCAATATCAACCAACACGGGTCTTGTGTGCGTTTTGAATTGGCGGCACACCTGAAGCTTGACAGTCCCGCCGACATCCTCGCCAGTCTGGAGCTACTGCAAGAGGGGGCTTCCGCCGATTCGGCGTCTCGGCATCTGGTGCAACTCATCAACCAGCGTGCGGCCGCGCTGCCGCTGCCAGAAGGGTGTGCGGTGGTCAAAAGCCTGCCGTCGCACGAGATGCTCTGGCCCGATCCGCTGGCGGCGCTGGCCGTGTTGACCAAATGTACGGACACCGTCTGGTTGCGCGCCAAGACGCCCACGCTCAGCAGGCTTTTGAGTCAGAGGTGTGTCTCGCTTCTGATACCCCCCGGCCTCATTGACGCACTCGGAAAAGCCCAATCTGGAAAATTCCAATCATGAATTCATGGCATGTAACCAAGCGAAAGCACGCTGACTCTGTTGCTCAAGTCTCCCCCACAGGCAAAGGTTCAATCACTTCGTATGGGGTGATCCAAACACCCGAAGCTGCTGATGGTGCGCCGCTCTCCAGCAGCCAGTCACTGGCCGAGGCTGTTTTGGATGCTTTCCCCAGCGGGTCTTATGCGATGACTGGGTTGTTGCGGCTGCTCGACATCGTAGCCACAAGTCGCGTACCCACCGCTGCGGTGGAGTGTCGCGCGCAACCCCGCCTGCTCATCAACCCGCACTTTGTGGCCCAACACGCTGACTCCCCGGAAAAGCTGCTGATGCTGGTGATGCACGAGCTCCATCACGTGCTGCTCGGGCATACCACGCTATTTCCCCGGCTGACATGGGAGCAGAACTTTGTGTTCGACGCCGTCATCAACGGCCTCGTTTGCCGCATGTTTCCCGACCGGGCGTTCACATCGTTCTTTACGGACTATTACCGTGAAGACCGGTTCCCCGACTGTCTGCTGCGACCGCCCAGCGGTTGGCCTGCGGCTGGCTTTTCAAATTCCCCGGTCTTGGATCTGCTTGACCCCACACTGCAAAAGCAGGTGCAGGACGTACACGCTGCCCTGTACTCGGAGGCGGGCGCCAGCTACCACGAGGTGCACGAACTGTTGCCGCGCCTGCTGGTGAAGACTGATGCCAGTGGAGTGGGTGAGGTGCCTTTACTGGGTGGACACGACCCGGGCGATGGTCAGCACACCGATCTGCAACGCGGCTCGCCAGTGCTGTTCGACCTGGTGCGTGAATTGGTCGAGCAGTGGCCGCAACCCCCCGACCCGATACGTGGCCGCTCATTGGCTGATGTGCTCAATGAGTCCACGGTGTCCGCGCCGCGAGTACGGCCGCCGCGTAGCGTGCTTCGGGCGTTGATCCGTAAGGTAGCGGGTGTCAAGGGGACGAGCCGCTTGCCGCAGATCTCGGTCGCCCACACGTGCATTCAAAGCCCAGTTCCTGTCTGGTCGCGGCGATCGAGCGTGTTGCACGCCATGGGCGTGCCTAATCTGCTGCACCCTGCTGCTGTCCCTTGGAAGAAGCGGCGACAAAGCGGTGCGCTTGTCCATGTCTACCTCGATGTTTCGGGAAGCATGGAGGGGGTCTTGCAGCCACTCTATGCCGCCGCACGGGATTGCGAGGAATTCCTCCATCCCAAGATCCACCTGTTTTCTACCAAGGTGGTGGACATCACCCGCGCTGAGCTTCGCGCAGGGCGTTGTAGCAGTACCGGCGGCACCAGCATTGAGGCGGTCGCTGAACACATGGCTGCCCATGACATCCGGCGTGTCTTGATCGTCACCGATGGATGGGTTGGCTCCCCCAAGGGGCTGCACCGACGAACACTTGAGAATGCCGAGGTGGCTGTGGCCTACCTGGGGCATCAAACAAACCGCAACGACCTTGCGGGTCTGGCCAACTACACCGATACCCTTTGCATTGGAGATGCACCATGACCCAGAAACTCTACCCGGCAGAATTCATTTTTCCCGGCCACCCGGACAAGCTCAGCGATGCCATCGCCGATGCGTTGGTGGAGCAAGCCTGGCAGCGCGACCCGCGCGCCCTGGTAGGCGTCGAGGTGGCAGTGCACCGCGACCATGTCTACATCACCGGACGTGTGGCGTGCCCCGGCGCCGCAGATATCGATGTCACTGCTCTGGTTCAGGAGGTCTATCGCACCGCCGGTTACGACGAACACTGGTACCCGGCCCCGCAGCAGGTTTGTGTTGTCTCAAATCTGTGCCTCGGCCCCCTGGAGCCGGGCGAGGCTGAGTTTCGTGAGCTCTCGGATGATCAGGCGATCTGTATCGGTTATGCCAACCACCTCGAAGCCACCAACCACCTGCCGGTGGAGCAATGGCTGGTGGGGGCGGTGGCAAAGCGGCTATACCGTTTGCGTGCCGAGCAGCCAGCGCTGAACCTGGGACCCGATGGCAAGGTGCTCGTGATAGTGGAGGAGCACACCGACGCGGCGGGTGTGCCCATGGCATGGTGGCTGCGCGATTTCAGCTGTTCGCTTCAGCAGCGCATTCATGCCGACGAGGTTGCCCTGCATCGCGCAGTGAGGCTGGCCTTGCAGCAAGTACTGGTGGACGCATCCAAGGCACTGCCCGGTTTTTCTGCTGCATTGCCAGACCATCTCTCGGTCAATGGCGCCGGGGACTTCGAGGTGGGTGGGCCTGAGGGCGACAATGGCCTCTCCGGTAAGAAGCTTGTGGTTGATGCCTACGGCCCCCGCGTTCCGATCGGGGGTGGCGCCTGGTCTGGTAAGGATTTTTTCAAAGCCGATCGTGCCGGCGGCCTGCATGCCCGGCGTGTGGCGAAGATGCTCGTTCGGCTAGGGCTGACTCACGAGGCGACCGTCACGTTGGCGTGGACTCCAGGTGACCGCAGCGCCCGGGTAGTCAGCGTGGTGGGCAGTGGTAGCTACCAGGCTCGACTGAAGGAGGCCGCCTCGCTGTTCGATCTCAGCTTGCTGGTGAGTGGCACTGCGTTCAACCCGGGCGGGCTCATTGAGGTGGCTCGGTGGGGACATTTCTCCAGCGCCGCGTTGCCCTGGGAGAAAGTCAAAAAGCTGTAGGTGCCACGCCGCGCGCTTGGAATTGCTATGCCATGAAGGCAGTTACGGTGAACCCTGGACTGTGGAGCCGAGTGCTACTGAGCACGGTGGTACGTCGACAGGGGACTAGCTAAGGAGACGTCGCTAAGGGACGGAAGGTATATCGTGACACGAGAGATTTCAAAGCGCTCTGCAATGGTGGTGCCACAGGTAGATCCTTTGGTCTCCAAAAATGGCGGAGATGATTTAAATAAGCGACGTATTCTTGCCACGTTTCCCGGTGGGTGGAACGGTGCAGGTGGTATGGTGTTGTGGTTCAACCTATCGCTTCATCGTCAAGCAGCGGACTGGTATGTGAATAGGTATTTTCACCAATATAGTGTTTGGCCAATTGGCAAACATGAGTTCACTGTTAGTTATGGGGTTGGAGAAGGGTTTGATATCAAGACACCAATCGGTACGAACTCAGGGCAGAGGTTGATATCTATGTGTTTCGAGGCACTGGATGTTGGTGGCGCAGACTACGAAGAGGTGATCAGCTCCGACTCTCTTTTGTCGTATGTGGTGAACATCGATAAAAAGGGTAATCCCCCCTAAAAACGGTAATCCCCCCAAAAGTACCCCCAGTCAGACCTGGCTTCAAGTGGACGTAGTCGGTCGTCACGGGAGAGAAAAGCATAAAAAACCCAGCATTTGCTGGGTTTGTTGGTCGAGAGCGGATTGGGCTGGACATAAGATTGGTAGCGATGGGTGGACTTGAACCACCGACACCCGCATTATGAATGCGGTGCTCTAACCAGCTGAGCTACATCGCCACAAAAACGTGAGGCCGCGAAGTTTACGGGACGCTCCGGTCAAGCTCAAGCCTGCACCGCATTCCGCCCCAGCCTGCCTCCCGACGGTCCGATCTTGATCGTCAGACGTTGAAGCGGAAGTGCATCACATCGCCGTCCTGCACGATGTACTCCTTGCCCTCCAGGCGCCATTTGCCGGCGTCCTTGGCGCCCTGTTCGCCGCGATGTTTCACGAAGTCATCGTAGGCAACCACTTCGGCTCGAATGAAACCCTTCTCGAAGTCGGTGTGGATGACCGCCGCTGCCTTGGGGGCACTGGCGCCGATCTTGACGGTCCACGCACGCACCTCCTTTACACCGGCTGTGAAGTAGGTCTGCAGGCCGAGCAATTGGTAACCAGCGCGAATCACCCGGTCGAGGCCCGGCTCATCCATGCCGAGGTCCTGAAGAAAGGCGGTCTTGTCGTCGGCAGCCAGTTCGGCGATCTCTGCTTCGAGCTTGTTGCAGATCGCGACCACCACCGAGTGTTCGGCCGCCGCGATGTCCCGTACTTTGTCGAGGTAGGGATTGTCGCTGAAACCCTTTTCATCGACGTTGGCGATGTACATGGTGGGTTTGGCGGTGAGCAAGTGGTAGGGCTGCAATGCCGCCTGCTCCTCGCGATCGAGATCCAGGCTCCGCACCGGCCGACCCTGATCCAGATGGGCCCGCACCCGGGTCAGCACATCGCGCGCACGCATGGCGTCCTTGTCCTGACCCTTGGCCGCCTTGGTGGCACGGTCGAGACCTTTCTCTACCGTCTCGAGGTCAGCCAGCGCCAGCTCGGTGTTGATGACCTCGATGTCGTTTGCCGGGTTGATGGTGTTGGCCACATGGATGACGTTGTCGTCGACAAAGCAGCGCACCACATGCGCGATGGCGTCGCACTCGCGGATGTTGGCGAGGAACTTGTTGCCAAGACCCTCACCTTTGGAGGCCCCCGCCACCAGGCCGGCAATGTCGACGAACTCGACGGCCGTCGGTACGACTTTTTCCGGTTTGACGATCTCCGCCAACGCGTTCAAGCGGTGATCCGGGACTGGCACGATGCCCGAGTTGGGCTCGATGGTGCAAAAGGGGAAGTTTTCCGCGGCGATACCGGCTTGGGTGAGCGCGTTGAACAGGGTGGATTTACCCACGTTGGGCAAGCCAACGATGCCGCATTTGATGCCCATGTCAGAGGTCCTTTGGCGTGGTCGAGTCGGCGCCGGAGTCTGGCGTTGCCGGCTTGGGGGTGGTGTGGAGCTGGTTCATGGCCAGTTGCAGCTTGCCCTGCACGAGCAAGGGCAGCACCGCGAGCGCTTTGTGGAATTCTTCGTCGATCAGTGCCTGCTCCGCTCTGCTGAAGTCCCCAAGCACGTGCCCCAGTACTTTGTCGGCGTGACCGGGGTGGCCGATACCCAGCCTCAGCCGCAGGAAGTCAGCGGAGCCCAGTGCGCGGATGATGTCGCGTACGCCGTTGTGGCCCCCGTGGCCGCCGCCGGATTTCAGGCGGGTGGTGCCGAGCGGCAGATCGAGTTCGTCGTAGGCCACCAGAATCTGCGCAGGCTCCAGCTTGTAGAACTGAGCCATCGGCTGCACGGCATCGCCGCTTTTGTTCATGAACGTGCTGGGGAAGAGCAGGCGGACTTCCTGTCCGCCGATGTCGACCCTGCCGACCTGACCCTTGAAACGGGCCTCGGGGCGGAGGCTGCCGCGCTGTGAGTGCACCAGCGCGGCGAGGAGCAGGGCGCCGGCATTGTGACGATTGGCTTCATACTGCGGGCCCGGGTTACCGAGGCCCACGATCATCGCAATGCCGTTGCTCATGACCCTGGGGGTTCAGCGGTGCAGGCTTACTTCTTGGCCGGAGCCTTGGCAGGAGCTGCCTTGGCAGCCGCTGGCGCAGCGGCAGGCGTGGCAGCTGCCGCCGCCGGGGCATCTTCTTTTCTCAGCAGGTTGATGGAGACGACGGCGAGATCGCCGCTGGCACCATGGCTCAGTGACACACTGCGAACGCCTTCCGGCAGTTTGAGGTCCGAGATATGCAGGGACTGGCCGAGACCGAGACCCGCGATATCCACCTCGATGAAGGGAGGCAGATTCTTCGGCAGGCACGTGATTTCCAGTTCGGTCATCAGGTGGGAAACGATGCCCCCGCCCTGTTTGACGCCGATGGAGCTGGCCTCATTGAGGAAGTGCAGCGGCACATTGATGTGCAGTTCCACATCGTCCTGCACGCGCTGGAAGTCGGCATGCAGGATACGCGGCTGGGCCGGATGGCGCTGCAGGTCCTTGATGATGGCACTTTCGGCAGTGCCCTCGATGTTGAGGGTAATGATGGAGGTGAAGAACACCTCGTTCTGCACGGCATGCGCAAGATCCTTGTGCGTCACCGAGATGTTGGCCGGGGCCTTGCCGCCGCCGTAAAGAATGGCGGGCACTGCGGCTTCGCTCCGGCGCAGGCGGCGGCTCGCACCTTTCCCTGCGGCTGCCCTGGTTTTGGTTTCCAGGACGAACTGTTGTTTGGACATTGTGATTTCCTCTGGCAGGGCGTCGAGCGCGACTGCCGTCATCATGATGGGCCGTAGCCCGTTGTCTCCGCGCCGGTCTGCGACCGACCGGTCGGAGGGTTTGCCTTCATTGCCCGCCGGGGATCAACCTTCCTCGAACATGGCACTGACGGATTCTTCGTTGCTGACGCGGCGAATACATTCGCCGAGGTAGCGAGCCAGCGGCAGCTGCCGGATCTTGCCGCACTGCCGGCCAGCCTCGCTGAGCGGGATGGTGTCGGTAACCACCAGCGAGTCCAGCGTGGAGCTGCGGATGTTTTCGATGGCGTTGCCAGAGAGCACCGGGTGCGTACAGTACGCAACCACCTTCAGTGCGCCCTCGGCCTTGAGCGCGTCGGCGGCCTTGCAGAGCGTGCCGGCCGTATCGACCATGTCGTCGACGATCAGGCAGGTACGGTTGCGCACCTCGCCTATCAGGTGCATCACCTCGGTTTCGTTGGCCTTGGGTCGGCGCTTGTCGATGATGGCCAGATCGGTGCCCAGCTGCTTGGCAAAGGCCCGGGCGCGCACCACGCCGCCTATGTCGGGGGACACGACCGTGAGATTTTCGTAGTTCTGGGCGCGGACGTCTTCCACCAGCACGATCGAGCCGTAGACGTTGTCGACAGGAATGCTGAAAAAGCCCTGGATCTGCTCGGCATGCAGGTCGATGGTAAGCACGCGGTTGATGCCGGCTGCCCCCATCATGTCGGCTACCACCTTGGCACTGATCGGAACGCGCGCGGAGCGCACACGACGATCCTGCCGCGCATAGCCGAAGTAGGGCACCACCGCGGTGATGCGGTCGGCAGACGAGCGATGCAGCGCATCGGCCATAAGCAGCAGTTCCATGAGATTGTCGTTGGTGGGGGAGCAGGTCGGCTGGATGATGAAGACGTCCTGACCGCGCACGTTTTCATTGAGCTCGACGTTGATTTCGCCGTCGCTGAACTTGCGCACGTTCGCGCGTCCCAGCGGAACCCCCAGCCACCGTGCCACCTTCAGCGCCAGCTCGGGATTGGCGTTGCCGCTGAAAACCATCAGGTTGTTGGCCATGGGGAGTGTTTCCTGGGCGACTGTTCAAAATGGCTGGGGTGGCTGGATTCGAACCAACGTATGCCAGAATCAAAATCTGGTGCCTTACCGCTTGGCGACACCCCAAAATCCCTTCGTTTCGTTGTTGCCGGCTGTCAGGTCCCGCGTTGGGCAGCGAGGGCGTCCTGCAGAGGGGACCGGTTCACTGCCCGTGCCACGAAACCGCGGCAGCCGGGGTCGAAGTGCCGGCGGTCTGCGGCCAGCCTGGCCAGCACTGCCTCAGCGGATTCGCGACGGGTGAAGCTGGCAAACACGCTGGCCCCAGTGCCTGTCATGCGCCCCTGCACCCATGGTGTATCCGGGACATCCGCTGACGCAGCAACCTGCCGAGCCAACCAGTTTTTCGCCTGCGCAACCTGCGGAAACCGCTGGAAGGCAACCGCCTCGCAGTCGTTCCGGCTACCCCAAAACGGAAAGGCGCGCATTGTGGTGGAGCCCCCATTTCTTGTCAATTCGGGGTGCTGGAAAATTTCCCGCGTCGAGATGCTGCAAGACGGGGTGAGCACCAGGTACCAGTGTTCGGGAAGCTGCTGATTTTCCAGTATTTCACCCACACCGAAAGCCAGCGCAGTCTGTCCGTTCACGAACACCGGAACGTCAGCGCCGAGCTGCAGACCCAGGCTGCAGAGCGAGGGGATGTCGAGGCCGCAGTCCCACAGTGCATTGAGGCCCAGCAGGGTGGTCGCAGCATCCGAACTGCCACCGCCAAGGCCACTGCCAGCCGGTACCCGCTTGTCGAGGTGAATCCGGCACTGCGCCGGGCGGCGCGCGTGCGGCTGCAACAGACGGGCAGCCCGCAGCACAAGGTTGTCCTCGGTCAGAAGTGACGCTTCCTTGCAGGTGAGGGTGAGGCCGGGGCCCACGGGGTCGAATTGCAGGAGGTCACCGTGGTCCAGTAGCTGGAACAGGGTTTCCAGCGTGTGATAGCCATCCGCCCTGCGACCGGTCACATGCAGGAAGAGGTTGAGCTTGAGGGGGGCCGGCAGGGTCAGCATTGCCAAGGTTGCGTTCAGGGTGGGGACAGCTGCCAGTCGCTGACCAGAAAGGTCAGCAGCAGACTGCCAGTTGCAGTCGCCGTCGACAGCCGTATCCGGCCCGGCAGAGGCAGACCGGCCACCGGCAGGTAGCGGTCGTAACTGAGGTCCCAGCGCTGACCTTCCGCATCCGTTTGCTGCAGGGTCAGCAGCAGATTGGCAGCATCCAGCTCGGTACCCGCCCGCAGGCCCGGTGCCGGCAGTCCGCGTACCCAGTACTGGAGATTTCCGGCGGGAAAGTCGAAGTTGAGGTAATCACGCGTGAGCGCCTGCAGGTTCGGCAGCTGGACCGGCGCCTGGCCCGCCCGCTCGAGCACCAGCCCGGCATCACTGCCCTGCAGGCGGGTGCTGCCAAGCGGGAGCAGCGACCCGCGCAAGGTGATGTCGAAGCGCTCGTCGTGCTGGTGCCAGTCGATGGTCACCGTGCTGGAGTCATTGCCTTGCCGTATGGCCAGGCGGCCTTCGAGCCGCCAGTTTGCATGGGCCAGCACCGCCGCCTGATGCTGGCGGAAATCAGGGTTGCCGAGGAGGGGTCCGGCCGCAGGTGGCGTGGCGCAGCTGCCAAGCAGCAGGCCTGCGAGCACGGCCAGAAGGAGAAGCCTGCAGCGTTGATGGGTCGAGCGCACGCCGGGTGTCGTCAGAGCGTGTTGGCCGGTGCCAGCCGCTGCATGGTGCTGCGCAGAGGCGTGCTGTCCGGTTGGTTGGCGAGCGCGTCGCGCCACAAGCGGGACGCTGCACTGCGCTCACCGAGCATCCACAGTACTTCGCCGAGATGGGCGGCGACTTCTGCATCCGGGTACAACTCGTAGGCACGCGTGAGGTTCACCTTGGCCTCCTGATAGCGCCCCAGCTTGTACTGTACCCAGCCCAGCGAGTCGATGATGGCCGGATCGTCGGGCGCCAGCGCAATGGCACGCTCGATCAATTGCAGAGCTTCCTCGTACCGCTCGGTGCGATCAGCCAGCGTGTAACCGAGGCTGTTGTAGGCGACGGGGCTCTGCGGCTCCAGCGCGATGATTTTGCGCAAATCGCTTTCCATCAGCACCAGATCGTTGACTTCCTGCGCCAGCACGGACCGCAGGAACAGCAGTTCTACATTGTTGGGAAAGGCCCCGATGGAATTGTTGAGTACGGTGCGGGCCTGATCGTAACGCTGGCTGCTGATCAGGGCATTGGCCTCCAGGCTGAGCAGCGGGATGTTCAGTTCGGGATTGCGGAACCGCAGATTTTGCAGGTGGGCGCGCAGTTCCTCGTAGCGGCCGCCGGCGATCATGAGATCGGCCAGATTGCGCTGTGCCTGGAGGAAGTTGCTGCCCGCGCGGACCAGCAGATAGTGATCGACGGCAGCGGCAGGCTGGTTTTCCTGCGTGTCGATGAAGCCCAGGAAATAATGGGCGTCGTCGAGGCGCTGGCCATTGGCCACCAGAAGCTGCAGGTAGTTGCGGGCATCCGCAAACAGGTTGACTTCGAGACTCAGCAGGGCCAGCGAGTAAAGCAGTTCGTAGTCCTTGGGATTCTGCTCGACCAGCAGAGCGAACTGGGCCTTGGCGGCGCCATAGTCGCGCTCGGCGATCAGGCGGCGACCCCACAGGTAGCGCAGTTCCTTGTGCTCAGGGTACTGCTTGACGCCTTGCTCCAGTCGTCTGCGCGCTTTGTCGCCCTGCTGCAGTTGATCCAGCAGCTGTATCTCGAGGACGGCCAGATCCGGGGGCTTGATGAATTCCTGCCCCGGCTCTGCCGGCAAACCCTCACGCCTGCTGAGTTCGCGCTGCAGATTCTGCAACTGCTCGAGGGCGGGCTCCGGCTGCTTGTTGACCTGATAGAGGTGGGCAAGACCCAGTCGCAGGCTGTCTTGCTGCGGGAATTCCCGTAGCAACATGTCGAAATCGTCGATGAGACCGTCCAGCAGCACGAAGCCACCGTTACCGTTCACGGCGGCAACGCGGGCCGACAGCAGCCTGAAGTCCACGCGATTGCCCTTGCGCAGCAGGATCTCGAACTGATCGAAGGCGTCGCGGAAGCGGGACTGCGATACGAGTTCCATGGCGATGGTCTGTCGCGCTTCGACCGACTCAGGCTCCTGCAGGAGCCAGAGCTCCGCCATCTCGATGGCGAGCGCCGGCTGCCGCGTCAGCGCAGCCACCCGCGCTACGCGCTGCAGCATGCTGATGTTGTTCGTTTCCCGGGCAAGTGCGGCATAGTCGGTCAACGCCTGACCGAACTGACCGCGCTGCAGCGCCAGCTCTGCGACGATGGCGCGCGCCAACTGGTCTTCGGTGAAGTTGCCGTAGCGGATTTCCGGCGGCGCTGGCTCGACGGCGGGTGTGGTTGCAGGCTCTTCCCCGCGCGGCTGGGGGAGGGGGGAATTCGCGGCGACAGCGTCGGACCCGGCGGGCGACGGCGCCAGCGACGCGCAACCGGCCAAGAGGGAAGCCGCCACGCCCAACAGCAGTCCGCTCAGCCAACACCTGGTGCTGCCGGCCACGATTACGCGCGATTTCCTGCCGATACGCCTCATGGAACGAGTATAGCCACAGCGCTGGCCGACCCACAATCAGGGTGTAAAATGATCGGCGTCATTCCGCTGGCCTCCCCCATGACCCTGCTGGTGCTCGGCATCAACCACAACACTGCCACCGTTGCCGTGCGCGAGAGAGTCGCGTTCGCCCCGGAGTTGATGCAGGAGGCCTTGCAGCAGGCCTGTGTGAGAGCCGGCCTTGCCGAAGTCGCCATTTTGTCCACCTGCAACCGGACCGAGGTCTATGCCGTGCCCGAGCGCCAGCCCGAGTCCGTGGAAGGTGGAGAAGCGCCGGCGGCTGCCCTCTGTCGCTGGCTTTGTGACTACCATGGCTTGCGGGCCGAGGATCTCGGCCCGGTACTCTACTGCCATGCGGACGAAGCTGGCGTCCGCCACCTGATGCGCGTGGCCAGCGGCCTGGACTCCCTGGTGCTGGGTGAGCCCCAGATTCTCGGGCAGATCAAGAGTGCGTATGCCGTTGCCCAGGAGGCGGCCACGCTCGGCACCCATTTGCATCGGACCTTCGAGGAGGTATTCGCCGTCGCCAAGCAGGTGCGCACCGAGACAGCCATCGGCGAGAACCCGGTATCGGTGGCGTTTGCCGCCGTGACTCTGGCCCAGCAGATCTTCAGCGATATCCAACAGGCTTCTGCCCTCATGATCGGCGCCGGTCGCACCATTGAACTCGTGGTCCAGCATCTGCGGCAGGCGGGCGTGCGTCACATCGTGGTCGCCAACCGGACGTTGACCAATGCCCGCGAGCTTTCCCGCAAGTACGGAGTGCGCGAGGTGCTGCTGTCCGACATCCCCGAAGTGCTGGAAAGCACGGATATCGTCGTGTCATCCACCGCCAGCCAGTTGCCGATCCTCGGCAAGGGCGCCGTGGAGCGGGCGCTGAGGGCAAGGAAGCACAAACCGATCTTCATGGTCGATCTCGCGGTGCCGCGCGACATCGAGGCAGAAGTGGCCGATCTCGAGGACGTGTATCTCTACACGGTAGACGACCTGCGGTCCGTCATCGATGAAGGGCTGCGCAATCGCCAGGAAGCCGCCCGTGAGGCTGAGCTCATCATCGAACAGGGTGTGGAAGCCTTCCGGCGCAAGCAGCGGGGGCTTGGCATCGTGGCGACGCTGCGTTCGTTCCGCGAAAAGTCAGAACAGCTGAGGGATGCCGAAGTCGACAAAGCCCTCAGGTCGCTGGAGAAGGGCGGCGACCCGCGCGACGTGGTGAGGGAGTTGGCACGCCTGCTGACCAACAAGCTCCTGCACGCACCCAGTGTGCAGATGAAGAAGGCCAGTGCCGATGGCCGCGAGGAACTCATCCACCTGGCGGAGCAATTGTTCGAACTCGAAGCCAGCAACGAGGCCAGCACGGCAGGCGAGCCTGCGCGGTTGCGGCAGCCATGATCAATCCTTCCATCCTGACGAAGCTCGATTCCCTGCTCGAGCGGCACGAAGAGTTGCAGCATTTGCTGAGTGCAGCCGACGTAATTGCGGTGCAGGAAAAGTTCCGCAACTACTCACGCGAGTATGCCGAGCTGGAGCCGGTGGTGCTGTGCTACCGGCAGTTGCAGCAGGCCAAGAGTTCGCTCGCCGAGGCAGAGTTGCTACAGAGAGACAGCGATCCGGAGCTGCGTGCCATGGCGACCGAGGAATGTGCCAGCAACGGCCGGCGTATCGA
The DNA here is from genome assembly GCA_947457195.1 of Gammaproteobacteria bacterium. GTDB lineage: Bacteria > Pseudomonadota > Gammaproteobacteria > Pseudomonadales > Pseudohongiellaceae > CAILUG01. The sequence goes on from CANGUU010000002.1 coordinate 39,787, forward strand.
GGAACTCGAAGCGGATCTGCAGAGACTGTTGTTGCCGAGGGACCCCCGCGACAGTTGCAACGCATTTCTGGAAATCCGCGCCGGCACCGGCGGTGACGAGGCGGCCATTTTTTCGGGCGATCTTTTCCGCATGTATTCCCGCTACGCAGAATCGAAGGGCTGGAAGGTGGAAGTGCTGAGTGAAAGACGCGGAGAGCACGGCGGCTACAAAGAGCTCATCTCGCGCGTGGAAGGGGCCAATGTCTACGGTCAGCTGAAGTTCGAATCCGGAGCCCATCGCGTGCAGCGCGTTCCTGAAACCGAGGCGCAGGGCCGCGTACATACCTCGGCCTGTACCGTGGCCGTACTGCCGGAACAGGCTGAGCAGGCCGAAATCGAGCTGAACAAAAGCGAACTGCGCATCGACACCTTCCGCGCCAGCGGTGCCGGCGGCCAGCACGTCAACAAGACCGATTCGGCAATCCGCATCACGCACTTGCCCACGGGGCTGGTGGTGGAGTGCCAGGACGAGCGTTCCCAGCACAAGAATCGCGCGCGGGCCATGGCGCTGCTGCACGCAAGACTGCAGGCTGCCGCCGACGCCGAGCGTGAAAAGGAGCTGAGTGACACGCGTCGCAACCTGGTCGGCTCGGGCGACAGGTCGGAAAAGATAAGGACCTACAATTATCCCGACGGTCGTGTCACCGACCACCGCATCAAGCTCACGCTGTACCGGTTGGGCGACATCATGAATGGCGACATGGACAACCTCATCCAGCCCTTGCTGGCGGAGCACCAGGCCGACCAGCTCGCCGAGCTCGCCGGCTGATGGTCACGGTCGGCATGGCGTTGCGTGCAGCAGTGTCTGCACTGGAAGGCAGCGAGTCGGCAGCTCTCGACGCGCAGTTGCTGCTGGCAAAGGTGCTCGGCAAACCGCGCAGCTGGCTCTATACCTGGCCGGAGCAGCCGGTGGCTGCCAGCAGTGCCCGGGATTTCGAGGGGCTGATCCGTCGCCGGGCTGCCGGCGAGCCTGTTGCCTATTTACTGGGGTCCCGCGAATTCTGGAGCCTGTCGCTACGGGTCTCGCCGGCGGTGCTGATTCCTCGCCCGGAAACCGAAACCCTCGTCCGGGCCACCTTGGACCTGCTGCCCCCCGGGCCCCAGCGCGTGGCGGATCTCGGCACGGGCTCCGGGGCCATCGTGCTGGCGCTGGCGCGGGAGCGGCCACACTGGGAGCTGCATGCCACCGATCGTAGCCAGGAAGCGCTGGAGCAGGCGCAGGGCAATGTCCGCGCACTCGGTCTCGCGGTACAGCTTCATCTCGGCGATTGGCTCGAAGCTTTGCCGGCGTGCCGCTTCGATGCTCTGGTCAGTAATCCGCCTTATCTGGCTGACTCCGACCCCCATCTGCTGCAGGGTGACCTGCGCTTCGAGCCGCGCTCGGCGCTGGTAGCAGCCGATGATGGCCATGGTGACCTGAACCGTTTGGCAGCCGCTGCCCCCGAGCACCTGGGAGAGGGGGGCTGGTTGCTGCTCGAACACGGCTGGCAGCAGGGCAGTGCTGTGCGTGCCCTGCTCCGCGCGCGCGGGTTCGTTGCCGTCGAGACCCGCTGCGATGAGGGCGGACGGGAACGCGTCACACTGGGGCAGTGGCCGGGAGCCGCCCATGGATGACGGGCAGCTCCAGCGCTACAGCCGGCAGTTGATGCTGCCGCAACTTGACGTGGCGGGGCAGGAACGGTTGCTCGCGGCGCGCGTACTTATTGTTGGTCTCGGGGGGTTGGGCTGTCCGGCGGCACTGTATCTTGCGGCCTCCGGCGTTGGTCGGCTGACGCTGATGGACCCCGATAGCGTCGAACTCTCCAACCTGCAGCGGCAGATCGCGCACCGCACGGCCGACCTGGGAGTACCCAAGGCCCAGTCAGCGCGCGCGGCGGCACTGGCACTGAATCCGACGATACAGATCGAAGCCCTCGTGCAGGCGCTGTCGGGCAAGGAACTCCAGGAACTGGTTGGGCAGCACGACGTGGTGCTGGATTGCACGGACAACTTTGCCATCCGCTTTGCGTTGAACAGTGCCTGCGTGGCGCAGCTGAGGCCATTGGTCTCGGCAGCCGCCATCCGCGTGGAGGCCCAGCTCAGCGTATTCGACGCAAGGCGCGCGGACTCACCGTGCTATCGCTGTCTGCACGTCGAGGGCGAGGAACTGGACCAGAGCTGTGCCCGCAACGGCGTGCTCGCGCCGCTGGTCGGTGTCATCGGCAGTCTGCAGGCGCTGGAGGCGGTCAAGTTGCTGTCGGGCTGCGGTGAGCCGCTGGTGGGCCGGCTGCTGCTGTTCGACGGTCTGCGCCTGGAGTGGCGGGAGCTTGGATTGAAGAAAAACCCACAATGCCCGGTGTGCGCCAATTGACCGCGGCATGGCATGGCTGAAAAAATGACCGTAGACTTCCGCACCTTCTCAGGTACTTCCTTGATGTTCCCCCGAATACCGTCGTTGTCCCGTCTCCTTGTTTCCCTGCTGGTCCTCTTCCCCCTGGCTTCGCTGCCGGTGTTCGCCGCCGAGGCGGGGGGTGATTACACGCTAAGTCGCCAATACGGCAGCGTTTTCTTCCGGGTGATGTTCCAGCAGTACCTCAACATGGTCGGGCGTTTCGACCAGTATGCCGGTACGCTGTTCCTCGACCCGGAAAATCTGGCCAACTCCCGACTCATCGCCACGGTGAACATGGCCAGTCTCAACATGGCGGAGGCTGACGTCACCGAAACCCTGGTCAACAGCAGTAGCTGGTTCAATACCACCCTCTTCCCGGATGCGACTTTTACCAGCACCTCTGCGGTGGTCACCGGAGCAAACCAGGTGGATTTCGTGGGCGAGCTGGCCTTCCTCGGCAAGACCCGGCCTTGGACCCTGCACGTGACGCTTTATGGAGGCAGCGACGGCGAACTCGGCGGCAGTACGGTGGGCATGCTCGGCAATGGCACTCTGAACCGCATGGACTTCGGGCTCGACCAGTACCGCAACATGGCAGCCGACGAAGTCAACATAGAAGTCAACGTCAAGTTCAATCGCAATTAATCGAGGCCAGTGATGCGTTTTGCCACCCTGTTGTTCGTTTTGTTGGGCCTTGGCGCCTGCTCGATTTCCTTTGTCAAGCTGACCCCGGCCGGCGAGAACGTCGCCATCCTGCAAGCCAGTGAGGTCACCAATTGCACCCCGAACGGCAGCACCACCGTGACCGTGATCAGTAAAGTGGTAGTGAACCGTCAGCCAAATCGCGTTGCCGAGGAACTGCGGGTCCTTGCCCGCAACCGTGCGGCCGATCGGGGCGACGCCATCGTTGCCATGGGTCCGGTCAGAAACGGCGAACAAACCTTCAACATTTACCAGTGCCGCCGCTGAAAGGTCCCCCGATGGAATCGAACCTGCAAAACCCGCAAGAGCAGCCCCAGCCTGGCCCCATCGGGTCAGACCCGCAGGCTGCCGCCGGGAATCAGCCTGTCGGGGCCGTCGCGGATGTGACGGCTGCGGCCGAGGCGCTGTCGGACGAGCGAGCACCACAGGGTGGCCCAGACGAGGTGGTGTTGGCTGCCGAGCCCACCGTGGACCTAGCGGCTTCGTCTGCTGAAGCGGCCGACAGCGAAGCCCCCTTGCACGCACCGGTGCGCGCGCTCTCGACAGTTCGCTTTCGCGACTTCCGTCTGCCCGAATCCCTGCTGCGTGCTTTCGACGACCTCGGCTTTGAATACTGCACCCCGATCCAGGCCCAGAGCATACCCATCACCCTGCAGGGCCACGACATCACCGGCAAGGCGCAGACCGGTACCGGCAAAACGGCAGCCTTCCTCACTGCCATCATCACCGACCTGGTCAACAATCCGCTGGAAGAACAGCGCTACGTTGGGGAACCACGGGCGTTGATCATCGCGCCGACCCGTGAGTTGGTCATGCAGATCGCCAAGGATGCCAAGGCACTCTGCAAATACACGCCGCTGCGCATCGTCACGTTGGTCGGCGGCATGGACTACCAGAAGCAGTTGCAGGACCTCGAACGCGGCATCTGTGATATCTGCGTAGCCACGCCGGGCCGTTTGATCGATTTCGTCAGCCAGAAAAGCATCTGGCTCGGCATGGTGGAAATGCTGGTGATCGATGAGGCTGATCGCATGCTCGACATGGGTTTCATCCCGCAGGTGCGGCAGATCATCGCCCAGACACCGCGCAAGGAATGCCGACAGACCATGTTGTTCAGTGCCACCTTCACGGACGACATCCTCACGCTCGCCGAGCGCTGGGCCATGGATCCGATCCGGGTGGAGGTCGCCTCCCCGCGCCAGACCACCGACAGCGTCAAACAGGTCGTCTATCTCGTGACCACCGACCAGAAATACCCCCTGTTGTACAACCTCATTCAGAGCGACGAAGGTGAGCGGGTGATCGTGTTTACCAACCGCAGGGATCAGGCACGCAAGCTGGCCGACAACCTGCACCGCAATGGCATCAGCGTGGGGTTGCTGTCCGGTGAGGTCTCGCAGCCCAAGCGCGTGAAGACGCTCGAGGAGTTCCGCACGGCGGAAATCCAGGTGCTGGTCGCCACCGACGTTGCAGGCCGCGGGCTACACATCGAAGACATCAGTCACGTGGTGAATTACATGTTGCCTGAAGAAGCCGAGGACTACGTTCACCGTATTGGTCGAACCGGACGCGCCGGCGCAACGGGCACGTCGATCAGCTTCGCCTGCGAGGATGACTCCTTCCTGTTGCCGGGCATTGAAGCCAAGATCGGCATGAAACTGCCCTGCGAATATCCGGCCGCCGAGCTGCTGAAGCAGCCGCCGCCTTTCACGCAGCCATCCAAGTTCAAACCGGAGCCGGGCGACGAACGCCGTGCCGGGGGTGGACAGCGTGGTGGTGGCCGCGACCGGGGCCGTCGTCGCTGAGGCGCAGGCGGATGCAGCGTCTGCTCAGCGGGCGCCGGCATCCTTGAGAATTTGCGCGTACTCTTCGCCGTGCCGATGGCTGGCAATCAGCGCAAGGATGGTTCTGCCGTCGGGGCCCGGGTCGGCAAGATTGCGCCCGGCAGCCACGAAGAACCCTACCAGTCTTGCAAAGGCCTCCGGCACCATGCCGCGATAGGCCTTCAGCAAGACGTGGTAATCCGCTGACTCGCCGTCCACGGGCTGCAGGTCCAGAAAGGACTGTATGCGCTCGTCGGTGAACCACTCATCGATCACCGCCGGTTGGGTGCGGGCCGCGCCGCTTTTCTTCTCTGTCTTCATGGGTCTCAGTCTGTTCGCTAGCCTTTCAATTTCCTGGTCAGGAGTTCGTTGACCTGGGCCGGATTGGCCTTGCCTCTCGACTCCTTCATGACCTGGCCTACGAAGAAGGTGAACACCTTCTCCTGTCCGCTGCGATATTGCTCCACCTGACGCGGATTCGCGCCCATGATGGCGTCGATCATGGTTTCGATGGCGCCGCTGTCGCTCACCTGCCGCAGGCCCTTGCTCTCGATGATTGCATCGGCACTGCCTTCTCCGGCCACCATGGCTTCGAACACGGCCTTGGCAATCTTGCTCGAGATGGTGCCGTCCTTGATGCGCTTGATGAGGCCTGCCAGATCGTCTGCAGCAACCGGACTATGTGCGATCGACAGTTCCTGCCGGTTGAGCACCGCCTGCAGATCCACCATCACCCAGTTGGCGGAAAGCTTGGCATCGCCACTTTTAGCAGCCACTTCCTCAAAGAAACGCGCCGTGTCGCGGTCTGCAGCCAGAACCTGCGCATCGTAGTGACTGAGTCCGTATTGCTGCTGGAAGCGCTGACTCTTCACGTCGGGCAGTTCCGGCAGCGTGTCCCTTACCGACGCGATGAATGCGTCGTCGATGACCACAGGCAGCAGATCGGGCTCGGGAAAGTAACGGTAATCGTTGGCCACTTCCTTGCTGCGCATGGAGCGGGTCTGGTTCTTCTCCGCGTCGTACAGGCGGGTCTCCTGCACGACCTTGCCGCCGTCCTCGATCAGGTCGATCTGTCGCTGCGCTTCCACCAGGATTGCCTTTTCCACGAAGCGGAAAGAGTTGATGTTCTTGATTTCGGCACGGGTGCCGAACGTGGTCTCGCCCAGACGGCGCACGGACACGTTGGCGTCGCAGCGCATGGAACCCTGCGACATGTCGCCATCGCTGATGCCGAGATAGAGAATCAGCGAGTGCAGCTTCTTGAGGTAGGCGACGGCTTCACGGGCACTACGGATTTCCGGCTCGGACACGATTTCCAGCAGTGGCGTCCCCGCCCGGTTCAGGTCGATGCCGGTGTCGTTCGGGAAAGCCTCGTGCAGCGACTTGCCAGCGTCTTCCTCCATGTGGGCCCGGGTGATGCCGATAGTCTTCGTGCTGCCGTCTTCCAGCGTGATGGTCAGCGAGCCGCGTCCCACCGTCGGGTGGTTGAGCTGGCTGGTCTGGTAGCCCTTTGGCAGGTCGGGGTAGAAGTAGTTCTTGCGGTCGAAAACCGATGTCTTGCCGATTTCGGCGCCGATGGCCAGGCCGAACTTCACCGCCATGCGCAGCGCCTCGCCATTCAGTACCGGCAGGGTGCCCGGCAGGGCAAGGTCGTAGAGGCTGGCCTGCGTGTTAGGCTCGGCACCGAATATGGTGCTGGAGCCGGAAAACAATTTCGAACGAGTCGACAACTGGACGTGGACTTCCAGACCGATGACGGTTTCCCAAGCCATGTTAGCGGTCTCCTCGCGAAGCGGCAGCCACGCCGGGCGTGCGCGTGTGCCAGTCGGTTGCCAGTTGGAACTGGTGCGCGATGTTGAGCAGCCTGTCTTCGGCAAAATTGGGGCCGACGATCTGCAGGCCCACGGGCAGTCCATTCAGCAGCCCGGCAGGAATTGAAAGTCCCGGCAGACCAGCCAGATTCACGGCGATCGTATAGATGTCTTCCAGATACATCGCCACCGGATCCTTGTCCTTGCTCTTGGAGCCAAGCGCGAAGGCGGTATGCGGCGAGGTCGGGCCCATGATCACGTCGACCTCCGAGAAAGCTCGGTCGAAATCGTTCTTGATGAGGCGGCGGATTTTCTGGGCCTTGATGTAGTAGGCATCATAGAAACCAGCCGAAAGCGCGTAGGTGCCCACCATGATGCGGCGTTTGACCTCGGCACCGAAGCCCTCGGCGCGGCTGCGCTTGTACAGATCCTCCAGATCTGCCGGCTTGTCGCAGCGGTATCCGTAGCGGACGCCGTCGTAGCGCGACAGGTTGGCCGAGGCTTCTGCCGGGGCGATCACATAGTAGGCAGCCACCGAGAGATGGCTGTTGTCGAGGCTGACTTCCTTGAGCGTTGCACCCTGCCTCTCGAACTCGGCGAGGGCACTGCGGATCAGTCGCTCGACCTCAGGGTTGAGTCCCTGCGCAAAGTGCTGCTTGGGCACCCCGATCCGCAGGCCTCGCAATGACTGCCCAAGACCGGCCAGATAATCCGGAACCGGCAGGTCGACGCTGGTCGAGTCACGTGGGTCGAAGCCCGCCATGGTTTGCAGCAGGATGGCGGCATCTTCGGCACTGCGGGTCAGGACTCCGGCCTGGTCGAGGCTGGACGCAAAGGCGATCATGCCCCAGCGTGACACGCGGCCGTAGGTCGGCTTGATGCCGGTCAGTCCGCAGAAGGACGCCGGCTGCCGAATGGAACCCCCGGTATCGGTGGCTGTAGCCGCCGGGCAGAGATGGGCCGCTACAGCGGCGGCGGAGCCACCAGAAGAGCCTCCTGGAACGAGGTCGGTATTCCATGGGTTCCTGACGGGCCCGTACCACGACGTTTCGTTGGAGGAGCCCATGGCAAACTCGTCCATGTTGGTCTTGCCCAGCATGACGAGACCAGCGTCCCGCATGCGCTCCACCACCGTGGCATCGTAGGGCGCGATGAAGTTGTCGAGCATCCGCGACCCGCAGGCCGTGCGCACCCCTTGCGTGCAGAAGATGTCCTTGTGGGCGAAGGGCACACCCGCCCAGGGACCCGCCGTGCCCCTGGCGCGTGCCGCGTCCGCAGTCGCCGCCTGCGCCAACGCCTGCTCTGCGGTCACCGTGACATAGGCGTTGAGGCCGGGGTTATGCGCAGCGATGCGCGACAGGTAGGTCTTGGTCAGTTCGACGCTGGAAATTTCCTTGCGTGCCAGCGACTTGGCCAGTGAGGCAATGCCTTGATCGAGCAGGTCGGCCATGGGCTACTCCAGAACCTTGGGCACCAGAAACAGCCCCTCGGCCGCGTTCGGTGCCAGAGCCAGCAGCGCCGCGCGCTGGTCGGTCTCGGTGACGACGTCTTCGCGCAGTCGCTGCGAAGCCTCGAAGGCGTGTGCCAGCGGCTCGACACCGGCGGTGTCGAGGGCGCGCATCTCGTCGATCATCATGAGGATGTTGTTGATGCTGCCGAGCGCTTCTGCTTTTTCTGCCGTATTCAATTGCAGTCGCGCCAGGTGCGCGATGTTTTCGATGTCCTTGAGTTCGATGGCCATGATGAATCCAGTCGTTGACGAGCGGGCGGGCGCGTTGAATTTCCTTGCCCTGTGCCGGGGGTGGCGTTAGAGTTGCGCCTCGCAAAAAAGCGCAAATTATACCGGAACTTCCGGCAAAAAAGGCCAGTCTCAGCGGTCTCCATCACCGTGAGAACTGTGCGATCAGCCCGTCCTGTCGAGGTACCACTCAGGCAATGTTCAAGAAACTCCGAGGCATGTTCTCCAACGATCTGTCGATCGATTTGGGAACGGCCAACACCCTCATTTACGTCCGTGATCGTGGCATCGTGCTGAACGAGCCGTCGGTGGTGTCGATTCGCATCCACAACGGGCAGAAGACCGTGACCGCGGTCGGAGCCGACGCCAAGCGTATGCTGGGACGCACGCCCGGCAACATCAGTGCGATCCGTCCACTCAAGGATGGCGTGATTGCCGACTTCCAGGTCACGGAAAAAATGCTGCAGCACTTCATCAACAAGGTGCACGAGAACAGTTTCATCCGGCCGAGTCCGCGCGTGCTCGTCGGTGTTCCCTGCAAATCCACCCAGGTCGAGCGGCGCGCCATCCGCGAGTCGGTCATGGGGGCAGGAGCCCGGGAAGTCCGTCTCATCGAAGAGCCTATGGCCGCTGCCATCGGCGCCGGACTGCCGGTCGACCAGGCCAGTGGGTCGATGGTGGTAGACATCGGTGGCGGCACGACCGAGATCGCCATCATCTCGCTGAATGGTGTGGTGTACTCCGAGTCAGTGCGCATCGGCGGTGATCGCATGGATGAAGCCATCACCACCCATGTTCGACGCAACTACGGATCCTTGATCGGGGACGCCACGGCCGAGCGCATCAAGAAGGAGATCGGCTGTGCCTTTGCCAGCAAGGAAATCCGCGAGATCGACGTGCGTGGACGTAACCTCGCCGAAGGTGTGCCGCGCAGCTTCACCCTCAACAGTGACGAAATTCTGGAGGCCTTGCAGGAGCCGCTGTCCGGCATCGTCCAGGCCGTCAAGAGCGCGCTGGAGCAATCGCCGCCCGAACTAGCTTCCGACATCGCCGAGACTGGTCTTGTTCTCACAGGCGGCGGCGCCCTGCTAAGGGATCTCGATAAACTGCTGAGCGAGGAAACTGGACTGCCGGTCATTGTGGCCGAGGATCCGTTGACCTGCGTGGCCCGCGGCGGCGGCAAGGCCATGGAGTTGATGGATACGCACGCCCTCGACCTGTTGACCGTCGATTGAGAGGGAGAGCCTCGGGAAGGTCGCCATCAAGTCGCTGTTCGTCCAAAACACTGCGCAGGGTTACAAACTGATCGGCCTCAGCCTGCTGTCGCTGGCGCTGATGTTTGCCGACAGCCGCTTCGACTATCTCGGGCGCGTGCGCTACTACACGGCCATTGCGGTGACGCCACTGCATCTCGTTGCAGATTTGCCTTCCCGCTTTGCGACCGCCTTCGGTGGGCTCTTCGTCGAGCGCCGCCAGCTTGCCGAAGAAAACAGCCGCCTCCGCGAAGAGGTGCTGCGCCTGCAGTTCGAGTTGCAGAAGTTCGATCATCTGTCTGCCGAAAACCAGCGACTCAATGATCTGCTGAAGGCCTCTGCGATCGTCGACGATGTCGCTGTACGCGCGCAGTTGATCGGCGAGTCGCCGGACCCGTTCACCAAGCGGGTATTGCTGAACAAGGGCAGTCGAGAAGGGGTTTTTGTCGGCCAGCCGGTGCTCGATGCCTATGGCTTGCTCGGTCAGATCGTGGAGGTGCAGCCCCTGACGAGTTGGGTCCTGCTCATCACCGACCCGCAGCATGCGACTCCCGTCCAGGTCAATCGCAATGGCGTGCGAGCCATTGCCACCGGAACCCCGGACAGCCTCCACGGCCTCAGCCTGGAAAACATCGCTACCTCGGCGGACATCGTGGTGGGTGACGTGCTGGTTACCTCGGGTCTCGACCAGCGTTTTCCCGTGGGTTACCCGGTGGGAGTTGTCGCAGAAGTTCTGACAGGCAACGGGGCGACCTTTGCGCGTATTCTCGTCAACCCCACGGCACAGATCGACCGCAGTCGTAACGTGCTGCTGCTGTTTCGCGGACCGACCACCGAGTCCTCCCCGCTGCCCGAACGCGAAAAGGCCCTCGAGGGTTTGCAGTAATGGCAGCGATGCCGCGCAATCGCTGGGTCATCGTGCTTTCGCTGGTCTTCGCTGGTGTGCTGGCTGTGCTGCCGCTGCCGGGGTGGCTGGAGCTTTGGCGCCCCGACTGGGTGGCATTGGTGTTGGTCTACTGGGTGATTGCCCTGCCGCAGCGAGTGGGCCTGCTTATCGCCTGGCTGGTCGGGTTCCTGGTCGACGTGCTCAAGGGCACCCTGCTCGGCCTGAATGCAGGGGTGCTCACACTCATCGCTTATGCAGCACTGTCGCTCTACCAGCGCATGCGCATGTTCACGTCACTGCAGCAGAGCGGTGTGCTGCTGTTGTTCATTGGCACCGGGCAGTTGCTGGTGTTCTGGGTACTCACAGCCACCGGACACAATACCCCCAATAATCTGGCGTTTCTGTTTCCGGCCCTGAGCAGCGCCTTGTTGTGGCCGCTGGTATTCTTTTGCCTGCGTTACTGTCGGCGCTCCTTTCATGTGACGTAGGGGAGAAAGGCGGTGTCCGACATGGGGTCCTGGCAACGCTGGCTGCGTGCTCCGCAGACGCTGCCGCTGCGCAGGCTTTTGTTCCAGGTGCATCTCTGGCTGGGGATAGGTGTCGGGCTGTATGTGCTGCTCATCAGTGTCAGTGGCAGCGCCATCGTCCTGCGACCACAGATCGCCCGCTGGTTCACCCCCAGTGAAGTCCCGGCCATCGTCGGTGTGCCGCTGCAGGGCGCCGAGCTGGCCGCGCGGGTGGTGGCGGTATATGCCGACGCGCGTGTGGTTCGCATCAGCGAGCCGCAGCGGGAGGGGCGCTCCACCTACGTGCTGCTGGAGCGCGAGGGCCGGGAACAGTCCCGTTACTTCGATCAGTACAGCGGCCAGGACCTCGGGCCGACTTTTCCCTGGCAGGTGGCAACGGTCGAATGGCTGACCCGCCTGCATGACGACTTGCTGCTCGATCGGCCCGGGCGCCGATGGAATGGTGTCGGCGGCCTGCTCTTCCTTGGCATGGTCGCCAGCGGGTTGGTGCTGTGGTGGCAAGGCAGCGGTCGCTGGCAGGATGGGCTGCTTATCCGGAGAAGCAGCCGTCGTAGCCTGTTCTGGCAAATGCACAGTGCGCTCGGCTTCTGGTCTCTGCTGCTGCTCTTCATCTGGGGCTTCACGGCCGTGTACTTCGCCTGGCCCGAACCTTTCGATCGCTTCATCGATTTCCTCGACGAGGATTTGCAGGACGACACGCGGCCGGACAGCTGGTTGCTGTGGATGATCCAGCTGCACTTCGGTCGCTTCCGTGGCCTGCTCTGGGCGAATGTCCTATGGATCGCGCTCGGTCTGCTACCAGCGATTTTGTATGTGAGCGGCTTCGTGCTCTGGTACCGCCGCGTTCTGCGCGTGTGGTGGCGTCAGCAGGACAGCGGCACTCCTTGATTGCTGCACGAACTGGTCCCCGTGACGGATTTACTCGCCGTCGACGGCGCCAGTACACTCGAATCGTCTCAACCGAAGGCCAGGCTGCCATGCGTGCCCTTGCATCCCTACTCATCCTAAGCCACCGCTATCTGAGCGTGCCGATCAGTCTGATGTTCGTGCTGTGGTTCGTCTCTGGCTTCTTCATGATCTACACCGGCGGCATGCCCAAAGTGACTCCGGCGATGCAGCTCGATGGCGCCGAGGTGCTTGATTTCACCCAAGTGAAGCTCTCACCGGCAGAGGCTGCCGGGCAGGCAGGCTATGAGGCGCCCTCCGCGAAACTCCGTACCGTACTTGGCAGGCCGGTGTACGAGTTCGGTGATCCCGGTTACGGCAGCTTCTTCTTGTATGCCGACACCGGCGAGTTCATGGAGCCGCTGGATACTGTCGAGGGAGCCGAGCTGGCCAGTCGTTTCCTCGCCGTTCCCGTTCAGCAGTTCCACTTCGTCGAGACACTGGAGGATCGCACGGATCAGTGGACCTTCACCGTACGCAGCGACCTGCCGCTGCACAAGTACGCTGTGGACGACGGCCTCGGCACCGAGGTCTATGTGTCCAGCAACTCTGCCGTGGTCAGCGCGTACACCACGAGGCAGAGTCGACTGCTGGCGTGGCTAGGCACCATCCCGCACTGGCTCTACTTCGAGGGCCTGCGCGACAACCAGCCGCTGTGGTATCGCCTGGTGGTCTGGTCTGCCACGCTGGGCTGCGTGTCGGCACTGCTTGGTTTGCTGCTCGGCATCACACAATTCCGTCAGGTCCGCCCTTTCAATCTGCAGCGGGCCATTCCCTACCGGGGTCTCATGCGCTGGCACTATGTGCTCGGTTGTCTGTTCGGTGTCGTGACTCTCACCTGGGTGTTCAGTGGACTGGTCTCCATGGAACCCTGGTACTGGACCAATGCCCGCGGTGTGCAAGTGGCACCGGGGGCTCTCAGTCAGCGTGATCTCGAACTCAGTGCCTTTCCCGATCCGCGTGCAGTCGACTGGCAGGAGGAGGTGCCTTACCCGGTCAAGGAGCTGACGTTCGTCCGTGTGCTGGGTCGTCCCATGCTGGTGTCGGGATTCAGTTCGCAAAGTGCTGCGCTGCAGGCCAAGCGTGATCGCCTGCACCAGCCCTACAACATCGATGGACAGCTGGCCGCCGAAACGCTGGTCATCGACGCCAGCAGCGGCCGGAAACAGGCCAGCTTCGACAGCGCCACGCTGGCAGCGGCACTCGATTCGGCGATCGACGAGGCGCGCGTCACGGGCTACGAGGTGTTGGATGCGTACGACGATTATTATTATTCCCGGGGCAATCAACTGCCGCTGCCCGTGCTACGCGTCACCTTCGATGACCCGGCGGAAAGCTGGCTGTATGTCGATCCGGTGCGTGGTGAGTTGCTGTCGGTAATACACAAGTACAGTCGGCTCGAGCGCTGGCTCTACAGTGGTCTGCACAGTCTCGACTTTGCCTTCTGGTACCACAAGCGACCGCTGTGGGACATCGGTGTGCTGGCCTTGTTGAGCGGTGGTCTGTTGCTGAGCCTGGTGGGTCTCTACTTGAGTCTCAAGCGCGTTGGGCAGGATTTGCGTCGTGCCTTCGAGCGTCTGACGCGCGGCAAAGGCCGCCGCGAAGTGGCCTCACAGACCTGAGGCGTTGCTGGCGCCGCGTGGCCGCGTTACTCACTCGACCGTAACGTTCAGGTTGACCAATTCCACCGCTCTGCCGAAGTTGGCTGTGAAGACGGCAGCGAGTACTTCTGTCTGCAACCTGGCAAGTTCACCACCCAGAGCGGGCTGCAGGCCGAGGTGCAGCGTTCGGCCCCCCTCGAGGAAGGTGGCCAGTGCAGCGCCCAACTGACGGGCCATGTCCTCACTGTCCGGGGTGAGAAACAAATAGACGGAGCGCAGTTGTGACTGCAGGTGCGGTCGCATGGCGGCCGCGTCCCTGTCGTAGGTCGCTGCGTACCCCTGCAGCCAGCGCTCGACGATGCCGAGATCGGACACTTGCAGTGTCGCGCGAGGGAGCGCGAAACCGGGCGGCAGCACGGCCTCATTGGGCTCTGCGCCAGTGGCTGGCGGCTGCTTGCCGAGCAGTTGAGCAGGAGTAGCGTGCCGGGTCTCTGCTTCGGCTGCCAGCGCAAACAAGGCGGGGATCACCAAATCCACCTTGGCCAGAATCCGCTCATCCGGGCCCGGTTGGTAGCGGTAGTCCAGGTCGAGGCTGAGCCGCAGGGTGTCATTCTGCAGCAGGTCATGGTTGAAGGCTGGCCAGTAGGAGGCACCCAGTAGAGTCTCACCGTTGATCCCACGGGGAAAGTGCAGGTCCTCGGCATGCAGGTGCAGAGACCACGGCACCTCGTGACCAAAATCCAGCTCGGATAACATCAAGGACTCCAGCTCCACCGTCAGGGAGGGCGTGACCAGCTGCAGACCAGCCAGTTGAAGATCCCCGTGCCAGCCCAGCCTTGCGTCGCGATAGTGCGCCTCCTGCACGAGTCCGCTGTCTACAAGATTGGCCAGAGCCGCTTGAACGGCCACGCCAACGCGGTATTGCAGCAGAAGATAGGCGCAGAGCCCTGCCAACAGCAGCGTGACCGGAAGGCCATAGACGAGTTTTTGCCGGCGTGTCATGCGACGTGCTCCTTCAATGATCACCCGCGACCCGGCGACCTCAGCTCTTGCGGTTCAGTGCGGCGTCCGCTACCTGTTCGAGTCCGTGGCGGAAGGGCGACGCCGGAATGATGTCGAGAGCGCGCAGCGCCTGCACGATGCGTTGCTGTGCCTGCCGACGGGTATGCTCCAGCGCTCCAGAGCGCTTTACCACAGCGATGATGTCCGACAGCCTTTCGAGACCACCGTTTTCGATCGCTGCCGTGATCAGGGCCCGCTCGGCGGGCGACCCCTCTTGCAGGACGTAGATGAGCGGCAGTGTCGGCTTACCCTCGGCAAGATCGTCCCCGACGTTCTTGCCGAGCTCGGCGGCCGAGCCCTCGTAGTCGAGCACATCGTCGATCAGCTGAAAAGCCATGCCCACCTCGAGACCGAACTGATGCAACTGCTGCTGAACCTCCAGCGCAGCACCGGCCAGGATAGCAGCCGTGCTGCAGGCCGCGGCGAAGAGGATGGCGGTCTTGTTGCGGATAACCTGCAGGTAGGCTGCCTCGGTGGTTTGGGGGTTCCTCTTGTGGATCAGTTGCAGGACCTCCCCCTCGGAAATACGGTTGGTCGTGGTGGCCATGACGTCCATGATCGGCAAGCTGCCAATGCGCACCAGTAGTTCGAAGGCACGTGAATAGATGAAGTCACCGACCAGCACACTGGACGGATTGTCCCATTTCACATTGGCGGTTGGCCTCCCACGGCGCAGTTCGGACATGTCCACCACATCGTCGTGCAACAGGGTGGCCGTGTGGAGAAACTCGATGACGGTGGCAAGGTCGACGTGCCGGTCGCCCTGGTAGCCCAGCGCCCTGGCGCAGAGCAGGACCAGCGTCGGCCGCATGCGCTTGCCTCCGGCGTCGATGATGTAATGCCCGATGCTCTCGATGAGCGGGACCTCGGAATACAGTTCGCTGACCACCTTTCTGTTCAGCGCTGCGAAGTCCTCAGCCACGACGGCGTGTATGTGCTTTACCATGTGAGTCCAGCAAGACCTAGGGGTCGCTGCTGGCACCCCTGACTACGACAAGGCCGCGATGCTACTGCCCGCGGCGGTGGCAGGCAAACGACGGGGCGGGGCGATAACGCGCGCGCTGGACCGGTGGGCCATGTTGCCGCCGGGGTCCTCCGCTGGCGGTCCCGCCCCGCACCGCAAGGCCCTGCCAAACAAAAAGTTGCAGGTCGCCGAGGTCTTTCCGTACAATCGCCGCCCTTCGCAAGGGGTACGGCATCACAGCCCCGGCAAACCCCGATGCTGACCCCGCTGGGCAGTGTCGGCGGCCGCCAAGCGGTCTACATTTCTGGAGCAGGCTATGTACGCAGTCATTGAAAGTGGTGGCAAACAGCACCGTGTGGTCGAAGGTGAAGTGCTGAAGCTCGAAAAAATCGAACAGGCAACGGGAGCCACGATCAGCTTCGATAAGGTCCTGATGGTAGGTGCCGGAGCCGACGTCAAAATCGGTGCCCCTTATGTCGCCAGTGGCAAGGTAACGGCCGAAGTCATCAGCCACGGCCGGGCCGACAAGGTCAAAATCATCAAGTTCCGCCGTCGCAAACACTATCGGAAACAGCAGGGCCACCGTCAGTGGTTCACCGAAGTGAAGATCACCAGCATCAGCGCCTGATCGGCGACACAGCAGCAACTTTCTTCAGGAGTTTGTCATGGCTCACAAAAAAGCAGGCGGTAGTACCAGCAACGGCCGCGACAGCAAATCCAAACGCCTCGGCGTCAAGCGCTTTGGCGGTCAGGAAGTGCTGGCTGGCAATATCATCGTCCGGCAACGTGGCACCCGTTACCATGCTGGCGTGAACGTGGGCATGGGCAAGGATCACACCCTGTTCGCCAAAGCAGACGGCGCGGTGAAGTTCCAGTTCAAGGGACCGCAAAACCGCTGCTTCGTCAGCATCGAAACAGCCGAAGCCGTCTCCGCCTGAGTCGTCCCGGAACGTCGAAAAAGCCCTGTCTTTACAGGGCTTTTTTCATGCAGGATCCCCCATTCTCTCAGCGCTCCACTGGTCCGCGAAAGCCAGTGGCGTCGGCCCCCGCGATCAACTGTGAGTGGTCGCTGCCGGTGGCACACGTCGAGGCTGCAAGCCAGGTACCCTCAGCACCATGAAGTTCGTCGATGAAGCAGAGATCATTGTGGAGGCCGGCAAGGGTGGCAACGGCTGCCTGAGTTTCCTGCGCCAGAAATTCATCGAGCGCGGTGGTCCGGATGGCGGTGATGGTGGCGATGGCGGTAGCGTGATTCTGGTGGCAGATGCCAGCCTCAATACCTTGGTGGATTTCCGCTTTCAGCCGCGGTATCGCGCCGAGTCGGGCAAGGGCGGCGGCCAGAACAACTGCTCGGGCGTGTCGGGTGAGGACTTGTTCATTCGTGTTCCTGTCGGCACCAGCGTGTACGAGGCCGATACCCAGGAATTGATGGGTGATCTCGTCGATCCCGGCCAGCGACTGCTGGTAGCGCAGGGTGGCGCGCATGGCCTCGGCAATGCCCGCTTCAAGTCCAGCGTCAATCGCAGCCCACGCAAGACCACGCCCGGCAAGCCCGGTGAGGTGCGCAGACTGCAACTGCAATTGAAACTGGTTGCGGACGTGGGACTCCTTGGACTGCCCAATGCCGGCAAGTCGTCCTTGATTGCCGCTGTGTCCTCGGCCCGTCCCAAGGTGGCTGATTACCCCTTTACCACGCTGGTACCCAATCTCGGGGTGGTCAGTGTGGGTGAGGAGAGCAGTTTCGTGATGGCCGATATCCCCGGTCTGATCGAGGGCGCCTCCGAGGGAGCCGGCCTCGGTATCCGCTTCCTCAAACATCTGGCAAGAACGCGCGTGCTGCTGCACCTCGTTGATGTGGCCCCGCCTGATGGCAGTGATCCTGTCGAGGCGGCACGTACCATCATCCGAGAACTCGAACAGTTTTCCCCGGTGCTGTCTGCACGCGAGCGCTGGCTGGTCCTGAACAAGATGGACCTGTTGCCGCCGTCCGAGCACAAATCCTTGCGCAATCGCATCGTGCGTGCGCTGAAGTGGAAGGGGACGGTACACTGCATTTCCGCCGCTGCGCGCAGCGGCACTCGTGAATTGTGCGAAGCGCTGATGGCAACCATTGCCGATCAGCGGCGCCGCTTGCTGGAAGATCCGGACTACCGTGAGGCGGAGCAGAAGCTGCAGGAACAGATGGAATATGAAATCCGGCAGAGCATTGCGCGCGCGCGCACCCTGTGGCGTGAGCGCCAGCAGCGCGGGGCCGGTGAAGACGGAGACGACGACTTCGATGTGGAAATCGAATACGTCCGCGACTGAGTATAGAGCTCGTGAACAATCGTGACCTACTCAAGAAAGCCCGCACCTGGATCATCAAGATCGGCAGTTCCTTGCTTACCGACAACGGTAAAGGACTCAATCTGGACAGCATCGGGCGCTGGGCGCAGCAGATCAGTCTGTTGCAGGACATGGGTCTGGATGTGGTTCTGGTTTCCTCCGGAGCAGTAGCCGAAGGCGTCAGCCGTCTGGGTTTGCCCGGACGTCCTACCGCCATACATGAGCAGCAGGCCGCTGCAGCAGTGGGCCAGATGGGGCTCATCCAGGCCTATGAGTCGCGCTTCAAGACCTTTGGCAAACATACGGCGCAGATCCTGCTCACCCACGACGATCTGTCCAACCGTAAGCGCTACCTAAACGCGCGGGCCACGCTGCGTACCCTGCTCGACATGAAGGTTATTCCCGTCATCAACGAGAACGACACCGTTGTCACCGACGAAATCTGTTTTGGTGACAACGATACGCTGGGAGCACTGGTCGCGAACCTCATCAATGCCGATGTGCTGGTCATCCTCACCGATCAGCAAGGGGTGTTCGATGCAGACCCACGCTCGAATGCGACTGCCAGACTCATCAGCGAGGCAAGCAGCCATGACGAGATGCTGATGGCGGTGGCTGGTGGCGGCGGCGCGCTGGGTAAAGGCGGCATGGTCACCAAGATTCGGGCGGCCCGGCTGGCTTCTCGTTCCGGTACCGCGACCTGCATCGTGCATGGCAGCAGCCCGGATGTGCTGCTGGCCCTGCAGCGCGGTCAGCCGCTCGGTACCTTGCTGGTGCCGGACAGCCAGCCGCTGGCTGCCCGCAAGCAATGGTTGGCCTCGCATCTGCAGGTGCGGGGAGTCCTCACGTTGGATGCCGGTGCCGTGAGAGTGCTGCTGGGTTCCGGCAAAAGCCTCCTGCCCGTCGGGGTCAAGGCCGTGAGCGGACACTTCAAGCGCGGTGATCTGGTGGCCTGTCAGGATGAGGCGGGCATCGCCATCGCCCATGGCCTCGTCAACTACGACAGGGAAGAAGCCGCCTTGCTGTTGGGCAAGGGCAGCGAGCAGATCGCCGCCATTCTGGGCTACGACGGCGACCACGAACTGATCCATCGGGACAATCTCGCTCTGCTCTGAACGCAGAGGCGAAAAAAAACCGGCCTGAGGCCGGTTTTTTTGATCCTGCTGCTGCTGCGGTTTTGCGGCCAAAGAGCCTGAACGAGCCCGCCTGCAGCGACTGGCCTTCGAGGCCCGACTGGCTTGCTCAGGCCGCCTTCAGGGCCTTGATGGCGTCATTGAGACGGCTCTTATGCCTTGCAGCCTTGTTTTTGTGGATGATGCCTTTGTCGGCCATGCGGTCGATGACAGGCACGGCTTCGGCATACGCTGCCGAGGCAGCTGCATAATCTTTGGCGGCGATGGCCGCTACCACTTTCTTCAGGTAGGTGCGGACCATGGAGCGGAAGCTGGCATTGTGCTGACGGTGCTTTTCGGCCTGTTTGGCGCGCTTGAGTGCTTGTACGGTATTGGCCAAGGGAAACTCCTCAGTGCAATCGATCGCGAATGCCGATCGTGGTTGTGGTGATATGTGGCATAGCGGGCTGGCTGGCAGCCCGAAAAAGGCGGGCATTCTGAGGGGGCGCTGCTTCTCAAGTCAAGAGCGAGCCGCCGTGCCGGCAACTGGAATCCCCCTGGTTATGCCAGTAGCATGGCCGAAATCCCCGCTATTTGCCCTCCTTGATGCAGTCCCCTCCTCCAGAGCGGCGCGAGTCCGCAGCGGATCAGCGCCCTGCGCAGGGCTTGCTGCGTTCCTCCCTGGTCACTTCCGGGGGTACTTTTCTGTCCCGCCTGCTCGGCATGGCGCGGGAAACCGTGTTTGCTGCACTTTTCGGGGACGATGCCGCCGCAGACGCCTTCTTCGTGGCGTTCCGCATCCCGAATTTTCTGCGCCGACTGTTTGCCGAGGGGGCCTTTTCCCAGGCCTTCGTGCCGGTGCTGGCGGAACGACGTCGCCAACAGACCCCGGTCGAGGTCAAGCGCTTCCTGGACCATGTGGCAGGCTCGCTCGGACTCATCCTGGCGGTCATCACGGTCGTCGGCGTGGTGGCGGCACCACTGTTCGGCGCCCTGTTCGGCGCCGGCTACCTCGATCAGCCGGCCAAATTCGACCTGCTGGTCGAGATGCTGCGGCTGACCTTTCCCTATCTCATCCTGATTTCGCTGACAGGTTTCGCTGGCGCCATCCTCAACAGCTATGGGCACTTTGCCGTGCCGGCGCTGACCCCCGTCATCCTCAACGTGGTGCTGATCCTGTCGGCGCTGCTGCTGTCGCCGCTGTTTGCTGAACCCACCATTGCCCTGGCCTGGGGTGTGCTGCTGGCCGGCCTGCTGCAGCTGATGTTCCAGCTGCCCTTTCTTGCCCATCTGCGCATGCTGCCAAGGCCGCGACTGGATCGGCGCAACGAGGGCGTGAAGAAAATCATCTCCCTGATGCTGCCTGTCATGTTCAGTGTGTCGGTGGGACAGATCAACCTGCTGCTCGATACTGTGCTTGCCACCTCCATAGAAGGTGACGGCAGCGTCAGCTGGCTGTACTACACCGACCGCTTGGTGGAATTACCGCTCGGTATCTTCGCGACGGCCATCGCCACGGTGATCCTGCCCGCCCTGTCCCGCATCAAGAGTGAAGGCGATGAGTCGGGTTTCTCCCATGCCGTGGAGTGGGGCCTGCGTTGCTGCCTGCTGGTGGGTCTGCCAGCCTGTGCCGGTCTGTTGCTGCTGGCAGAGCCGATGGTCATCACGCTGTATCAGCGCGGGGAATTCGGGGTCGATTCGGTGGCGCCGACCACCCGCAGTGTGCAGGCCTTGGGATCCGGCCTGCTGGCCTTCATGGCGATCAAGATTCTTGCATCGGCTTACTTCTCACGACAGGACACCCGTACTCCGGTGCGTTGTGGACTCATTTCCATGGTGAGCAACATGGTCATCAACCTGCTGCTCATCATCCCGCTCCGCCATGTCGGGCTTGCGCTCGCCACGTCGATCGCGGCGTTCGTCAATGCCGGGCTGTTGCTGCAGGGTCTGCTGCGTGCCGATGTGCTGAGGCTCTCCGCGGTCTTCTGGTGGCTGCTGCTGCGTATCGCGCTGGCCACCTTGGCGATGGGGCTGGCCCTGCGGATGCTGGACCAGCCCACCGAGGTCTGGCTGGCGTGGAGCGATGCGCTGCGTGTGGCTTATCTGCTCGGAGAATGTCTGGCCGGCGGTCTGGTGTACCTGGTGGTGGCCTGGGCCGTTGGATTGCGGCCAGCCCAGTTTCGTGCCTGAAGGCTCCGTTGCCAGCAGTCCCTCCGTATAATCGCCCCGTGCAAGCCTCTCAACAGTCGAAGATCCAAGTCTTTCGCTCCGCCAGTGCGGCACGCGCCGCCATGCCCGGCTGCGTGGTCACCATCGGCAAGTACGATGGTGTGCATCTTGGTCATCAGAAGATTCTCGAGGTCCTCAAGCAGGAGGCGCTACGGCTGGACTTGCCGGCACTGGTGCTGCTGAGCGAGCCGCAGCCCGAAGAGTTCTTCAGTGGTGACCTGGCACCCCCGCGTCTCGCCTTGTTCGAGGAGAAGGTGGCCCTGCTGGAAGCCCAGGCGATTCCTGCGGTGTTCTGCACGGAGTTCGATGCGGGCTTCAGCCGCCAGTCGCCCCGCGAATTCGTCGAGGAGTTTCTCTGCAGAGGGCTTGGCATGCGCAGCGTGGTCGTTGGCGAGGATTTCTGCTTCGGTCACAAGCGCAGCGGCTCTGTGGCTACCTTGCGCGAACTCGGCGCGGAGCAAGGCTTCGATGTCGTGAGCGTGGCTCCCTGCCTGCGTGCGCAAGAACGTGTCAGCAGTACGCTGGTGCGACACTATCTGCAGGCTGGCAACTGCCAAAAAGTGGCGCAGTTGCTCGGGCGCCCTTACGCGGTGACCGGCGCAGTCGTCGCGGGGCGGCGACTTGGACGTGAGCTTGGGTTCCCCACGGCCAATCTCGAGCTTGGTGCCCGCCGTTTGCCGATGACCGGCATTTTTGTGGTCGAGACCCGTCTGGATGGCGAAACGCTGCATGGGGTCGCCAGCCTGGGGTACAACCCGACGGTCAGTGACGAGCGGCAGGTAAAGCTGGAGGTTCATCTGCTCGACTTTGCCGGCGATCTCTACGGCAAGACCCTGCAAGTTGCCTTCCTCCACAAGCTGCGCGACGAAGCACGCTATGATTCCCTGGAGTTGCTGAAGCGGCAGATCGCTGCGGACGTGGCAACCGCACGACGATTCCTGCAGGAGCAGGACGGGTGGCCTGCGGCAGCGGGGCGCTTGCCAGCATGATGTGCTTCCCACAAACCCTGCAGTCGAGACAGTAATGACTTCCACCAGCCACTCCGTCGCGTCGCCACCCGTGGTCATCAAGGCATCGACACTCATCGTCTTGTGCGCGCTGCTGCTGATTGCCGACCAGGTCAGCAAAACCCTCTGCACGCGGTATCTCGAGCTGGGTTTGCCCGTGACCGTGTTTCCCGGCTTCGACTTGCTGCTGGCGCACAATGCGGGTGCTGCATTCAGTTTCCTGCATGAGGCCGGTGGCTGGCAGCGCTGGCTGCTGACCGGCGTTTCGGCAGTCGTCAGCTCAGTGGTCATCGTCTGGCTCTGGCGCCTGCCCCGTCATCAGATCCTGCTGTCGCTAGCCCTCACCCTCGTGCTGGCGGGTGCGCTTGGCAACCTCTGCGACCGGCTGCTGTTCGGCTACGTCATCGATTTCATCAGTGTTTACTACGGGCCGTGGCGCTTTGCCACGTTCAACGTGGCCGACAGTGCCATTTCGGTGGGGGCCGTGCTGCTGGTACTCGACGTCGTTCGCAACGGCCACGGCAACGCGGAAACACAGGGCGCGGCCCATGACTGAGCGCGGCAAGCTGGCGCGGGTTCCCCTGCGCGACCTCGATGTTGCGGGACCGGTCGCGGCCGTGCCGAACAGTAACGGCATCGGGCCCGGCAGGCGCGTCACGCTCAATTTCGCGCTTTACCTGCCGAACGGTGGACTGATCGACGGTAATTTCGGCAAGGCACCGGTCAGTTTCGTGTTTGGCGATGGCAGCCTGCTGCCAGGCTTTGAGCGTGCGTTGCAGGGCCACAGCGCCGGCGCGCGGCTCGATGTGGTGATTCCGGCTGCCGACGCCTTCGGTGCGGTGAATGAAGACAACCAGCAGCGCTATCCGCGCTTCCAGTTTCCGCCGGACCTAGCCCTCAGCGAAAACCTGCTGGTCGAATTCACCGATGCCGCCGGTTACCAGCAGGCGGGTCGCGTGGTGAGCATCGGTGCCCGCTATGTCGAAATCGATTTCAACCACCCCCTGGCCGGTCGCGACATCCGGTTCGTCGCCGAGGTCCACGAGGTCGCTCCCCATGCAGACTGACAATCGAGCTCAGGGAACTCCCGCCGCATTCGTGATCAAACTGGCCAATCCGCGCGGTTTTTGCGCCGGTGTGGACCGGGCCATCGACATCGTCAACAAAGCACTCGATATGTTCGGGGCGCCGATCTTCGTGCGCCACGAGGTCGTGCACAACAAGTTCGTGGTGGAGTCGCTGCGTCAGCGCGGTGCGGTGTTCGTCGACGAACTGAAGGACGTGCCGCTGCAGCAGCCGGGGCAGCGTCCGCCCATCGTAGTCTTCAGTGCCCATGGCGTCTCGCAGGCCGTGACCCAGGAAGCGGGGGAACTCGGACTGAAGGTTTTCGACGCCACGTGCCCCCTGGTTACCAAGGTCCACATGGAGGTGCATCGCTACAGTGCCGCCGGTCAGGAATGCATCCTGATCGGACATGCCTTCCATCCCGAGGTGGAGGGCACGATGGGTCAGTACGACGAGGGGGCTGGCGGCAAGATCTATCTGGTGGAAGACGAAGCGGACGTGACGAAGTTGCACGTCAAGGATCCGGATCAGCTTGCCTACGTCACGCAGACAACGCTGTCGATGGATGACACAGCGCGCATCATCGACGCCTTGCATCGGCGGTTTCCCAACATCCGGGGGCCTCGCAAGAAAGACATCTGCTATGCCACCCAGAACCGTCAGGATGCCGTGAAGCAGCTCGCCTTGGAGGCAGATCTGGTGCTGGTAGTCGGTTCTCCCAACAGCTCCAACTCGAATCGACTGCGCGAACTGGCGGAGCGCAGTGGCTGCGAGGCCTACCTGATAGACAAGGCTGATGAAATCGATGAGCGTTGGCTGCAGGGCAAGCGCCACGTGGGTGTGACGGCAGGTGCCTCGGCGCCAGAGGTGCTGGTGCGGGAAGTGGTGGCTCGCCTTGTGCTGCTCGGTGGCAGCACTCCGGAGGAAATGCAGGGTGTCGAAGAGCACATCGTGTTTTCGATGCCACGCGAACTGAGGCCAGCGCCTTAGGCGGGCAGGGCTGCAGGCGCTTCCGTACTTTTCCCGACTGCCTTTTCCCTCAGCGAGGTTGCCGCACAGTCCAGCGGCGGCGGTGGTCGGCGGAACAGAAGTGATTGTCTCCCTCTTGTAGCGCCGCGCTCTGTGGTAGATGTAATCCACAGTGGCGACATTGCACGATGAGCTCTCCTGGCTTGGTGGGCTGTGGGGGCTGGGAGCGCTGTGGTTTGCCGAGGTAACGCTTGACGAAAAACCACACGATGGCGCCGAGGGCGATGTAGGTCAGCAGACGGATGAGGCCCATTCGGTCGTTTTGCCAAAGCAGGAGGGTTTGGCCGACAATACCGCACCTTGGATGACCGAGGCCAGCGGGCCTCCGTCGACGATTCACGCGGTAAAAATGGTGCCAGGTGCGAGCTAGCGAACAGGCAGTGCAGCGACTTACGGTGACGATGGCGCAGGTCAATCCGCTGGTGGGCGATATCGCCGGCAATGCGACTCTGGTGCTGGACACCGCCAGACGCGCGCTGGCCTCGGGACCGGTGGATCTGCTGGTGTTCCCGGAGTTGATACTCACCGCCTACCCGCCCGAGGATCTGCTGCTGCGTGCCAGCATTGAACTGCGCATTGCCCGCGCGCTGCAGTCGCTGTGTGAAGCCAGCTTGCCGACGGCGCTGGTCATTGGCTACCCGGCACTGGAAAGCGGACTGCTCTTCAATCGTCTGGCTGTGATCGACCACGGCCGCTTGCTGGGTACTTACGACAAGCAGTGTCTGCCCAATTACCAGGTCTTCGACGAGAAACGCTACTTCACAGCAGGGCAGCGCCCCTTGGTACTGGAATTCAATGGCATTCCAGTGGCCTTCACCATCTGTGAGGACCTCTGGTTTCCGGAGCCGATGAGGCAGGCCGCCGAAGCCGGCGCGGCGCTGGTCATCAACATCAATGGTTCTCCGTTCAGCAGGACCAAGGCCGCTCTGCGGCTGCAGGTGATGCGGCAGCGCGTCGCCGAGACCTGCTTGCCGCTGCTCTACGTTAACCAGGTCGGAGGACAGGACGAGCTGGTCTTCGATGGCGCGTCCTTCGCGCTGGCTGCCAACGGGGATATCGTTGCGCGTGCCCGGCAGTTCGAGATGGACCTGGTGTCGCTGCAGGTCGAGCGTGTCGACGGTAGCCCAGCGACGCTGCAGCTGACGGTGGAAACCGCGGCCACCTGGCTGCACGGTCCGGCCGAGGTCTATGCGGCGCTCAAGCTCGGGCTGGCCGACTACGTGCGCAAGAATGGTTTTCCGGGCGTCGTGCTCGGTTTGTCCGGAGGCATCGACTCGGCGCTGACGTTGGCGCTGGCGGTCGACGCACTCGGCAGCGGTCGCGTGAAGGCGGTGATGATGCCCTTTGCCTACACGTCAGTCATGAGTCTGGAGGACGCGGAAGCCGAGGCGAGGCTGCTCGGTGTTGACTATCGTGTCATTCCCATCGGCCCCCTGTACGATGCCTTCATGCAAGTCTTGCGCAGTGAATTCGCGGGCACGGCGCCCGATCTCACCGAGCAGAACCTTCAGTCCCGCTGCCGTGGTGTCGTTCTGATGGCGTTGTCCAACAAGCAGGGCTCGCTCGTACTGACGACCGGCAACAAAAGCGAAGTCGCGGTGGGTTACTCCACACTCTACGGCGACATGGCGGGCGGTTTCGACCTGCTGAAGGATGTGCCGAAGACACTCGTCTATGCGCTCGCCGAGTACCGTAATTCCCTGGGCGCGGTGATTCCGTCGCGTGTCATCACGCGGCCACCGTCGGCGGAACTCGCCCCGGATCAGGTGGACCAGGACAGTTTGCCCCCTTACGACGTACTCGACCGTGTCCTCGAACTCTATGTGGAGCAGGACCAAAGCCTCACCGCGATCTGCGCCCATGGCTTCGACCCCGCCACGGTGGAACGCGTCATACGCCTCGTGGATCGCAGCGAATACAAGCGCAGACAAGCCCCGCCCGGCGTAAGGATCAGTGAGCGGGCTTTTGGGCGCGATCGTCGCTATCCGATCACGGCCGGCTGGCAGCCGGGCGACTAGTTGCCATCCCGGCAGGAAAACAGACAGGCCGGTAGAAGCGGTTGCCGCACGGTTCACCAAGAGGAGGAAACAGCAAGATGGGTATGCGCGTCGCAGTGATCGGAGCCAGTGGAAAAATCGGCAGCAAGATCACGGCCGAATTGCTAGCCAGGGGCCATCAGGTGACGGGTGTCGCGCGTCATCCCGAAAAAATAGCCGTGGCCGCGGTGACTGCCGTGGCCGGGGATTTCACACGCCCCAATGAAATGGCGACTGTCCTGCAAGGTCATGATGCTGTGGTGAGTGCGGCGAGCTTCATTCCGAACCAGGCCGAGCAGCTGATCGCTGCCGTGCGTGCGTCCGGCGTGAAGCGTTTCCTCATGGTCGGTGGGGCAGCGTCCCTGCAGACGGAGCCAGGCGGCAAGAAGATCATGGAGACCCTGCAACTGCCGGAAGCCTGGCTGGCTCCGGTGCTGGAGGGCATCCGCACGCTGGAGCTGCTGCGCCAGGTACAGGATCTCGACTGGACCTTCTTCTCGCCGGCGGTGCAGATAGGTCCGGGCGAGCGCACAGGCAAGTTCCGCTTGGGCACCGAGGTCGTGGTGAGGGACGAGGCCGGGGTCAGCCGGATTTCCTACGATGACTACGCGATTGCGATGGTCGACGCACTGGAGCAGGGCCGCCACCTGCGTAGCCGCTTCACCATCGGTTACTGAGACGTTGCGCGGCGGCTGTCTCTGGGTAGCTGCAGCAGCGCGGCCCCCAGCAGCAATCCAAAAATCAGCATCATCACCGGTACCGGCGTGCCATCGTAAACTGCCACCAACAGTGGACCGGCGAGCGCGCCAAAACCGAAGCGCAGCGTACCGATCACGGCGGAAGCTGAGCTGGCCTGCTGCGGAAACTCGATGATGACGAGCGAGTCGGCGTTCACCCAGGCAACGCCGAGGCAGCCGACGACGCCGAAAAATCCCAGCACCGTGAACGCCAGCCCGGCATCGGCCAGTGTGCCGACCAGTAGCAGCAGGGAGGACAGCAGCGCGAGGACGAGGGCGGCTTGCAGCATGCGCCGGGGGCCGAAGCGGGAAACCAGTTGCCGGTTGGTGAGATTGGCAACGATGAGCGCCCCAGCAGAGCAGGCGAACAGGTAGCCGAACACGGTTTCGCTGACACCGAACCACGTGATGTAGAGGAAGGAAACGGCGGTCAAGTACACGAAGAAGGCCAGCGCCAGCAGGATGTAGGTGAACAGGTCACGGTAAATGCGTCGCTCCGCGAAAATGATCTGGTAGTTGCGCCACGGTGACTTTGGTGTGCTGTAGTGCATAGGTCTGGTTTCGGGCAATACGCGCCACACCAGCAACGCCAGCAGGAGTGGATAGCAGGTCTGGAAAGCGAACAGCCCCTGCCAGGGTCCGAATGCCAGCAAGCTGGAGCCGATGGCCGGAGCCACCAGCGGCGCCACCAGCATGATGGTCATCACGGTCGACATGCCCTTGGAAGTCTCCCGGCCATAGCAGTCACGGATCATGGCGGGAACCGTGACCGATGCTGCACTCCCGGCAACACCCTGCAGGATCCTGCAAAGCAGGAACTGCCCTGCGCTGGCAGCCAGCATGGTGAGCAGGCTCGCAAGTGCAAAGCCGAGCAGCCCCAGCAGCGCCAGCGGACGGCGACCGTGCTTGTCCGCCAGCGGACCGTGCACCAGCATCCCCAGGCCGTAGGCCAGCAGAAACACACTCAGAGAATTCTGGATCACGTTGAGGCTCGCCCCCAGATCCTCAGCGATCTGCGGCATGGCCGGCAGATACATGTCCACGGCGAGGGGCGGTAGCGCAGCGATGGCGGAAAGCAGCGGCAGCGGCAGACGCTGGCGCAACTGGGCGGAGGGGGCAGCGGGATCCATCAGAGTCCTGTTTGATTACGGTCAACCTCCCGCGCAACGGCTGGCGTAGCCTGCTTGTGATCGCTGTGCGCGATCCCATGTGACCTGCCGGGGAAAGGCCCTGACATCACTCTACAGTTTGGGAGGAAACACCATGAACTTGATACCACGCGCATCCCTGTTTGAAAACTGGTTCGACCGCGATTTTCCGGGGTTTCGTCTGCTGCCGGAGTCGCGCGGCGAGCACGGCCTGTTGGCCGTCGACATCCGGGAAACCGACAAGGCCTACCAATTGAAAGCCGACTTTCCCGGGCTCAAGAAGGAAGAGATCAGCGTGACACTCGATAACGGTGTGCTTACCCTGAGTGCAGAGCACAAGGAGGAAAAAGAGGAAAAGGAAAAAGGCAAGGTGATCCGCAAGGAGCGTCGCTTCGGCAGTTGTTCCCGCAGCTTTACGCTCGGCGACGGTATCGATGAAAAAGCCATCGTGGCGACCTTTGCCGACGGCGTGCTGGCGCTGGAAATCCCGAAGGCAGCCCCCACGGTCCCCGCCAGCAAACAGATTTCCATCAAGTAGCCAGATTGAACCAGCGCTGCTGCAGCAGTCCACGCAGCGACAGTTCGTCGCAGCAGCGCTGGAACGCTTCCGGCTCCAACCCACGCCACCGCAGTTCCGGCGTGGCAGCCAGCTCGACGTCCACCGCCACCTGAGTGAGCCGCTTGTTGCGGGGCAGCAGGTGGCGATGGGCCTTCAGCAGGGCCTGCACGCGCTGGGCGCCACGGAATTTCATCGCGCCGATGTGATCATGATTGTCGAGCACGGTTTCCAGATTGCCGAATTTCTGCAGCAGCTTCGCGGCAGTGGCATAGCCGACACCGGGTATGCCGGGTACGTTGTCGATCTTGTCTCCACTCAAGGCCAGCAAATCGGCGATCTGTGAGGGGTGCACGCCAAAATGCCGCTTGACGTCATGCGGGGCGAATTGCACACCCCGCGCGAAGTCCCACCAGCGGTCGTGCTCGCCGGTGATGACCTGTGTCAGATCCTTGTCGGCTGTCACGACGGTGATGGCAAAGCCCTGCTCGCGGTAAAGACGCGCCAAGGTGGCAATGATGTCATCAGCCTCGTAGCGTTCGCTGCCGAACTCTGCAATGCCAACCACGCGGCAAAACTGCCGACACTGCTCGAACTGGCGCCTCAGTTCGGGGGGCGCTGGCTCACGATTGGCCTTGTACTCGGGAAAGATCTCGCGTCGAAACGAAGAGCGCTGGCTCTGGTCGAAGGCGCAGGCGATGTGCAGCGGTCGTGCCTGCCGCAGCAGCTGGTACAGAAAATCGCTGAATCCGAACACGGCGTTGGCAGGCTGCCCCTCGCGGTCGGTGATGGTGGTCTCGTAGCTGTGCCAGGCCCGGAAGATGTAGATGCTGGCATCGATCAGGAAAACGCGCGGTGGCTGCATGGGGTCCTGGGGAGTGCCGCGCAGTGGATGCCTGCGGCCTGGCGTCGCGGTCAGTCGAGCAGTTGGAAGCGGTCCGCATCCATCCACGCCGGAAAGCGTTCGCGCCAGTCGCGGAGCGAGACCAGTTCGAGAGTACAGTGGTGAGCGCCGGGCTGGCTGCCGGCCTGTAGTACCTCGGTCCCCTGCGGCGAGATCACGGCGCTGAACCCATCGTATTCGAGGTCGTTGCCGTCCCGCCCGATGCGATTGACCCCCGCCACGAAACTGAGGTTCTCGATGGCCCGGGCCTGCAGCAGGGTACGCCAGTGCTGGCTGCGGGCAGCAGGCCAGTTGGCCACGTAGATCAGCAGATCATAAGGTTCGGCCGCGGTGTAGCGACTCCATACCGGAAAGCGCAGGTCGTAACACACCAAGGGCAGGATCCGCCAGCCTCGCCACTCGACCAGCAGCTTGCGGCTGCCGGCGCCATAGCGTTTGTGCTCGTCGAGCATGCGGAACAGGTGGCGCTTGTCGTAGCTGCGCCATTGGCCATCGGGTGTCACGAAGTACAGGCGGTTGAAGCGCTGGCCGCCCTCGCTGACTGCCACGCTGCCCGCGATGGCCGCATCGAGGTCGGCTGCCTGCTGCTGCAGCCACGTGAGAGTGGGCCCGGGATGCGACTCGGCCAAGGCCCCCGCTCCCATGGCAAAGGCGCTGGTGAACATCTCCGGCAGCACCACGAGGTCGGTCTTGCCGGCAAGTGCCGCAAGCTGTGGCTGCAGCAGCGCAAGATTTCGCGCGGCGGACTGCCAGGCAAGATCGGTCTGGATCAGCGTCAGTCGCAGTGTCGTCACCGGCAGCTCCTGCAGGCGCAGTTCGTCAATCCCAGAGGGCGTTGGCGTGGTGCTCTATATGGTCGGCGATGAAGCTGGCGATGAAGAAGTAGCTGTGGTCATAGCCGGCATGCAGACGCAGCGTCAGCGGATGCTTGGCTGCCTGGCAGGCGGCCTGCAGCAGTTCCGGCTTGAGTTGGTTGACGAGGAAGCCATCGTCCTGACCCTGATCCACCAGCAGCGGTAGCTTTTCGATGGCCGAGGCCACCAGCGCACAGGTGTCGTACTGCTGCCAGGCGCTTCTGTCGGCGCCGAGGTAGCGGCCGAGTGCCTTCTCGCCCCAGGGGCAGTTGAGCGGTGAACAGATCGGCGAAAACGCCGACACGGCCTTGTAGACGCCGGGGTTTTTCAGGGCGATCGTCAGCGCGCCATGGCCACCCATGGAGTGCCCCATGATCGAGCAGTTCTTTACGTCGAGCGGCAACTCGCTGGCGGCGAGAACGGACGGCAGCTCTTTCACGACGTAGTCATACATGTGGTAGTGAGTCGACCACGGGGCCTCCGTGGCATTAACGTAGAAGCCGGCGCCATGCCCGAAGTCCCAGGCCTTGTCGGGGTCGCCGGGCACGTCCGCTCCACGCGGGCTGGTGTCCGGACACACGATGGCTACGCCGGCTTCCGCGGCGTACTGCTGTGCACCGGCCTTTTGCACGAAGTTATCGTCGGTACAGGTCAGACCAGACAACCAGTAGATAACCGGGACCTTATTGCCACTCAGTGCATTCGGGGGCAGATACACGGAAAAGATCATGTCGCAGTGCAAGGTACTGCTCTTGTGTTTGAACTTGATCTGTTTGCCGCCGAACATCTTGTTGGCGCTGACCTGCTCAAGACTCATACAACGTACTCCTTGGAAATGACAAGGGGGTCAGTGACCCCCTTGGTGGAATGCTTGACGTCGCAAGCGCTCAGTAGAGAACGACGGAGCGGATGCTCTTGCCTTCGTGCATCAGATCGAAGGCGTCGTTGATCTTGTCGAGCGACATGGTATGGGTGATGAGCGGATCGATCTCGATGCGCTTTTCCATGTACCAGTCGACGACCTTCGGCACGTCAGTTCGGCCGCGCGCGCCACCGAACGCGGTGCCGCGCCAGTGACGGCCTGTCACCAGTTGGAACGGCCGGGTGGAGATTTCCTGACCAGCCCCGGCGACACCGATGATGAAGCTCTGGCCCCAGCCCTTGTGGCAGCACTCGAGGGCCTGGCGCATCACCTTGACGTTGCCAATGCATTCGAAGCTGTAGTCCACGCCGCCGGTCATGTCGACGATGCGGGCCACGACGTTGTCGACGTCTTTCGGGTTGATGAAGTCGGTCATGCCGAACTGGCGCCCCATGGCTTCGCGCGCCGGGTTCAAGTCGATGCCGATGATGCGGCTGGCACCCGCCAGGCGGGCACCCTGAATGACGTTCAGACCGATGCCGCCGAGACCGAAGACGGCTACGGTGGAACCGATCTCAACCTTGGCCTGGAAAACCACGGCACCGACGCCGGTGGTCACGCCGCAACCGATGTAGCAGATCTTGTCGAATGGGGCATCTTCACGCACCTTGGCCAGCGCGATTTCAGGCAGCACCGTGTAGTTGGAGAAGGTGGAGCAGCCCATGTAGTGCAGGATCGGTTTGCCGTCGAGCGAGAAGCGGCTGGTACCGTCGGGCATGAGGCCCTTGCCCTGCGTCGAGCGAATGGCCTGGCAGAGGTTGGTACGCGGGTGCAGACAGTAGTCGCAGTTGCGGCACTCGGGCGTGTAGAGCGGGATGACGTGGTCGCCTTTCTTCAGGGTCTTTACCCCGGGGCCGACGTCGACGACGACACCGGCACCTTCGTGGCCGAGGATGACCGGGAATTCACCTTCCGGGTCGTCGCCGCTCAGGGTAAAGGCGTCGGTATGGCAGACGCCGGTGGCCTTCAGTTCCACCAGGACTTCGCCTTCCTTTGGACCCTGCAGGTCTACTTCACAAATCTCCAGAGGTTTGCCGGCGCCAAAGGCCACCGCGGCACGAGTTTTCATGGAATCAATCCTTTTTATCGGGGAGTTGGGTGTTGGGAAATGTGTCGCCCGGATCCACTGGAGCGGCTGGCTATCGCACTGCAGGACCAGGGTTGGATCGGGTCACAGCGCCGCAAATATACGAGGTTGACCCTGGTATGGAAAGCCGGAAAGGTAAAGGAAAAATGACTTTTTGCCGCCGGCGTGGCGATCCACGGCGAGCATGTTTCCCGGCCCTGTACGCGCGGGGAATGGCCTATAATCCGGCGCCTTCGGCGGGGCATCGCAGTCTCCCGCCGGTGAAGGATGGTTCAGCACTCAGCGAGGTGGTCAATGGCACAAATCACATTCATCAAGCCTGATGGTTCCAGCTACGAAGTGGACGTAGCGCCGGGAATCTCGGTTATGCAGGCAGCGGTCGATAACATGATAGATGGCATCGTGGCCGAGTGCGGGGGCTCCTGCAGCTGCGCCACCTGCCACTGCTACGTCGATGAGGCCTGGGTCTCCAAGTTGCCGAAGCCCGACGGCATGGAAAAGGACATGCTCGAGTGCGTTCTCGAGCCGCGACCCAACAGCCGGCTCAGCTGCCAGATCGTCGTGACTGCCGCCCTCGATGGTCTGGTCGTGCACTTGCCGGAGTCGCAGTTCTGAGGCGGCGGAATTTTTTTGCTGAGCGGGGAACTAATCGCGGGCTGGGCTGCTCCAAGATGTTGTGAGCCGGCCTCCCCTGTCGTGCTCACTCCCCTCGATGAAGTTTTGTTGTCCGCTCCGTGAAGCGCGGACAGGGAACATTGCCCGGCCTCAGGCCGGGCTTTTTTTTGGCGTCTGCGTGGGCTCCCACCGACTGTCTTGGCCGGGTATGTCGAGATCCCGCAAGATGCCCGGGTCCGCCACCTCGAGACGCAGAATCTCCGCTGCCCGTGACTTGAAGAGTTCGCGTGCCCCCGTGTCGCCGGCTGGCTGCCGCAGGGTGGGGAAAAACGCACGTCCGATGCCGACCGGATTGCCGCGTTCGCCGCCGTAACAGGGCACCACGAGGCGCTCGGCGCTGAGGGCGTCCCGTACCGCCGCATGGGTGCTGGGCGCTACCCAAGGCATGTCGGCGAGGGCAATTACTGCGCCTTGCCAGTCACCGCAGTGGGCCAGGGCAGCCGCCAGACTGTGACCCATGCCGCGATCGGCGTCCTCAGCCATGACGACGTGCCATGCAGTGTGAAACTCCTTTGCGAGATTTTCGTCTCCCGGCCGCAGCACCAGCACGCGGTGGACGAACAGCGGCTCCACTACTGCCAAGGTCTCCTCCAGCAGCGTTCGGCCGGAGGGCAGGCGCTGCAGTCGCTTGTCGGAGCCGAACCGTCTGCTGCGGCCGGCGGCGAGCACGATGCAGCCGATGCCGCCAGCCGCGGAGTTCATGCAAACTCGGACATCACTGACGGCCCGCGCGCCCTTAGCTGCGTCAGTTCTGCCAGGATGGCAATGGCTATCTCCGGTGGGGTCTTGCTACCAAGCGGCAAGCCCACCGGGGCATGCAGGCGGTCGAGTTGGGACTGCGGAATATCCAGCGCCAGCAGGCGATCACGCCGTTTGGCCGACGTACGCTCGGATCCCATGGCGCCGATGTAGAACGCATCGTGGGTCAGGGCCTCCAGCAGGGCCATGTCATCGATACGGGGGTCGTGGCAGAGCGCAACTACTGCCGTCTGCCGGTCGATGATCTTGCCTCGCAGCCAGTCGTCCGGCATGGCGACCGTGAGCGTGGCCTTGACCGGGGGGGAGTTGTCCACGAGTTCGCGGCGCGGGTCACAGATTTCGACGTGATAGTCGAGAGCGCTGGCCATGTCCGCCAGGTACCAAGCCACCTGCACGGCCCCAATCAGCAGCAACTGGAAGGACGGGCCATAGGTGTGCACGAGCTGCCCCACCTCCACGCGCAGCGGCTCGTGGCGCGGCACTTCGGCAAAGCGCAGCGCGCCACTGCCGAGATCGACGCGGCGCTGCACGAGTCGCCGTCGAGTCAGCAGTTCGGCAATCTGGCGATACTGCAGGGACTGGCTCGGTGCTATCGGCTCGATGAACACTTCCATGCTGCCGCCGCAGGGCAGCCCGAGCCGCAGTACATCCTCGACAGCGACGCCGTAGCGCAGGTGGGCCGGAGCGCTGGTGGCCAGTTCACCCTTGAACAGACTTTCCCGCAGGTTGTCTTCCACACACCCCCCCGACAGCGAGCCACAGTGCTGGCCGTCCTCGCTGCAGGCGAGCAGCGAGCCCACGGGTCGCGGGGAGGAGCCGAAAGTGTCGGTGATGGTGCACAACCAGCACTGTTTGCCGGCGGCCAGCCAGTCGGCGAGCTGGTTGAGCACCTGTTGGTCGAGGCTGTTCATGCGCGGTTACCCGAACGGAGCGAGAGCCGCGATTATAGGCCACCACACGCCCCGCGCCGGCAGCCCTCGGCCGTCGGCACGGGTCGGGCTCAGTCCGGCTCGTAGCGATCCATGATGCGGCGCACCAGTCCGCTGCGCACGATGTCGCTGCGCTCGAAACTGTGGACGTAAACCCCGGGCAGGCCCTGCACCCGCTCGATGGCATCCGCCAGCCCGTTGGGGCCCCGCAGGTCGCTCTGGCGCAAATCTCCATTGATGACCACCTTGGCCTGTTCACCGATACGGGTGAGGAACATCTTCATCTGCGCCGGTGTGGTGTTCTGCGCCTCATCGAGGATGACGAAGGTGTTGTTGCTGAAGGTTTTGCCGCGCATGTAGGCCAGCGGCGCTCCGACGATGCGACCGTGCCGCAGGCAGTAATCCACCACGCCGGAACCGAGGCGCTCGTTGAGTATGTCGCGGAACGCGTCAATGTAGACGGCGTACTTGTCTTCGAGTTCTCCCGGCAGAAAACCCAGGTTTTCCCCGGCTTCCACGGCTGGACGGGTGAGGATGATCCGTTCGATGCGACCGGATTCGAGCGCTTCGGCTGCCAACGCGCCGGCGCAGTAGGATTTTCCGGTACCGGCGGGGCCGATGCCGAAGGTGAGGCAGTGACTGCGGATGGCGGCGATGTATCGCTGCTGGGCTGAGGTTTGCGGGGAGAGAGGTGTCTTGCAGCGGTGCGGGGCGTAGGCGGTGGCGAGTTGAGAGCTGTGTGCGCTGAGGTCGACGATGTTGTGATCGGGATCAGGCAGCCTGGACTTGCCCTTCCGGCGGGCCTCCTTGCCGGGGCGACTCTCCTCTCGGTAACGCCCCCCGTATTCAGGGTTGTACCGCGCCTGCCTGTTGACCTGTGCTCGCTTTGCCATGCTGACTGCCTCCACCGGATCGGCTTGCTGTGCCTGCGTCTGTCCTGTGTTACGCGCTCCTGCCAGCCGAGCGCCAAACGGCGCTCAACGTAGAGTCACGTGCTGAAAGTTTTATAAAGAATGGGGGAATTTCAGGCGGTGAAGAGTACCCTCCCGGCAGATTGACTGCGCCGCGGTACTCTATGGCTGTGCTGGAAAAGCACGAGGAGCTACATCCTGATGACAGCCGCTGGTTCACACGCGTGCCAGTGTGCCATGGCCGCCACGGCAAGACCAAGCGATTTTGCGGACGGGCTTTTCTCGCAAGGCTTGTCCCATGCTCGGTGGCGGCACGCCGGTGCCCCGCATCGCGGCGATCGTGTAGGCTAGCACCCGGTTCACACACACGAAGGGGAGCAACCGCATGAAACCCGCAAGTAACTGGTTCGGCCGTCTTTCGCTGCTGGTCCTCGGCCTCGCGGCCTCCACGCTCGAGGCGCAGCAGGATTTCAGCAACGTCCAGATCAAGACCCACACGCTCGCCGAGGGTCTGTACTACCTCGAGGGCTCCGGCGGCAACATCGGTGTGTCGGTCGGGGACGACGGCGTCTTTCTGATCGATGACCAATATGCCCCGCTGTCGGAAAAAATCATTGCCGCCATCCGGGCACTCAGCGACAAACCGATCCGCTTCGTCTTCAACACGCACCACCACGGCGACCACACCGGCGGCAACCAGAACATGGGCAAGATCGGCGCCATCATCGTTTCGCACGCCAACGTACGGACCCGCCTCGCCGCCGGCTTCACCGGCAACGATCTCACCAAAGCGCTCACCGCCGAGCAAAGCCTCGGTTTGCCAATGGTCACGTTCGAAAATGCCGTCGATTTCCATCTGAATGGTCATGAGATCCACGCCATGCATGTACCGCCGGCCCACACCGATGGCGATGCTTTCGTGTTCTTCCGCGACCTCAACATCGTGCACACGGGCGACGTCTTCCGCACCACCAGCTACCCGCGTGCCGATGCCACGGCCAACGGCAGCGTGCTGGGCATCATGAGCGCGTATCAGGTGCTGCTCGACAACTCCAATGACCAGACGCGCTTCCTGCCGGGACATGGTGTGGTGAGTTCCCGTGCCGATGTGCAGGCCCAGCTTGCCATGTTCACCACTATCCGCGATCGCGTGGCGGCCGGCCTCAAAGCGGGCAAGACCCTCGAACAGGTACAGGCCGACAAACCCACCGCCGAGTTCGATGCCGCGTGGTCCGGCGGCAGCGCCACCGCAGGCAGTGATCTCGTCGCCGTGTTCTACAACGAACTGAAGGCTCAGTAGCAGGCAAAGCCTCCCACGTGCGTTTCCGACCCTGTATCGATCTGCACCACGGCAAGGTGGTGCAAATTGTCGGCGGCTCCCTAGACGAGAGCGACAGCCGCGCCCTGCAGACCAACTTCACCAGCGAGCAGTCGCCCTCCCATTACGCGGCGCTGTACCGTGAAGCTGGCCTGTGGGGTGGGCATGTCATTTCGCTCGGGACAGGCAATGCCGACGCGGCCCTCTCGGCATTGGGCTGCTGGCCGGGGGGGCTGCAGTACGGCGGGGGTGTCACGCCGGACAATGCCGGACTCTTCCTCGATGCCGGTGCCAGCCACGTCATCGTCACCTCCTATGTGTTCTCTGCAGGGCGCATCGACTATGCCCGGCTCGAGCAGTTGCTGCAGCGTGTGGGCCGTGAGCGTCTGGTACTCGATCTCAGTTGTCGTCGTCGCGGCGACCGCTTCTACGTGGTAACCGATCGCTGGCAGCGCTTCACCGAAGAGGCTGTGGAGCCCGCGCTGCTCGAGCGCCTGGCCCGCAGCTGCGCGGAGTTTCTCGTGCACGGCGTAGATGTCGAAGGGCTGCGGCAGGGCATCGACGAGGAACTCATCACCTTGCTCGCCTCCGCCTGTCCGCGGCCCGTCACCTACGCTGGTGGCGTGCAAAAGCTCGATGATCTGGATCGCGTGAAGCAGTTGGGCGGCGGTCGCGTTGATCTCACCATCGGCAGTGCCCTCGATATCTTCGGTGGCACTGTCCGCTTTTCCGACGTGGTGCGCTGGCAGCAGGCTCAGGGCTAGCGCGGGGCAGCCCCCGCTTCACTGGCTGCGGCGGCGGTAGTAATCCTGCAGGGAGATACTGCTGCTGGGGCTCAACACCATGCGCGCATGCTCGCGGCTGAGCTGTCTCGGGTTCTTGGCGCCGCAGGAGTGGGCGATGATGCTGATTTCCTTGATCATGTTCTTCTGGTAATTCGCTACCCGCTCGGCCTTGTCGCTGGTAACGAGTCCACGCTGCAGCTTCGGGTCGTGCGTCGTGATGCCGGTGGGGCAGGTGTTCTTGTTGCACTGCAGGGCCTGAATACAGCCCAGCGAAAACATGAAGCCCCGTGCGTTGTTGATGGCATCGGCACCCACGCAGAGGGCCCAGGCCACGTCGGTCGGGTTGATCAGCTTGCCCGAGCAAATCACCCGGATGCGCTCTCGCAGCCCGTGCTCGACGAGCTTGTCCACCAACAGTGGCAGCGACTCGTGCAGACCAAGTCCCACATCGTCCATCAGGGTCATAGGTGCGGCACCGGTACCACCGTCGGCGCTGTCCAGCGTGATGAAATCCGGTGCATGCACTGCTCCCCGCGCGGTGACGCTGGCGAGGAACCCTTCCAGCCAGCGCTCGTCGCCCAGTACGGTCTTGATGCCCACTGGTTTGCCGGTGAACTCGCGCAGCCAGGCGATGCGGTCGAGCAATTCCTCGTTGTTGCCGATGTCCCTGTGCCGATTGGGGCTGATCGAGTCCTCGCCCACGGCGATCCCGCGGATACGGGCGATTTCCGGGGTAACCTTGACGCCGGGCAGGATGCCTCCCTTGCCCGGCTTGGCACCCTGCGCCAGCTTCAATTCGATCATCTTCACCTGCGGCCGGTTGGCCACTGCACGCAGCTTTTCCTCGGAATACTGGCCCTCGGCATCGCGCACGCCGTACTTGGCTGTGCCGATCTGAAATACGATGTCGCAGTTGCCCTCCAGGTGGTAATCACTGAGGCCGCCTTCCCCCGTGCACATCCAGCAACCCGCCTTGGCGGCCCCGCGCGACAGGGCCTGTACCGCCGGCTTGGAAATGGCGCCATAGCTCATGCCGGAGATATTGAACAGCGAATTGGTCACATAGGGCTGGCGGCAGTAGGGACCGTAGACGATGGCCTCGGGTTCGGTCGCCTCCTCGTCGAGCACGGCGAAGGCCGCATTGGCGAAGATGACGTGACCTTCGCGGTCGTTGTCGCGCGTCGATCCGAAAGGCTGCGTGTTATCGATGTTCTTCGAGGCCCGGTAGACCCAGGAACGCTGGGCACGGTTGAAGGGCATTTCTTCGCGGTCCATCGAGAAAAAATACTGTCGGAAGAACTCGCCGAGCTTTTCGAAGAAGTAGCGGAACCGGCCGATGACCGGGTAGTTGCGCCGGATCGTGTGCTGGGTCTGGGTGATGTCTATGACGTAGAAAACGATGGCGGTCAGGACCAGACAGCCGACCGCGATGATGAAGGCGTGACTGAGGATGGTGGCCATCGTGGCAAAAAAACCGCTGCCGAATCCTGCCGTACCATTCATGCCGACCTCCTGCGTCTACTGCCAGCTCAGGCTGTTACGACACGTTCGGTGAATGGATCACAGTGGATGTTTTCGGCACGGGCTCCCTGCAGGTACAAGCGCTTGCGCAGCAGGTGCACGAGATCGGGAGTACCGCAGAGAAAAATACGGGCGTTGCGCAGATCCAGTGCCGTCTGGTCCTCGCGCAGTATCTGCTCGAGCCGCCCCTGGCGCAGATCGGCCCGGTTGGAGACTGCGTCAATCACGCACGGATGGTAGGTGAAATTGGCATGGCGCTCGGCAAGTACCCGCAGTTCCTCGGCAAGGTAGAGCGTGTCGACACGGCGACCGCCGTGGTACAGGCGGATCGGTGCCGTGTGACCTTGTCGCAGCGCATCGCGAACTATGCCGTACAGAGGGGCGAGGCCGGTACCAGTGCCGGCCAACAACAGCGGCTGACCGGCGTCTTCGCGGGGATCGTAGTGGCAGGTGCCGTGGGGACCACTGAGATAGATGCGGTCACCGGGCCGGGCGGCGGTAAACAGCCAGCCACTCCATTCACCGTGACTGGTGCGCCCGATGTGCAATTCCAGTTCTCCCTCTTCGGCAAGATCGTTGGCCGTCGAGTAGGCGCGCACGCAGCCCAGCGGGTTGGTGGCACTCACGTACTGCCCGGGGCGACAGGCGAACAGGCGTGAGCGATCGGCCAACTGCAATCGCACGCGCAGCACGTGATTGTTGAGCGCCGTGAGGGTCGTGATCACTGACTCGATGGCGAAGTCGGCCAACTGGGGTGGCTCGGCGGCCACCGAGGTGGCGGGCACCCACTGGCAGGCCAGCGTGTAGCCTTTTGCCTGCAGGGCAGGCTTGATCCATTTGCGGGATTCTTCGGTCGCTTCGCAGTCCACGGCCCGTACCAGACAGGCCTGGCACATGCCAGCCTTGCAGGCGTAGGGCAGTGCCTCGCCGTTGCGCAGCAGGCAGTCCAGCACAGACTCGTGCGGCTGCAGGGCCAGATGGCGATCGCAATAGGTCAGGGTGCTCATGGCCGCAGTATAACGGCATTCAGTCGCTGTTCATGACCGACCACTACGACGCTCCACATGCTCGTAGTGCGGGGACGGTTGATGGGCGATAATCGGTCCGGAGTCGCAGACCCCGCGCAACGTGTGTTGCCGCGGTTCCGGAGCAGGTACTTGTCGTCCACGATTGGTCCACATCTCTATCTCGCCTCCGCTTCGCCGCGGCGGCGGGAGCTGTTGAGCCAGATCGGACTGCGGCATGTGGCCTTGCCGCAGCAGGTCGATGAAGCGGCACTGGACCGTGAATCGCCCCCCGTCTATGTACTGCGCATCGCGGCTGCCAAGGCACTCGCTGCCCTGGGGGATCCCCTGCGGCGTCTACCTGTGCCTTTGCTGAGTGCCGACACGGCGGTCGTCTGCGACGGCGAGATTTTCGGCAAGCCGGAGTCGTTCGCCGAAGCCCGCCGCATGCTACTGGCGCTGGCCGGCCGTACGCATCAGGTGCTGACTGCCGTCGTGGTCTGCCGCGGCGACCAGTGGCGCGAAACGGTGGTCAGCACCGACGTAGAATTCCGCGAGATTGCCGAGGACGAGATTGCTGCGTACTGGGCTTCGGGTGAGCCGCTCGACAAGGCGGGCGCCTATGCCATCCAGGGCCTCGGCGCCTTGTTCGTCAAACGCTGCAACGGCAGCTACAGCAATGTGGTGGGTTTGCCGCTGTACGAAACGGCAGCGCTGCTGCAGGACTTCGGGATCACCGTCACTTCCTTGCTGGCCACCCGTCCATGAGCGTCGAGATTCTCATCAACGTAAGTCCCAGCGAAACGCGCGTCGCGCTCATCGAGCAGGGACTGCTCCAGCAGATCTACATCGAGCGTAACAACCGGCGCGGTCCGGTCGGCAACATCTATCTCGGCAAGGTGGTGCGGGTGATGCCGGGTATGCAGGCTGCCTTCGTGGACATCGGTCTCGAAAAGGCCGGTTTCATCCACGCTGCCGATATCCGCGCGCCGGGCGCCAGTAGTGCCGCTGAAGCCGCGGCGCCGACGTTGCCGATCGACAGCCTCGTCCGCGAAGGCCAGTTGCTGGTGGTACAGGTTGCCAAGGAGCCCATCGCCAGCAAGGGCGCCCGGCTGACGACGTTCCTGTCCATAGCCTCCCGCTATCTCGTGTGCATGCCGCATGACCAGCACCTCGGCATCTCCCAGCGCATCGAAAACGAGGTGGAGCGCGAGCGACTACTCTCCACGCTCCACGCCTGTGTCAGCGAAGAAGGCCTGCTCGACCGCTGCGGTTTCATCCTGCGCACGGCCTCCGAGGGTGTGACTGCCAGCGAGCTGCAGGCCGACATCCGCTTCCTGCGCAAGGTCTGGAGCTCGGTGGAGCGACGCATCAGCGAAGCCCGCGAGGTTCGCATCCTGTATGACGATCCAGTGCTGTATGTGCGCGCCATGCGCGACCTGCTCACGCCCCTCGTCGAGCGCATCCGGATCGACGAAGCGCACGTCAAGGAGGAAATCCTGCAGTTCGCGCGCGATTTCATTCCGGAGATCGAACAGAACATCGAGCTTTACCAGGGCGAGCGTCCGCTGTTCGACGTCTTTGGCATCGAGGATGAAATCCAGAAGGCGTTGTCGCGCACCGTCAAGCTGAAGTCCGGCGGCAATCTCGTGATCGACCAGAACGAGGCGATGACCACCATCGACGTCAACACCGGAGCCTTCCTCGGCAGCAGCAACAACCAGGAAGAGACCATCTACAAGACTAATGTCGAGGCCGCCAAGGCCATCGCCCGCCAGCTCAAGGTTCGCAATCTCGGCGGCATCATCATCATCGACTTCATCGACATGCAGGACGAGGAGCATCGCCGGCAGGTACTGCGCACCCTCCAGAAAGCCCTCGAGCGCGATCCGGCCCGCACGCGGATTTCGCCGATGTCAGAGCTTGGCCTCGTCGAGATGACCCGCAAGCGTACGCGGGAAAGTCTCCAGCAGATGCTGTGTCAGGAGTGCAGCGTCTGCCACGGGCGCGGCATGATCAAGACGGCCGAAACGGTGTGCTACGAAATCTTCCGGGAAATCGTC
This sequence comes from Gammaproteobacteria bacterium, assembly GCA_947457195.1. GTDB lineage: Bacteria > Pseudomonadota > Gammaproteobacteria > Pseudomonadales > Pseudohongiellaceae > CAILUG01. The sequence goes on from CANGUU010000002.1 coordinate 82,485, forward strand.
CGTGTGGCGCGCGCCTACGAGAACCGCGCGCTGCTGGTCATGGCTTCCCAGCAGGTCGTCGACCGCTTGCTCGACGAAGAAAGTGCCACCGTGGTTGATCTCGAAACGCTTACCGGCAAGCGCATCAGCTTCAAGGTGGAGGCGTTCTACACCAACGAGCAGTTCGACGTGGTGATGTCGTGAGACCACTGCACTGGCGCGTGCTACGCAGGCTCAAGCACGGCGTGCTATTGCTGCTGCTGGCGTTTGCCGGGTGCATGGTGGCAGGCCGCTTGCTCATGCCCATGCTTGCGACGCGCAAGGCCGACATCGAGGCCCTGCTCTCGACCAGCACTGGCGTGACCGTGACCTTCGGTGCGCTACAGGGGGACTGGTTCCGTTTCGGCCCGGTCATCGAACTGGCCGATCTGAGACTGCAGGCCGCAGGACGTGACCAGCAGCAGGTCCGCCAAGCGCAGGCGGCACTCGACGTCTATGAGACGCTCCGGCAGCAGCGTCCGGTCATCGAGCGCATCAGCCTGGCCGGTCTCGAACTGGTGCTGGTAGAGACGGCGCCCGGCGTGTGGACGCTGGCAGGCTTCGATCCGGCCGCGTCCGCATCGCTCGATCCCCTGCTGTACTTCCTGCTGGAAACGCAGGAGATCACCCTGCGAGACGGGCGCGTGCGCCTGCGCCGCTTCGCCGGCAACGAGGTCGTGCTGGATGCTGCCATCATCAACGTGCAGAACCGAGGCAGCCAGCACGAGGCGCAGATCCAGCTGCGCATCGGGTCGCAGGATGAACCCGCGCGTCTGGTGGCAAAGCTCGACGGCGATCCCCGGCAGGATTTTTCCGCCAGCCTGTGGCTGGACACCAGCGACCTCGACCTGCTCGCGCTTGCGCCGGATGTGCTGCCCGCGACCTGGCAGTGGCAAGCGCTGGCCGGACGCGTTCAGCTGTGGGCCGATCTGAACCAGCAGGGACTGCATACGGCTGCGCTGGTCGTCTCCGACCTGCAGGCCAGCGCGCAGGGCCCGGACTCCGGGGTGTTGGCCCTCGACCACGGCGCGGCCGAGCTCAGTCTGACCGCAAGCACAGCCGAAGCCGGTGATCGGCGCTGGGAGCTGCGGGCACAGAACCTCGACTTCGATTGGGCCGGCACGCCCTGGCAGCTGCCCCTGCTGACAGCCAGCAACGCCGGGCCGACGCCCGCCGAGTGGCATGTGGCGGTACCGGAACTCGATCTTGCGCTGGCGCAGGAGTTGCTGCTCGGCGCGGTCGCACTGCCAGCGCAAGCACGGAGTGCGCTGACCACCGTCGCGCCGCGTGGCATGCTGCGGAACCTGCACGTCGACACGGCGCTGGATGGCAGTTATCCGCGAGGTTTCCACCTGCAGGCAGGCCTCGCCGACGTGGCGGTGCAGGCGTGGCAGCAGGCGCCCGCAGCCAGTGGACTGCAAGGCTACGTGGAGGCGGATGGAGAGGGCGGCTTCGCGGAAATCCTCAGCACCGATTTGACGCTGCACCTGCCGCTGCTGTTCGAGCAGCCCTGGCACTACGACCATGTCAGTTCGCGGGTGGACTGGCGGGCGACGCCCGATCATGTGCAGGTACAGACGGCCATGGTCGAGTTGGCCAGCGCGCAGATCGCGGGACGCCTGCGGTTTGCGGTCGACAATCGCCGCTCGCCAGAGGGGCTCTGGCGCAACGAATTCTCTCTCGAGATCGGCTTGGACCGGCTCGACCTGGCACTGGCGCCGAGCTACTTGCCGGGCCTGCCGCGACTGGCCAGGGCCAACCAATGGCTGCGCGAGGCCCTGCAAGGGGGGCAACTGCTGGACAGTGGCTTCGTGGTGCATACCGTCGGTGGACGGGCCGAGCCCACCCTTGCGGTGGCTGAGGTGCTCTCGTGGTATCGCATTCGAGAGGGTGTTCTGCAGTTTCTGCCGCAGTGGCCGGCCATCACCGGCCTGGTGGCTGGTGTGGTCGAGCGTGGCAACAACATCGACGTGTTGGCCGTGGCCGGGGAACTCGCCGGGCTGCCGCTGAAGACGGCGCGCGCCGAGATCCGCCCCCGGGCCGGTGTACCTGCCTTGAACGCTCCCCTGCACATTGCCCTGCGGGCGCAAGCCGATGCGCCGACTGGCGCTGGTCTCGACTTCCTGCGCAACACACCGGTACGGGCTACGCTCGGGGATTTCTTCGCGGACTGGCAGGCCGACGGTCAACTGCGGCTCGACGTCGGTGTGGGCGTTGATCTGGCGGCGCGTGATCAACCTCCGGTCATCGATGTGCGCAGTCGCACCGCGGGCTCCACGCTGGTCTTGCCCTCCCTGTCGCTGCGCTTCACCGATATCGTCGGCGACGTGCGCTACGCCAGTCGCAGCGGTCTCTCCGCCGATGCACTGCAGGCCCAGCTGTTCGGTTTTCCGCTCAGTGCGGGCATCGAGACCCGGGCGGCTGCCACCGCGCAGCAGAGCATAGTGATCGCCGGCCGCGGCCAGGGTTCGGTGGCAGGCCTGCGGTCCTGGGCCGAACTGCCCCTTTTCCTGCGGACACTCTCCGACGACATGCGTGGGCCCTTCGACTACGAAGCCACGCTCACGGTGCAGCCTGCTGCGTCCGGCAGCGGCAAGACCACCAGCCTGCGCCTTGCCTCCGACCTGGTGGGACTGACCAGTAACCTGCCGCTGCCACTGACCAAGGCTGCCGATGAAGCCCGGCCACTCGACCTCGAGTTGCAATTCGGCGACAGCAGCCAGACCTTGCATCTGCGTTATCACGACTGGCTGAACGGCACGCTGCTGCTCGATGCAGCCGGCATCCAGCGCGGGCAAATCAGCGTTGGCCCGCGCAACCGTACGTTCACGGTGCGGGAGGTCGACAGCTCGGCGGCCGGTCTGCTGGTAAACGGGGAACTGCCGAGCTTTGACGTCACCCAGTGGGAGGCATTCATCGATCGTCTGGAGCGGGTCGGGGGTAAGGGACGCCGTGCAGAAGAGGTCATCCGACTGGTGGATGTGAAGGTCGGGGAGTTGGTGGTGCCGGGGCAAACACTGCAGCAGGCCAACGTGGTCGTTACCCACCCGGAGGATCGCTGGCTCATCGATCTGCGCAACGACTTCATGGCGGGGGTGCTCACTCGCCATGACGACCGTAGCCAGCCTTGGCAGCTCGCCCTCGATTACCTGCGCTTTCCGCCGCGCCCGACCATTACCGAGGAAAACCGCGACGATGAGGGGGTGGATCCGCTTCAGGACGTCGATCCGCGCGAGCTGCCCGCCTTCGATTTTGCGACCAGGGAACTCAGCTTCGGCCAGCAGAATCTGGGTGCGGTCTCTTTCGAATTCCGCCCCACGCCGCGTGGCGCCAGCATCGGCAACCTGCAGGTGACATCAGCCGATTCCCGTATCACCGACCAGACGGGTACTTTTGGGGCCAGCGCCGAGTGGCGCTATCAGGGCGGTCGCCACGAAAGCAGCTTCGAGGGTCTGTTCGCTGCCGGTGATCTCGCCCAGGTACTGCCGGTCTGGGGGCACGATGCCAACATCGTCAGCCGTACCGCCAGCTTCGACAGTCGTTTGCGCTGGTCTGGTTCGCCGCTGCATTTTTCCCTCAAGCGCTCCAGTGGCCAGGTGAATCTCGCCATCCAGGACGGGCGCTTCGTCGACATCGCCTCCGGGTCCACCCGCCTGCTGGGGGCACTGAACTTCGATGCGTTGGTGCGGCGTCTGCAGCTGGATTTTTCCGATGTATTTTCCCGCGGCTACTCCTTCGACAGTATCGCTGGCCTGCTCGATTTCACCGAGGGTGTCGTCAACACCGCATCGCCGCTACGGATCGACGGCCCGGCCAGCGACCTGGCGATCGAAGGCGAAATAAACCTGCGGGACGAGACCATTTCGGCCGACATGCAGGTGCAGATTCCGCTCGGTCAGAACCTGTCGATGGTGGCCGGTCTGCTCGGCGCCTGGCCGATTGCGGTCAGCACCTACCTTGCCAGCAAGATTTTCCAGGAGCAGGTGGAAGACTTCACCACGGTGATCTACCGTCTCGAGGGCCCGTGGGCGGCACCGACGGCCGGCTTCGAGCCGCCGGAAGACTATGATCCCGCAGCGCCGCCTGCCGCTGCACCGAAACCCTGAGGAACACATGAGCCACCCTCTCGACAAGAGTTTGCTGACCAACCTGCTGTCACTGTTGCTGTGCGGCGTGGGTGTCGTGCTTCCGGAACCCTGGGGCGCGGTGGTGTTGACCATGGGCCTGTACGCCGTATCCGGCGCCGTCACCAACTGGCTGGCCATTTACATGCTCTTCGAGAAAGTGCCGGGCTTCTATGGCTCCGGCGTTATTCCTGCCCGCTTCACCGAATTTCGTGCCGGCCTGCGCGACATCATCATGGAGCAGTTCTTCACACCCGATATTGCCCGGCAGGCGCTCGGTGGTGAGAGCGGGGACGCCGGTGCTGCCCTGCTCACCCGGCTGTTGCCGAAGATCGACTTCGACAAGGCCTTCGACAGCCTGACGGAGGTCATCCTGCAGTCATCATTCGGGTCGATGCTGGCCATGTTCGGTGGCGCCAAGGCGCTGCAGCCCCTGCGTGAGCCCTTCGTGGCACGCATGCAGGCCTTTCTGCAGGCGGTGGCGGAGGACAGGGAAGTGCGGGCAGAAATCGCCAACAGCACCGTCGATTCACTGCTGGCCCGTGTTGAAATCATCGTCGACCAGCGCCTGCTGCAACTGACACCTGAACTGGTGAAGGAAATCATGGAGCGCATGATCGAACGCCACCTGGGCTGGCTGGTGGTTTGGGGCGGAGTGGTCGGCGCACTGCTCGGTCTGCTCGTGGCCGTGGCGCCGCGTCTGCTCGCTTGAGCCGCAGCGGCAGTATCTGGCGACAGCCGGTGAATTGAGGCAAGCTTCGGCCGATCAAGGTCGTTTCTGAGGGAGAGCAAAGTCATGCAACTCGTCATTCTGGTGGTGACGCTGGCGCTGGTGCAGTGTATCTATTTCGGTATCCGTGTGGGCTCTGCCCGCGTGCAGTACGGCATCAAGGCGCCGGCGATGAGCGGTCATCCGGTGTTCGAGCGGCATCTGCGTGTGGAGCAGAACACCCAGGAGCAGCTGCTGGTATTCATTCCAGCCATCTTCATGTTCGCCTGGCAGGCACAGGAAGCCGGCGTACCGTTCGCCACGGAAGGTGCGGCTGCACTGGGCGTGGTCTGGCTGATCGGTCGCGGTCTGTATGCGCGAGCGTACGTACGTGATCCACAGCGACGGGGCCCCGGGTTCATGCTGACAGCGATACCGTCCATGCTGCTGCTGCTCGGCACGCTGGTGGCCGTCTTCCGCTCGCTGCTGTAGGAGCGTCATGTCGTGATGTCCCGTTTCCAGTTTCTCGGCGCGGTGCTGCTGTGGGTCGCTGCCGCCAGTCAGGCGGCGGTGCCGGTGCAGCAGGTCGAGGTCGTGGCAACCTATCCGCACGACCCGCGCGCCTTCACGCAGGGGCTGCTGTTCACTGAGGGTGTGCTTTACGAGGGCACGGGGCGCAACGGTGAATCCACGCTGCGCAAAGTCGAGCTTGCCACAGGCAGCGTGCTGCAGAGCACCCCCTTGCCAGCCCAGCACTTCGGGGAGGGGATCACGCTGTTCCAGGACAAGCTGTATCAATTGACCTGGCAGTCCCACCTGGGCTTCGTCTACGAAAAGGACAGCCTGAAGCCGGTGCAGTCGTTCTACCTGCCCGGTGAAGGCTGGGGCATCACCCACGACGGCACTCGTCTCATCATCAGTGACGGCAGCGCCTACCTGCGTTTCTTCGATCCAGCCACGTTGAAGGAAGTGTCACGCGTTGCCGTGACCGAGGACGGCAAGCCGCTCGACAGACTCAACGAACTCGAATTCGTCGAGGGCGAAGTGTGGGCGAACGTCTGGTACACCGACACCATCGTGCGCATCGACCCGACCAGCGGTCAGGTGGTCGGCAAGCTCGACCTGCACGGACTGAACGAGCAGCGTGGCGTGGATGACGTGCTGAACGGAATCGCCTGGGATGCCGAGAGCAAGAGATTGTTCGTGACAGGTAAACTCTGGCCCAGACTCTACGAGGTGAAGCCGAAGTAGGTGGAAAGCCGTCACTGCCGCCAGGGGCTCTACTGCGCTCTTCCATACGCACTTTGGCCGTCTGTCTGCCGGGCGATATTGCTCCTGCTGCTTTGGTCGCTGGCGGGCTGCCAGAGCCTCGGTTACTACGGTCAGGCCGTACAGGGGCAGTGGCAGTTGCTGCAGCAGCGCCAGTCGCTCACCCGTTTGCTGCAAGATCCAGCACTGCCTCAGCAGCGGCGTCGTGAGCTGGAGCTCGTCCGGCAGGTGCGGGCATTCGCCCGCACCGAGCTCGGTCTCGACGTGTCTGGCCAGTACGACAGCTTCGTGGAGCTCGAGCGCCCCTTCGTGGTCTGGAATGTGCTCGCGGCGCCGGAGTTTTCGCTGCAGCCGCGCCGCTGGTGCTTCCCCGTCGCCGGTTGCGTAAGCTACCGGGGCTATTTCCGCGAAGTGGCTGCCAGGCGCTATGCGGCCGCTCTGGCAACGCAGGGTCTCGATACCTACGTCGGTGGAGTGACGGCCTACTCCACGCTCGGCTGGTTCGATGATCCCGTACTGAGTTCCATGCTGCGGCGCGAGCAGCTGGAGCTGGTCGCCGTGCTCATCCACGAGCTGGCGCATGCCGAGCTCTATATCGCAGGTGACACAGACTTCAACGAAAGCTTTGCCACCACCGTCGAACTGGAGGGACTGCGGCGCTGGCTGGAGCAGCGCGTCCCCATGCAGGAGCGGGCGACAGCCCAGCACAGTGCCCGACAGGCCCGCGAACGACAGGCGCAATTCGTGGGCCTGGTCGAGGCCGCAGCGGCCGATCTCGAGCAGCTGTACCACGCCAGTGGCAGCGAGGCGCTGCTGCGAGAACAGAAACGGCAGCGCCAGCAGCGCTTGCGTGCAGACTACCAGGCCCTCAGGGCGAGTTGGGGGGGCTACAGCGGTTATGACGCCTGGTTCGATGGACCACTCAACAACGCGCAGCTCGGCTCGGTCCGCTCGTACCATGCGCTGGTGCCGGATCTGCAGGCCTTGCTCGACAGCCTGCACGGTGATTTGCCGGCCTTTTACCAAGCAGCGCGCCGCCTCAAGCCCCTGTCACCCGGCGAACGGCGTGCCCGGCTGCAAGCACGTTGAGCACAGAGCGGCGCGCCATACCAGTGGCGATGCTGACGGTTGCGGCAAGGTTCCACCGGTCTGCCCGGCGGCAGACCCTCTGCTGCTGCGTGCTAGAATTCCCACGTTTTTATGTGACTGGAGCGCGTTGCTTGATCATCAAACCCCGAGTGCGTGGTTTCCTCTGCGTGACCACCCATCCCACTGGCTGCGCACAGAACGTGCGCCAGCAAATCGACTATGTCCGGCAGAACGGTGCCGTGGTGGGCCCGACGCGAGTACTCGTCATCGGTGCCTCGACCGGCTACGGTCTGGCCTCCCGCATCACGGCTGCCTTTGGCTGTGGAGCCGCCACCCTCGGCGTCTTCTTCGAAAAGGAGGGGGCACCCGACAAACCAGGCTCGGCAGGTTGGTACAACAGCGCCGCTTTCCACGCCGAAGCCCGGGCGGCCGGACTCTACGCGCGTAGCATCAACGCCGACGCTTTCTCCACGGCCTGCAAGCAGAGAGTCATCGATGCCATTCGCGCCGATCTCGGGCAGGTAGATCTGGTGGTCTACAGTCTCGCAGCCCCGCGGCGTCAGCACCCGGAGACCGGCGTGGTCAACACCTCCACCCTCAAGCCGATCGGCAAGGACATCCAGCTGCGCGGCATCAACACCGACAAGGAGGTCATCCAGGACATGACGGTGCCGGCCGCCACCGAGGACGAGATTGCCAATACCGTTGCCGTGATGGGTGGCGAGGATTGGCAATTGTGGATCGATGCCCTCGACGCCGCCGGCGTGCTGGCGCACGGCGCCAGCACCACGGCCTACACCTACCTCGGTGCCGCACTCACCTGGGATATCTATTGGAACGGGACCATCGGCGCCGCCAAGAAGGACCTCGACCAGAAAGCACAGGCCCTGCACCGCAAACTGGCGCCGCGCGGGGGTCAGGCAAGGGTGGCAGTGCTGAAGGCCGTGGTGACGCAGGCCAGTTCTGCCATCCCGGTGATGCCGCTTTACCTGGCGCTATTGTTCAAGGTCATGAAGCAGCAGGGCACCCACGAGGGCTGCATCGAGCAGGTCTACGGCCTGTTCCGTGACAGCCTCTACGGTTTTGCCCCCCACATCGACGACGAAGGTCGCTGGCGTGCCGATTACAAGGAGCTGGCACCGGAAGTACAGCAGGCCGTCGCCGAGCGCTGGCAACACATCACCACCGAAACCATTGGGGAGCTGTCCGACTTCGCAGGCTACAAGACCGGATTCCTCCAGCTGTTCGGTTTCGAGGTTGCCGGCGTGGACTACGCGGCGGACGTCGATCCAGTGGTCCCGATTCCGGAACTGCTCTGACGGGGGCGGAGGTCGTTTGGCTGGACGGGCGCAGTGCTGCTGTCGCCCAGCTGCCTTAATCCAATCCTTGCGGTGTCCGGGTAAACTTTGCACGTATTTGACTGCTTACGAGTGCAGGCATGCCCAGCAAACAGCCCGCCAAACCGCTGCTCCCGGCGCTCGACGATCCCGCCCTCTATCTCAATCGTGAACTTTCTCATCTGGCCTTCAACCAGCGTGTACTGGCCCAGGCCAGTGACACCAGCCATCCCCTGCTCGAGCGACTGCGCTATCTGTGCATCACCAGCAGCAATATGGACGAGTTCTTCGAGATCCGCGTGGCTGGCCTCAAGCAGCAGCAAGAGTTCGGGTCCAGCCAGCTGGGGCCGGATCAGCTGCCGGTCTTTCTGCAGCTGCGGGAAATCCACGAACGCGTCCAGAGTCTGGTGGATGCCCAGTACGCCACGCTCAATCAGGTGCTGCTGCCCGAGTTGGCCAAGGCCGGTGTGACGCTGCTGCGCCCCGGCAAATGGAAGGCCTGGCAAACGCAATGGGTCAAGCGCTACTTCAACCGTGAGCTGCTGCCGGTACTGAGTCCCATCGCCCTCGATCCTTCCCACCCTTTTCCGCGCATTCTCAACAAGAGCCTGAATTTCCTGGTGTCGCTGGAAGGCAACGATGCCTTCGGACGCAAGAGTCCCGTCGCCATCGTGCAGGCGCCTCGCTCACTGCCGCGGGTAATCGTGCTGCCGAACAAGGAAGGCAGCAGCCGAGGCACGACGCTGATGCTGCTGTCGACCATCATCCAGGCCAACATGCAGGATCTCTTCCAGGGCATGAAGGTCACTGGCTGCTATCAGTTCCGCGTGACCCGCAACAGCGACCTGTATGTAGACGACGAGGAGGTCAAGGATCTGCTGGAGGCCCTGCAAGGTGAGCTGCAGTCCCGCCGCTACGGCGATGCTGTGCGGCTGGAAGTGTCCCAGGACTGCCCGCCGCAGCTGGTGCAGTTCCTGCAGCAGGAATTTGAGCTGACGCCGGAGGACCTCTACCGCTGCCAGGGACCGGTCAATCTGGCGCGACTGATGCAGATCCACGAACTCGTCCAGCGTCCGGGCCTGAAATTCGCGCCCTTCGAGCCGGCCCGGCCGCCGGGCCTGGCAGTCGACAACGACGCCTTTGCGGCGATACGCGCCGGCGATGTGCTGCTGCACCATCCGTTTCAGTCCTTCGTCCCGGTCATCGATTTCCTGCAGCAGGCCGCGCGCGATCCTGCTGTGCTGGCCATCAAGCAGACGCTGTATCGGACCGGTTCCGATTCCCCGGTGGTGGCAGCGCTGATCGCGGCAGCGCGCAACGGCAAGGAAGTCACGGTGGTGATCGAACTGATGGCTCGCTTCGACGAAGCCGCCAACATCGACCTCGCCAACAAACTGCAGGAGGCCGGTGCCCACGTGGTCTATGGTGCGGTAGGACACAAGACCCACAGCAAGATGATCCTGATCGTGCGACGGGAAGGTCGGCAGCTGCGCCGCTATGCCCACCTTGGCACCGGTAACTACCACCCACGCACCACCAGCGCTTACACCGACTTCGGCCTGTTTACCTGCGATCCGGTACTGTGCACCGACGTGCAGAAAGTCTTCCACATGCTCACGGCGCCAGGCACGCTCGGCAAGCTGCAGAAAATCCTGCAGTCACCGTTTGTCCTGCACCGGCGCATGCTGGCGCTGATCGCCGCCGAAACCGAAGCCGCGCGTGCTGGCCGACCAGCGCGCATCATGGCCAAGATGAACGCACTGGTGGATGTGAGGGTCATCCAGGCCCTCTATGCGGCCTCGCAGGCCGGTGTGCAGATCGAGCTGATCGTGCGCGGTGTGTGTTCGCTGCGGCCCGGCATCAAAGGGGTATCCGACAACATCCGGGTACGCTCCATCGTGGGTCGCTTTCTCGAACACTCCCGCATCTACTACTTCTACAATGCAGGCAATCCGCTGGTGTTTCTGTCGAGTGCCGACTGGATGCAGCGCAATTTTTTCAAGCGGGTGGAAACCTGCTTCCCGGTGGAGGATCCGGCGCTGCGGCAGCGGGTGATCGACGAGGGCCTGCTCTGCTACCTGCGCGACAACCAGCGGGCCTGGCAGCTGCGCGCAGATGGCAGCTATGTGCGCATGCCGTCAGGCCGCGCCAAGCCGCGCGATGCGCAGCAGGAGTTACTGCTGCAGCTTGCCTCCCACGCTACCTGACCTTGAGCCGCAGACCCACCGCCTTCAGATAGTCGGCCTCGGAGGCCAGATCGGCCTGCGTGAGCGCGTGTTGCTCCAGCCACTGCTCCGGGAAGCGCAGTTTCACCTGATCCCCGTCCACACTCAGCTGGATGTCCGGTAGTGGACTCTCGTCGCGTCGGCGGTGCAGCACCACGGCGAGACGGAGCAGCACGCAAAGCCTGAGCAAGCGCACATTGGTTTCGTCGTCGAAGGACTGCAGTTCCTGCGGGGCCACCTTGCGGCGATGGCAGCGCACCAGCGCTGCAAGCCGTCGCTGCTCTCCGCGGGCAAACCCGGGCAGATCCATGTTGGCCAGCAGATAGGCGCCATGCTTGTGGTACTGGCTGTGGGAGACCCCCATGCCGACTTCGTGCAATAGGCAGGCCCAGCGCAGCAGGCGGAGTCCTTCGTCGCCCCCGACGTCCCAATCACGAGCCACCTGACGCAGCAGCAGCTCGCTGGTGGCTGCGATCCGCTGCGCCTGGGCGGCATCGACGTGCAGGCGCTGGATCAGCCCCTGCACAGTGCGTTCACGTGTGTCCTCGGCATGCAGGCGGCCGAGCGACTCGAACAGCAGACCCTCACGCAGGGCGCTGTCCGACACCCGCATACGGTCGATTTCCAGCTCGGTGAATATCGCCAGCAGAATGGCTAGCCCGCCGGCGAACACCGGCCGACGGTCACTGGAAAGCTGCTGAAACTCAGGAATATTGCAGGTGCCGCGCTCGATCAGCAGATCACGTAGTTGCTGCAGGCCCCACAGCTGGATGCCGTCCTTGATGAGCCCGAACTCCCGCAGGATATCGACCACCGACAGGATGGTGCCGGAAGAGCCGATCACCGACTGCCAGCCAGTCTTGCGAAAAGCCCTGCGGATCAACTCCACTTCCTGCAATGCCGCGATCTCGGCGCGACGCATGCGCTCCTTGGTGATGCGCTCATCGGGAAAGAAACGCACGCTCATGCTCACGCAGCCCATGTGCAGGCTTTCCAGCATGAGCGGCTCGAAGCGCCTCCCAAGAATGAACTCGGTACTGCCCCCGCCGATGTCGATGACGAGCCGCGTATCGCTGTCGTCCTCGAGGTCGTGCGAAACACCGAGGTAGATCAGTCGAGCCTCTTCGTAACCAGAAATCACGTCGATCGGGTGACCGAGTGCCCGCGTAGCGCGACGCAGGAACACGGCACTGTTGCGGGCCTGCCGCATGGTGTTGGTACCCACCGCGCGCACCGAGCCTGCCGGCAGCGAGCGCACGCGCTCGCCGAACCGCGCGAGGCACTCGACCGCCTTGTCCATGGCTGCGTCGGTGAGGTTGCCCTGCTCGTCGAGCCCGGAAGCCAGCTTGGTTGGCTCGCGCATGCGGTCGATCACCCGGAAGCTGTGTTCCTGGGCTTCTGCCACCAGCAGGTGAAAACTATTGGAGCCGAGGTCAACGGCGGCCAGCGTCGAAAAAGCAGGTTTCTTCATGAGAGACGGAGAGCGGAACAGCGGGTCTGACAATGGGGGCAGATGGTACCTGACCGTCTTGAGGAGCTGAAGCTGACGGCGGAGTGCGGGGCAAAATAAACCCCTTGCTGCGGCGGAAAAAAAGCGAGCCGGGCAAGCCGGCTCGTGAAGCAAGGGGAGTGCGCAGTCTCGGTGCATCACGAAGGATCGCGAGAAAGACGCGATGAAATTTCGATAAATCACCCACGTGCTGGCGGGCGAGGTCCTTGATTAATCGTTCGCACGACCGCCGTTTATCTGTGACTCACCAAGCGCTCCCAGAATGCCACTGTGCGGTCGTCCAAGCGGAGGTACGACAATGGGTGGCAAGAAAATCTGGCCGGCAATATGGATCTCTGATGTCCATCTCGGTACGCGGGGGTGCAAGGCAGCCCAATTGCATGCATTCCTCAAAGCGCATCCGTGTCGGAAGCTGTATCTGGTCGGTGACATCATCGATGGCTGGCGCATTGCCACGACCAAGTGGTACTGGCCGGGTGAGCACAACAAGGTGGTACGACAAGTCCTGCGCAAGTCGGAGAAGGACGGCACGGCGGTGTTCTATGTCACCGGCAATCACGACGAGTTTCTGCGCGACTACATCGCAGAGCATCAGTTCCGCATGGGCAATATCCAGGTTGTCAACGAGGTGTACCACACCACGGCCAAGGGCGAGCGCCTCTGGGTGATACACGGAGACGCCTATGACGGCATCACCCGGCACCATCGCTGGGTGGCCTTGCTTGGTGACTGCGGCTACAACTTTCTGCTGTGGTCCAACCGTTGGTTCAACCAGGCGCGCCGTCTGCTGAAGATGCCGTACTGGAGTTTGTCTGGTGCAATCAAGCACAAGGTGAAGTCCGCAGTAAATTTCATCTTCGAGTTCGAGCATACCCTGGCCCGGGAAGCGGCCCGTCGCGAAGTCGATGGGGTGATCTGCGGCCACATCCACCACGCCGAGAAGAAATGGATCGACAACATCCACTACTACAACTGCGGCGACTGGGTGGAGAGTTGCACGGCACTTGCAGAAGACGATGACGGAGAGATCCACATACTGCACTGGCTGGACCAGCAGGGGGACAACGTGGTGCAGCTGGAAGAGCACCGCGGCAGACCGGCGCTCGGCAGTTTTATCGCGAATTAATCGCCAATTTATCCGGCGAGTTGAGCAGGCGCTCATGCTGCAGGGGCGCAGTATCAACCCCGTGGAGCAGCAAATGATCAATGTCGAAGCAGCACTCACTGAAAAATTCCCGGGATTTGGCAGCACCCCTTCGCTGCTGCGTCGGCCAGCCATGGCCTGGCTGAGGCGGATCATTCATGAATCCGAGATCAACAGTTTCCTTGCCAACAACCGGGATGTCTGCGGCCTGGAATGGATCGACCGGGTGTTCGATCATCTGAATTTCAGCTACGCCGTCAGTGCCCGCGAGCGCGCCAACATTCCGGCCACTGGCAGTGTTGTGCTTTTTGCCAACCATCCGATCGGATCGCTCGACGGTCTGGCTCTGCTGCGTCTCGTTGGAGAGATTCGGCGGGATGTGAGAATCGTTGCCAACGATTTGCTGCAGCAGTTCGCCCCCATGCAGTCGCTGCTGATCCCTGTCGATACATTCGGGGGTGGCAGTGCGGTGCGTGGGTACCGACGCGTGCTCGATGCCCTCGAGGCTGGTCAGGCGGTCATCGTGTTCCCGGCGGGTGAAGTGTCGCGTGCTGGACCGCTCGGCGTGCGGGACAGCCACTGGCGGCCGGGCTTTATGCACTTCGCTCGCAAGAGTGGAGCGCCCTTGCTACCCGTATTGGTGAAGGCCCGCAACTCGCTGGTGTTCTACGGTGCCTCACTGCTCTTCAAGCCCCTGGGCACGATGCTGCTCTCGAACGAGATGTTCCGACAGCAGTCGAGGGTGATTTCGTTTCGCGTGGGAGAGCCGATTCCCGCCAGGCGACTGTATTCGGACGGTCTGAAGGACCGCACGCTGGTGCAAAGGCTGCGTTCACATCTCTACAAGCTGGATCGTCCTTATCCGACCCCTTCCTTCGAGACTGAACGGACGATAGCGCACCCCGAGGACCGCCAGTTGTTGCAGCAGGAACTGCGGCAAGGTCAGGTTCTCGGTGAGACCCGCGATAACAACAGCATCATACTCATGGACTGGACGCCGAACTCCGCTGTCATTCGTGAGATCGGCCGGCTGCGTGAAGTGGCCTTTCGCCAGGTCGGTGAGGGCACAGGCAAGCGCCGTGACCTCGACCGCTTTGATCAGCACTATCAGCACCTCGTTTTGTGGGACCGCGAAGCCCTCGAGATCGCCGGGGCGTATCGCATCGCCGAAGGTGCGGCGGTGCTGCGCATGCTCGGTGAGGCTGGCCTCTATACGAGCACTCTCTACCAATACCGACCGGAGTTCCGGCCCTACCTGGAGCAGGGCATCGAACTGGGACGCAGCTTCGTCAATCCGCGCTACTGGGGCAAGGCCAGTCTCGACTATCTCTGGCAGGGACTGGGGGCCTATCTCGCGCGTCGGCCGGGGGTGCGCTTCCTGTTCGGGCCGGTTTCTGTCAGTGCTGATTATCCGAGGCCGCTGGTTGAGGAACTGGTGTTCTATTTCTCGACATACCACGGCAGCGAGCAGGCGCTGGTGGTGGCCAACCAGCGCTTTGATTTGCTGCCGCCGCGCTTGGCTGAGCTCAAGCAGCGCTACGAGGGGCTCGACCGCGAGACTGGTCTGACCGTGCTGCAGAGCAGTTTCCATGTCGAGGGGTTGCGCATTCCCGTGCTCTTCAAGCAGTACGCGGCGCTGTTCGAGGCGGGCGGCTTCAAGACACTTGCGTTCAGCATCGACCCTGATTTCGCCGACTGCATCGATGGATTGTGTCTTGCCGAACTGGCCCTGCTGAAGCCAGCCAAGCGCCAGCGCTACATCGACAAGTAGTCAGCGCAGTACCACCGTTTGATCCCACAGACCCTTGGCGAGTTGCTCGGGAGTCGCACGGCAGCCACCGGCTATCCACTCGGCCAAGGTGCCAGCCACGTCCGGGTAGCGAATCCGCAGCGTGTCGCCCGGTCGGGTGAGCCACCGGTTGATCGCATTTTCGTCGATGCGGTCCATGACGCTGGCATAGCCGAGTTCAGAGAGAGCTGCTGCATTGGAAAGCTGCTCCATCTGTCCGAACACCGGTTTGACCAGAATGCGCTTGCCAAGGCAGAGGCATTCACTGATCAGCTCGAAGCCACTGTTGCAGAGCACAGCCTCGGCATCGAGCAAATCCTGCTTGAAGCGGAGTCGCGAAATGGCACGTGCATGCCGATGGTCGATGTCGGTGTCCTGCAGTTCGGGGTGGTACACGTAAAACTCGAACTGCCGGAAGCGGTCCAGCAGATCCATCACGGCCCGCGGATTCTCGAAGGGCAGGTAGACGATGACCTTATTGCCCACCACAGGCGGCAGTTCGGCGGGGATCACCATGTCGATGATCGGCGGCAGGATTGGGTTGCCGAAATGGTGCCAATGAAGACCGATCGCCGTGTCAGCAGGTGCAAACAGTTGCATGATGGTCTTTACCAGCGGGTTCTCTCCACGGGTCGGTATCCGATGACAAAAGGCGTATTGATGGCCGATGCCCGTCACCGGGATACGCTTGCGGCGGGCTGCGTGGGAAATGACCGGCTCGTAATCGGAGATCACCAGATCGTAGCCGTCGAGGTTGAGGTCTCGCACGTCACGCAGGAAGCGATGCAGGCTGTTCTTGCGCAGGGTGTCAAACACATGGATGCCGCCGTTGCGGGTCACGAAGGTCAATCCTTCGCGCCATTCAAAGCGCTCTATGCCACCGCAGCCCTTGCTGCGCTCTCTGCCGCTCAGCAGCCATGTGATGTCCAGATCGGGAAAAGTCCGCAGTTTTTCTGCCATGGCACTGGCGCGGCTGATGTGGCCGTTGCCGGTACCCTGGACACCGTAGAGGATTTTCATGGTGGTTTCCGCAAAAAAATCAGTAGAAAAAGCAGGCGATCGTGGTGCCGAGGACGGCGCCCATGAAGACGTCGGTGAAGAAGTGCACACCGAGAACGACGCGTGACACCCCGACGGCCGCTGCCCACAGATACAGCGGGGCAAATAGCGGACTGAGTGCGAGGCAAAGCATGGTGACAAAGAGGAAGGCTGCCGAGGTATGCCCCGAGGGCAGGCTGAACTCGTCAGCTGCCCTGATGAGCGACTGGACCCCGGCGATGGCCGCAGGGGGGCGCCGACGTCTCACCGTGTTCTTGAGCACGAAGTAGAGTGTTCGCTCGGCGCCGAACGCAAGAAGCGCCAGCGTCAGCAACTCGCGGGCCTGCTCTGGGCGAAGCAGGATGCAGAGCGGCACGAGGATCATGTAGCACCAACCGTTGGCGCTGGCAGACACGAGCAGCGCCAGTTGCGTGAGCGTGACTTGGTACTGCGACTGGAAAAAAGACAGGAACGTGCGGGTATCGAGGTCCTGAAGGTATCTGATCATGCGTGCGCTTTGCCTGCGGCGTGACCCTTACACGCGTCGCAGTGTGCGCGCCTCTCGTTAATTGCTGATGAATCCCGTGTGAAGGTTCATCAAGTCCGGCTTCAGGCAACACTCAAGCCGGCGTCTTCTGCCGAAAGCCACACAGATCGCGAATCAGGCAGTCGTTGCACTTCGGCTTGCGGGCGGTGCAGGTGTAGCGACCATGCAGGATCAGCCAGTGGTGGGCGTCCATCAGAAACTCGCCGGGGATGCGCTTCAGCAGGCCTTTTTCAACCTCCAGTACATTTTTGCCGGGCGCCAGACCGGTGCGGTTGGCGACGCGGTAGATGTGCGTATCCACGGCCATCGTGGGTTGGCGAAATGCCGTGTTGAGGACCACGTTGGCCGTCTTGCGACCGACACCCGGCAGCGCCTCCAGTGCGGCGCGCTCGTCCGGGACCTCTGAGCCGTGTTCTGCCGCGAGGATGGCGCAGGTCTTGATGACGTTGTCGGCCTTGGTATTGAACAGGCCGATGGTTTTGATGTGTTGCTTCAGTCTGTCCTTGCCCAGCGCCAGCAAGGCCTCCGGCGTATTGGCAATCGCGAACAGCCCTGCCGTAGCTTTGTTGACGCTGACGTCCGTGGCCTGCGCCGATAGCATCACGGCAATGAGCAGTTCGAAGGGGGAGTGGTAGACCAGTTCGGTGGCCGGCGCCGGATTTGCCGCGCGCAGCCGTTCGAACATTGCCTGGCGCTTGGCCGGAGTCATATGGGCTTGGGAGTCGGCGCTGAGCTGAGCACCTGCCACCGGGGCGGGCACTCAGCGGGGCTGCGTCAGTTACGTGTACCGGCCTCCTCGTGCACGTCGGTAGCGGCAGGCGCAGGCGGCGGCGCGAGCGGCTGTGCTATCACGGGCTGCGTGGTGGCCGGGGTGGTGGGAGTGGCAGCACGGGCAGCGGCGCCCGCGCCGGCAGCAGCGGTTGGTGCGCGGAAGCCACCGGGGGCCGGCGGATTGTTCTTCACGTCGTTGGCGCGGGCGATGATGTATTCGCGGATGGCCCCAGTATCGGCGGCTGCCAGCTTGTCGGCAAAGCCGGCCATACCACGCTGAACGCGCGCACCCTGCAGAACTACTTGGTCGAAACCCTCCTGCGAATGCAGCAGGGGAGACAACGTCAGGTTTGGAAAGCTGGAGCGCTGCTGGACGCCGTTGTTGCCATGGCACATGGCGCAATGCTGCGCATAGACTTCACCACCGCGCGCAATGACCTCCGCGGTCGCTGTGGAGGGCGGCGGGTTCAACTCGGGTGGCGTGTAGGAGACCTTGGCTGGCAGTTGGACGCTGCCACCCACCTTGAAGACCAGCATGCGGCCATAGCTCGGTGCATAGTAGTTGCCGGGTGCCGTGCCACCCACGCTGGCGGCGATGTACTGCTCGCCGTCCAGCTGGTAGGTGATTGGTGCCGCATAGACGGCGCTCTGTGTGTCGTAGGTCCAGAGCTGCGTGCCCGTGCGGGCATCATAGGCAGCCAGCTGATTGCCGTTGCTGTTACCCATGAACACCAGATCGCCGCCGGTGGCGAGTACGCCACTGGTGGCGCGCGGACCGCGTGGTGCCTCCCAGACCGGCTTGCGAGCCACCGGATCCCAGGCCTGTAGCCAGCCATCGTTGGCCTGCTTGTTGTGTGGCTTCAGTGTGGCGCGATCGATGTCGCGGCTGCCGACGGCGACCAGTGGCGGGATGCCGCTTTCCGGCATTTTCTGCGGGGACATCGCCGAGTAGTTCTCCCACGTCGGTATGTAGAGCAGCCCCGTCTTGGGACTGAAGGCATTCGGATGCCAGGTATGACCTCCGGGCGCCCCGGGCCCCACGTTGAAGGGTTCGGTCTCGTAGCGGGCGCCCGGTACTTCGATGGGCCGCCCCGTGGCAAGGTCAACACCTTCCGCCCAGGTCACGCCGGTGAAGGCGTCGCCGCTGATCACTTGGCCGGTGCTGGCATCCAGCACATACATCAGCCCGTTCTTCGATGGGTGCAGGATGACGTGGCGCGGCGTGCCGTTGAAGTCGAGATCGGCCGTCATCATCGGGCTGACGGCGTCGTAGTCCCAGGAATCGCCGGGTGTTTCCTGGTAGTGCCACACGTATTCCCCCGTATCGGGTTTCACCGCGATCACCGAGGCCACGAACAGATTGTCGCCATCGTCCGGGTCGCGCATCACCCGGTTCCAGGGCGTGCCGTTGCCGGTGCCGAAGTAGAGCAGGTCGGTGACCGGGTCGTAGATGGCTGCATCCCATACCGTGCCACCACCACCTTGTTCCCAGTAACGGCGGTCGGTACGCCAAGTCGCCGCGGCGGCACGCAGGTGATCCCCTTCGTAGGGGCGCGAGGGGTCCCCCGGCACGGTCCAGAAGCGCCAGACTTCCTGGCCGGTCTCGGCATCGTAGGCAGCGAGCCAGCCGCGCGCGCCGTACTCGCCGCCCGAGCCCCCTATGTAGACGAGACCCTTGGCGACGCGTGGAGCCATGGTGATGGAATACTGTTTGGTCATGGCGCCAAGGCCGAGACTTTCCGGCACGGTGTCGACATTCCACACGGGCTCACCGGTGGCCGCATCAAGCGCCACCAGATGCGCATCCAGCATCCCCATGTAGATTTTGCCGTTGTAGGCCGCAAGTCCTCGATTGACCAGGCCGAGGTTGGGGTTGGGCACCATCAGCGGTGTGTAGGTCCACTGGCGCTGGCCGCTGCGCGCGTCGAAGGCATGTACCACGTTGCGTGCCGTGGACACGTAGATCACGCCATCCACATAGAGTGGGGAGCCATGCTGGTTCTGGTTGGTATCGTAGTCGGCGAACCAGGCCAGGCCGAGACTGGCGACGTTGCCCGAGTTGATGGTTGCCAACGGGCTATAGCGTTGTTCGTTGTAGCTGCCACCATACGTCGACCACTGCTGGGGATCATCGGTGCCCTTCAGTAGTCTTGCCTGATCGACGTTGGCCGCGCGGGGCGGGGTAGCCGTCGTGGCCGCTGGGCTTTCCGTTGCAGGGCTCTCATTCGTGCCCTGCCCGCAGGCGGCCAGCAGAAGCAGCAGCGCCGACAACCGCGCGAGATGCGAAAAACCGGCAAGGCCGCCAAGGCTTGCGAGTCGATACGGGCGGAAAAACGACGACATGGGTGGCACCCCTCGGGTCTTGTGTTGTGGGTCGAGAATAGGCGGGAGCGCAGGCCGTAGTCCAGCGTGCCTCGCAGCGTCGCTTGCACAAACCCGGAACTTGGGCATACAGTACATGGACTTATCGTGGCGAGGTTTGCCCCCGTGAATCAGCTCTTCGATGACAAAGCGCCCAAGAAATCCACCATCGTCAGCATCAACAGCGATCTGCTGGAGAGGGCGAGGCGGATCAACATCAATTTGCCCGCAACGCTGGAAGCCGCACTGCTGGAGCAGCTGCGTGCCGAGCAGCGTAGCCAGTGGAAGTCCGAGAACGCCAAGGCCATCGAGGCCTATAACGAGTTCGTGGACAAGACGTCGGCAGCCAACAAGGGCTTGAGGATGTTCTGATGCCGCAGTGGAAGCTGTTCAAGAATCCCAACAAGGCAACTCTGGCGCACTTTCCCCTCCTGCTCGACATCCAAAGCGACCTTCTCGACGATCTCCGAACCACCGTCGTCATTCCCCTCATGCCGAAGCGTCTTTGGGGCGCTCACGCACTGTCGCGCCTGAACCCCGTCGTGCAGTTCAACGACACCAGCTATGTGGTGATGACCCAGAACATCGGCGGCATCGACCGCCAGACGCTCGGGGAGGTCACCGGTGACCTCGAAAAATACCGTGCTGAGATCATTGATGCTTTGGGCTTCATCATCACGGGGCTTTGAGCCTGCCTCCGCGCCCGCGGTCGACCGCTAGGGAATCGTGCGCTGCTGAATCAGCCATTCACCATTCCGCTTTACCACTACGTCGTCGTAGTAACCCATGTTGGTCACGCTGAATGGGCCGCCGACCGGGCCCGACAGCACCTGCCAATACGAACGATGATGGGCCCTGTCGGGGCTCACGAAGTCGATCAGCGTGTTGGAAATCGAATGGTAGCTCTGCGTTGCCGGTTGCGTGGGCGCTGCACTGCTGCGCCGCTGCCGCGCCCCCGTGATGAACGAGCGAATGGCAGCGCGGCCCTTCAACTCGTTGCCGGGAAAGGTAAACACGGCATCTTCGGCAAAGATGCTGACATAGCCCTCTACATCGAGCGCGTCGTAGACATGGGCGTACTTGACGATGAGTTGCTGGATTGCCACGCGGTCGGCGGCCTCGGTCAGCGGATCGGCGTCGGCGGCCAGCACGCGATCGGTCAGCAGCAGCGCCACGGTGGCCAGCAGGCGCAGCACAAAGGTGGTCAGGGATTGCATGGGAGTTCTCCTCTTGTGGTCGGTATGGATCAGGGACGGGGCGCAGCTGGCGGGGTTTCACCACCGGCAACCTGCCCGTTCATGATGGCTTTCCCGTGACTCGGACCCGCTTGCTGCCAGCGACCTGCGAGCCCGTCTGCGGATCCTTGGTCGGCCAGCATGCGACCAGCAGGTTCCGCAAGGCGAGCAATAGGCCGAGCAACAGCAAGGCACCGGGTGGCAGCACAGCCAGCAGGAAGGCATGCTCGGCGGCGAAGAAAGACAGCACCGGGACGGGCATGACAGGCAGCAGCGGGTCGAACCCGGCGAACAGCGCCCCGGTGCCGAGCAGTTCGCGCGTGGCACCGAGCAGCACCAGGACGAGCAGGAATTTGGCCGTCGTCAGCAGGGTATCATGCAGAAGCGCACGGGTATCGGTCTCGGCAGCAAGCCAGATGCGCTGGCTCAACAGCAGGCAGGTCGGTACCAGCAACGGTACGGAGGGCTCCAGTGACTCGTAGAGCTCCGCGGCAAAGGCCTGCAACAGCAGGTCGACGCAACCCACCAGGCCGGCGAGCAACAGGGCAGCGGCGGGCAGGCGCAGGACCGGCTGCAGTCGCTGTCGTAGCGACCCCAGCGCCAGGCAGGCTGCGACGAGCACCAGTAAGGCGCAGAGTCCGAGCCCCACGGCGTGCACCACCGAGTCGCTCATCGCCAGCAGTGGAGTCAGGGCAAACCACGCCAGCAGCGTCGGCTGTGTCGACGTGAGCCCGGCAGAGCCGGCTGCAGGTTGCAGAAGGCTCACGGCTGCGACTCCAGCCTGCCAGGACCGGCGTCCAGCAGCGAGTCCTGGTTTGCGTCGAAGAACAGCAGCGCAGAATGGATGGCGGCAACGACCGCACGCGGCGTGATGGTGGCGCCGACGAACTGATCGAAATCACCCCCGTCCTTCTTCACCCGCCACAGGGGGGCCGGCGTGTTGGCCAGCGACCGATTGGCGAAACCGTCGATCCATGGGGAAAGATCGGCCTCGAGTCGGTCGCCGAGCCCGCGCGTTTCCGCGTGCGTGACGACACGCACGCCCGTCAGCCGACCCTCAGTGTCGATGCCGGCCAGCAGCACGATGCGGCCGTTGTAGCCCAAGGCAGTCTCGACAGGCAGGATCACACCACTGACGCGGCCGCCAAGACGGGCGCGGTAGGCACTGCGCGGTTCCGTCAGGCCGAGTTGCTCGAGGCTGGTAAAGCCACTGCTGTGCGGGTCCAGCAGGAAACGGTTGGCCAGCAGGTCGTTGTCGTGCAGGGCAGGGGACAGGACCTCAGCCAGCGCAGCCCGCTGCGCAGCGCCGAGTCGATCGGCTCGGCGGGTCTCCGTGAGATTCTGCACGAGCGTCAGTGGCAGCACCGCGAGCAGGGCAACCGCGGCCAGCTGCAGGGCGCTCGCGGTCAGCCTGTGCGGCAGCGTCGGTTGCATGGGGTCATTCATTTCTGCTGCCCCCGTACACGGGGTTGCGTGCAACGGTCGATGAACGGCACGGCGAAATTGCCCAGCAGCACGGCAAAGGCCACACCGTCCGGGTAGCTGGAAAACGCCCGCAGGCAGAAGATCACGCTGCCGATCAGCGCGCCGTAAACCAAGCGTCCCCGCGCTGAGGTGGCGGCCGTGACCGGATCAGTGGCGATGAAGAAGGCGCCGAACATGCTGGCCCCGCCGAACAGGTGCAGCAGGGGAGGGCCATGGCTGGCTGAACTGCCGCCGTCGTGGAACAGCGTTGCCAGCAAGGCGAGGGCGCCGAGCAGAGTCACCGGGATTTGCCAGCCAATGACGCGCCGGTAGAGCAGGAACAAGCCTCCCAGCAGGAAACCGCCATTGACCCACTCCCAACCCGTCCCTGACCAATGTCCCAGCACCGGCGAGCTTTGCCAGAATTCGGCGACGGTCTGCCCCCCCAGCTCCTCGCGGAACAGCGTCAGTGCGGTCGCCCCGGTGTAGGCATCGATCGGTGTGAGGGTTTCCTGGCCGAGGAACAGGCCCAGTGCTGTCACGAAGTCCGGCAACGCGTCCCCGACATCGCGCGGCAGCAGCCAGCGCGTCATCTCCACCGGAAACGCCAGCAGCAAGGCCGCATAGCCGACCATGGCGGGGTTGAAGGGGTTGAAGCCCAGGCCACCGTAGAGCTGCTTGGCCAGCACGATGGCCAGCCCGCTGCCCAGCAAACCCAGCCACCACGGGGCCGTCGGAGGCAGGGCGGCTGCCAGCAGCACACCCGTGAGCAGTGCGCTGCAATCGCAGAGCGTGGCCAGTGGTGGGCGACGCCGCAGCTTCAGCACCACCGCCTCGCAGGCAACGGCGCAGGCGGGCACCCACAGCAGGTTGAACAGCACGCCCCAGCCGAAGCAGAAAAAAAGTGCGGTGAAGCCCGGCACCGTTGCCAGCAGTACCAGCTGCATGACCTGGCTGGTGCCATGGCCGAGATGCATGTGCGGCGAACTCGCTGTTACCCGGCTGCTCATGGGGGCGCCTCTCCCTCCGGTGGCAGGGCCGTCGGTGCAGCAGCCAGCTTCGCAGCCTTGCGGGCCTGCACCCGCGCGAGGGCCGCCGCGATGACGTCCTGCGGAGAAGGAGTCGACGCAGGGGTCACTGTGTTGACAGCCTGTGCGCGGGCGGCTGCTTCCGCCTGTTTGCGCTGCAGCAGGGCGGCTCTTTCGTGACGTCGCTGTTCGTCGAGCCGCTGCTGGTTGGCGACTCGCGCCTGGTGCGCCTCGAAGCGCTCTCGTGCCAGGTCGGCCTGCTGCTGCCGGATGCGCTGTTCCGCAAGGCGGGTCTTGGCCAGCCGAAACTGCTGTACCAGGGGGATCGCGCTGGGGCAGACATAGGCGCAGGCGCCGCAGTCGATGCAGTCTTCCAGATGGTGGGCGGCGGCCTTGTCGAGTTCACCGCTGCGCGAGAACCAGTGCAGTTGCTGGGGCAGCAGTCGCACCGGACAGACGTCGGCGCACAGGCCGCAGCGGATGCAGGGTTGCGGCGGCGGAGGCCGTGGCAACTCCGCTTCCGTGGTGGCCAGAATGCAATTGCTGGTCTTGGTGAGGGGCACGGTCGCCTGCTGTAGTTCGACCCCCAACAGTGGGCCGCCGGCCAGCGAGCGGCTGTGCTGCCATTCGTCGAGACCGCAGGCCTGCAGCGCAGTGGCCACCGGGGTGCCGATCAGTACGTCATAGTTGCCGGGATCGCGCAGGGCAGCGCCGGTCAGCGTCATCACCCGCGAAATCAGCGGTTCGCCGTGCAGCACCGCCCGCGCCACGGCATGCAGCGTGGCTGGGTTGTGACAGAGCACGCCGTAGTCGATGGCTGGTCGGCCCATCAGGACCTCCTTGCCCGTGAGTACGTGGACAAGCAGGGCTTCGGCGCCATGCGGGTAGCGGGCGGGAAGCACGCACAGCTGGAAACGCGCATCGGCCAGGGCTGCCTGCAGGCTGGCGATGGCGGCCGGCTCGTCGTCCTGGATGCCGATGAGACAGCGCGAGGCCCCCGTGATCTGCAGCAGCAAGCTGGCGCCTCGCAGGACATCGTCTACCCGCTCCTGCAACAGCGCTGCATCGGCGGTGATGAACGGCTCGCATTCCGTGGCATTGACGATGAGGGTCTCCACGCGGCCGATCGCCGCAAGCACTTTGGTGTGCGTCGGAAAACCGGCACCGCCGAGTCCGGTAATTCCTGCGTCACGCAGGCGCTGCAGCAGTATCTCGCTCCCGCACCGGGCGGGATCGAGTGGTGGCAAGCATCGTGTGGACGCGGTGGAGGGGGCGGTAGCGATGGTCACGCAGGTAAGGCCACCAGCCTGGTCGTCCGGTAGCGGCTGGGTACCGATGTCCGTCACCACACCCGCCGCCGGCGCGTGGCTACTCACGGCGCGCTCGCCGCGGCCGCGTGCGAGGCACTGCCCCTGTTCCACGCGATCGCCGACGCTGACCAGCAGTTCCGGCAGCGGCTCGCCTCGCTGTTCCACGGGAACGATCAGTTGTGGCGGCAGTGGCAGACGGCGGATCGGATGTCGCAGCGACTGCTGCTTGTTGCCGGGTGGAGTGATGCCGCCGTGCATGCGTGCGCGCGGGCTGGTGGGCAGACTCATGTGGCCAGACCCCGGCCACGCTCACTACCGATGAGCGGCGAACCCCGTGCCGGGCTTTCGATGACGGTAACCGGCTGCCACGGGGACGGCACTGGCAACAGGTCTATGCAGTCGACCGGACAGGGCTCCACGCAGAGATCGCAGCCGGTGCACTCGGCGCTGATCACTGTATGCATCAGCTTGGCGGCGCCGACGATGGCATCCACAGGACAGGCCTGCAGACACTTGGTGCAGCCGATGCACTCGGCCTCACGGATGAAGGCCACCCGTCGCGGACCCTCCGCACCATGTTGCGGGTCGAGTGGTACGACGGCGCGGTTGAGCAAGCTGGCCAGCCTCGCGATGGTCTGGCGACCCCCGGGTGGGCACTTGTTGATGGCCGCTCCCTCGGCGATAGCCGCAGCATAGGGCTTGCAGCCCGGATGACCGCACTGGCCGCACTGGGTTTGCGGCAGCAAGGTGTCGATCTGCTCCACCAAACCCGGGGTCTGTGGCTCCGCTGGCTGAGCAGCGCAGGCCAGCAGCGCGCCGGCCAGCAGGGCAAGGCAGAACAGCAGCAGCGGTGACAGCATGGCCTTGCTCCTCACCCCAGTCCGGCGAAGCCCATGAACGCCAGCGAGGCGAGGCCGGCCGTGATCAAGGTGATGGCCGCACCGCGGAACGGAGTTGGCACGTCGCTGACCGTCAATCGCTCTTGCATTGCGGCAAACAGGATGAGTACGAGTGAGAAACCGAGGGCGCTGCCGAGACCGATGACGAAGGACTCCAGCGGGTCACGCCCCAGTCGGCCATTCAGCACGGTCACGCCGAGAATGCCGCAGTTGGCGGTGGCGAGTGGCAGCAGCCATCCGAGTTGCGCATGCTGCAGCGGCCAGCGATGCCGCACCTGGCGTTCGGTGAACCCGACGGTCACGGCGATCACCAGGACCTGGCAGGGGGTGCGCAGCGCCATGAGGTCGAGCGGCGCCAGCACCAGGGTTTCCAACAGGGAGCATCCGATGGCCGCAAGCAACAGCACCATACTGGTGGCCAGCGCCATGGCGACCGCCGTGCCAACCCGACCGCTGGTGCCGAGCAAGGGGTACAGCCCGAGGCATTGGGTCAACACGATGTTGTTGACCAGCATGGCTCCGGTCAGCAAGGCCAGAAGGTCGCGCATGGTGCCCTCCGCGTTCAGCTGCCGGCGCTGACAACAGGCGCCGGCGCCTGCCGAATCAGTGCTTGCTTTCGATCAACTCGATCTTGTAGCCGTCGGGATCCTCGACAAAGGCGATGACGCCGCCGCCGAATTTCATGGGACCCGCCGGCCGCACCACCTTGCCGCCCTTGGCCGCAATGTCCTCGCAGGCCTTGTAGGCATCCGCCACTGCAATGGCGATATGTCCGAACGCGTTGCCGAGGTCGTAACGCGGCGTATCCCAGTTGTGGGTCAGTTCGATCACCGTGTTGTTTTCCTCGCTGCCATAGCCGACGAAGGCCAGCGTGAAGCGACCGTCCGGAAAGTCCTTCTTTCGCAGCAATTGCATGCCGAAAATGTTGGTGTAGAAGTCCAGTGACTTGTCGAGGTCACCGACGCGGATCATCGTGTGCAGCAGGCGCATGGTTGGAACTCTCCCGAGCGTGTTGTTTCCGATGCCATTAAACTACAGCCGTGCGGGCGGGAGTAGCGCCTGCTGCCACGCTCGAGGAGTTCGTTGATGAAGTTGCCTGTTTTTGCCGTCTTGTTCTTGCTGCAATGCTTGCTGGCCGTGCCGGCCAGCGCGCAGAAGTATGTCTGCATGGAGTCCAACAAGGGCGACTGGTGCCTGGAGTTGCTGCGGGACGTTGCACCGCGCACCGTCGACAATTTCCTGCGCTACGTGAACGCCGGGGACTACAACACCATGTTCTTCCACCGCAGCGTCCCCGGCTTCGTCCTGCAGGGGGGTGGCTACCGGATCGCCGCCAGTGGTGCAGCCTCGGTGGTCCCCAACTACGGCACGATTCCCAACGAGTACCGGCGTTCCAACCTGCGCGGCACCGTCGCCATGGCAAAGACCGGCGGCGATCCCAATAGCGCCAGTAACCAATGGTTCGTCAATCTGGCCAACAACTCGGCCAACCTCGACAACCAGAACGGCGGCTTCACCGTTTTTGCCGAGGTGGTGCTTGGTCTCGATGTCATCGATCGCATCGCCGGCTTCCGCGTGGGCAACCTCACCGGCATTTTCGGCTCGGGTTTTGCCGAAGTCCCCGTCGACATTCCGGCGTCGGCTACCACGGTCGACGTCGGTGACTTCGTGATCGTGAACCGTGCCTATGGAACCAATACCTTGCCGGGGCAGCCAGCCAGTCGCTTCCACTGTTCGGCCGCTGTGGCCAATGAAGCCCTCACCGAACTGTGTGGCAGCGAGGTGAGCTTCCCCCTGCAGATCGTCAATGGCGGCCGTTACGAGGCAACGCTGGTGCTGACTGCCCAGCAGCCGGCGCTGACCTTCACGCTGAAGCCCGGCTCGCTCAAGCCCTTGCAGGATGTTCCGGCCGTACTCGCCAGTTTCGATGAAGCCACTGCCGAGTTGCTGATTCCCTCGGTGCGCGTGGGTACGCTCCGCTACACCAGCGTCCGGTTGAAACTCACCAATGTGTCCGCCCAACAGTTCACCCTGCAGGGATTTGCGGGGCCCTGATGACCGACCGGCCTGCTGCCACCTTCGTCCTGCCGGCCTCCGGTCGTGCGCAGGTGTATGTGCTGGCGGAGGCTGCTGCCGTGCCTTCCGGCTTCGCTCTGCGGGCGGCGGGCTGGCTGAGTCAGGAGGAGCAGTTGCGCTGGCAGCGCCTGCTGCAGCCGGCCGATCGCCGCCGCTTTCTGCTGTCACGCCTGTTGCTGCGTGGCGTTTTGTCGCAGTTGACCGGCGTGGAGGCCGCAGAATTGCAGTTCGAGCGCAGTGCCAGTGGCAAGCCCTGGCTGGCCGCGCCGCGGCCTGAACCGACCCTGGAGTTCAACCTCAGCCACACAACGGGCTTGCTGGCCCTGGCCGTCAGTCAGGCGTCGGCCATCGGCGTGGACGTTGAATCCGAGGACCGCGCCGTCGCCGTGCTGGCCCTCGCCGAGCGCTACTTCACGGCAGCGGAAGCGGCCGGGCTGCGTGCCCTGGGTGGCGAGGCGCGCCGCACACAGTTTTTCCGTCTGTGGACCCTGAAGGAGGCCTACCTGAAGGCCTGCGGCAATGGCTTGAGCCAGGGACTGGATGCCTGCGAATTCGCCTTCACGGCAGACGGAGAACCTCGCCTGCAGCGCGCATTGGACGATCCCCAGCGCTGGAGTTGCCATGTGCGCACGCTCGGCAAGCTGCAGCTGGCCGTCGCCGTGGCGCAGCCAGCCACGGCACTCGACCTGCTGGAGGTCGAGCCGGGCGACTTTTTCCGGTAGCTGTCGAATACCGTCGCTCAGGTTACCCGGGAGCCCGGCAGGGCACCGTCGTGGGGGGCAATCAGAAAGATATCCTTGCCACTGCCGGCGGCCAGGATCATGCCCTCCGACCAGCCGAACTTCATCTTGCGTGCCTTGAGGTTGGCAACCAGCACCACATACTTGCCGACCAGGGACTCGGGCTGATACGCGGATTTGATGCCCGAAAACACGTTGCGCTGCACACTCGCCCCGTCGGCCCCGGGTCCGAGATCGAGCGTGAGCTGCAGCAGCTTGTCGGCACCCTCCACCTGGCGGGCATCCAGCACCCGCGCCACCCGCAAGTCCACCTTGGCAAAGTCCGGAAATTCGATTTCGGCAGCAATCGGTTCCCGCGTCAGCGGGGAGTCTACGGCGCGCTCGGTGGGCGTGGTGGTCAGGCTGTCCTTGCTGTCTTCGATCATGGCCGCCACGGCTGACGGGTCGACTCGCGTCATGAGGGGCGTGAAGGTGCCGATGCGATGCTGCAGCAGCACGCTGTCGGCATCGGCGAAGCTGAGCGGCGCCACCTGCAGGAACTGCTCGACCTGCCGGGCCATCCCGGGAAGCACCGGTTTGAGATAGATCATCAGCAGGCGGAACAGATTGAGACCGACGCTGCAGATTGCCTGCACCTCGGGTGATTGCGGTGCCGTCTTGGCCAGTACCCACGGCTGCCGTTCGGCGATCCACGCATTGGCACGATCGGCGAGTGCCATGATGGTACGCACGGCCTTGCTGAACTCACGCTGGTCGTAGTAGCCGGCGATTTCCTCGGCAGCCGCGCGGAATTCCGCGGTGAGCACAGGCTCGCTGTCAACCACCGACAACAGGCCGTCGAAGCCCTTGCTGATGAACCCGGCGCAGCGGCTGGCAATATTCACCACCTTGCCCACCAGGTCGGAGTTCACGCGCAGGGCGAAGTCCTCGAGGTTGAGGTCGAGGTCATCCGGGTTTGGCCCGAGCTTGGCGGCGAAGTAGTAGCGCAGATACTCCGGATTGAGGTGGCGGAAATAGGTGTCTGCCGTAATGAACGTCCCGCGCGACTTCGACATCTTCTGGCCGTTGACGGTCAGGAAACCGTTGACACTGAGCGCAGTCGGTAGCCGGAAACCGGCTGTCTGCAGCATGGCCGGCCAGAACAGCGCATGGAAGTTCACGATGTCCTTGCCGATGAAATGCCAGAGCTCGGTCGCGCTGCCGTCGCGCCAGAACGCGTCGAAAGACAACCCGCGTTCGTCGCAGAGTTTTCTGAAGCTGGCCATGTAGCCGATCGGGGCGTCCAGCCACACGTAGAAATACTTGCCGGGGGCTCCCGGAATTTCGAAGCCGAAGTAAGGCGCATCACGGCTGATATCCCACTCCTGCAGGCCGCCGTCTATCCACTCGGCCAGCTTGTTGGCCACCGCAGGCACCAGAACGCCGCTACGCGTCCAGCTGCGCAGGAAGTCCGCAAATTCCGGCAGCTTGAAGAAATAGTGCTCGGAGGACTTCAGGACCGGCGTGGCCCCGGAAATGGTCGAGCGCGGATCGAGCAGGTCCGTCGCCGCATAGGTCGAGGCGCAGACTTCACAGTTGTCGCCGTATTGATCTGGGGCCTTGCACCTCGGGCAAGTGCCCTTGATGAAGCGGTCGGCAAGGAACAGCCCTTTTTCCGGGTCGTACAGCTGGGTGATGCTCCGAGTGGCGATCCTGTCGTGCTGCTGCAGTTGCTGGTAGAGCGCTGCTGCCAGCTCGCGATTTTCGACGGAATGCGTGGAGTGATAGATGTCGAAGTCGACCGCAAAGCGCTGGAAGTCACGGTGGTGCTGCTGGCGGATGCCTTCGATCCAGTCCTCGGGCGCCACCGCCGCCTTCTCGGCGCTGAGCATGATGCTGGTGCCGTGGGCATCGTCGGCGCAGACATAGTGCACCGTGTGCCCCCGCATACGCTGGAAGCGCACCCAGACATCCGCCTGGATGTAGCCGAGCAGGTGCCCGAGATGAATGGGACCGTTGGCATAGGGCAGGGCGTTGGTGACAAGGATCTGACGGTTCTGCATCTCGGATCGGCTGGCAGTGACGGATGGCTGCCATTGTAGCTCACCGCGTCCTGCCGCCGCGCCGGCCGTGGCGGCAGGTTGCCCAGCGATCCAGCGGCAACCGGGCTCGGATCAGTCGTGGTAGCGGGAGACCACGAACGCCTCGTCGTTGAAGTGCAGGCCGCCGTACTTTTGCAGGACCTTGGTGGTGGCCGTGAGATAGCTGCCGTCGCGGATCACGGCTTCGAGACGCTGGTCCTCGATCTGGTTCACGTACACGGACGCGTTCCAGGCCGCAAACAGCGTGGAGGTGCCAATGCTGGCCCCGCCGATCTCGGAAGGCAGTGTATGCATCCGATAACTGAAGATGGCTTTTTCGTCGGACTCTTCGCGGAACTTGAAGTGACGCATCTCGCGGCCCAGCACATTGCGCACCTCGGTGAGGATGGCATGGCGATCGACCGGAAACGGATTTTCGTCGGGCCAGAACTCGCGGATGACTTCTTCCGCCGGGTCGCGCCCACAGCTCTGGATCACCAGCATGCGGCCACCGGGCGCCAGCGCGCGGGCCAGGGGTGCCACGATTTTTTCAGCCTTGAAGCGCGCGGAGGTGCGCGCACGCCAGGGCTGTGAGGCGAGGATGAAGTCGAAATACCAGCTCTGCAGCCCCGGCTTCGGAATCACGGCGTCCAGCAGGATGTGATGGTCCTGACGGTAGATGACCACTACCGATGGACGCTTGAACAAGGGGTTACCGGTAGTTTTGCTGGTCTGCGTTTCCCAGCCGTGGGCAAACAGCGGGTGCAGGCTCTCCAGCTGTTGTTTGTAGCCGTAGGACATCGTGCCCTCCAGCCGGATCTCCTGCCAGTTCATGGCATTGGCGGACGCCACGTTGGAGGGCATCAGACGGCAGTCGGCATAGTTGAGGTTGGTCAACACCAGAACGGTAGCAGGATGCTCGCAGAAGCGGTCCACCATCTTGTCGAGGCCGATGCGCACATCTTCCATGCTGATTTCCTTCGCAACCACCACCACCGGTACGGTGGGGAAGCGGTGGTGCAGGTCACGCAGGCAGTCCGACAGCACGGTGGCATCGCCCATGCCGGCGTCGTAGAGGCGCAGCGCCGGTGGCATGGGACGCAGATACTGGAACTCACGGCCGGCTCGCTTGGCAATTGCCGACTTCTCATTGGTGGTGTTGATGAAGGACAGGTAGTTCTGGCGGTTGTCGTAAAAACGGAACTCGGTCTTCTGTGAGGCTTTTTCCTGCACCGGTGCAGTGACGGCCGCTTTTTTGCGGCTCATCGGTTTTTCGGTGGTCTTGGCCATGCTTGTCCCCTTGCCTGCGTTGCTGTTGTTTTAGTGTGGGCAGCGTGCCGGACTGGCACTCCGGCCGGATGGTAAGAGGCGGCGGCTGCAAGGGTCAATTGCCCTGCAGCGGGCCCGCGGCAGGGCAGCAGCGACTGGCTGCTGCCCGCAAATTCATGACGGATCTGCAGGTCGCTACTATTATGGCAGCTGCGGGTCTGGCCGTTCCGCACCGTTACTTCCACAGGATTTCAAGGGAGCAGCACCATGAAGAGAGCAGTACAGGGATTTACGCTTATCGAACTCATGATCGTCATCGCCATCATCGGCATCCTCGCCTCGGTCGCCCTGCCGGCCTACAACGATTACATCGTGCGGGCACGCGTTTCGGAGCTGTTGCTCTCCGCGGGATCGGCACGCAACGTGATCGGGGAGTATATGACCGTCAACGCGTCCATACCGGGTGCCACCCAGGTGATCGTGCCGGACGTCGACAGCGGAATGGTGAGCAGTCTGGCCTGGGACGGCAGCAGCCTGCGTGTGGTGGGGAATGCCGAAAATCTGGGCGCAGAAACGCCGGTCATCGTAGTGCTGACACCGGCACTCACCGATGCCGGCGGCGTCAGCTGGACCTGCAGTCCGGAGTCGGGTGCGCAGTATTTGCCGGCGAGTTGCCAGTAGCAGCGCTACGCATTGGCGGAACGCCCGGCTGGCCCGGAGGCGAACCAGCCCGGTTCAGGTCCGGGTGAGGTTGCCTCAGGTGCCGCTGGTCAGAACAGACCGTCGATCTGGCCCTTGTCGGTGACGTAGATCTTCTCGGCCGACGGGACCTTCGGCAGGCCGGGCATGATCATGATGTCGCCGCACACGGCCACGATGAACTCGGCACCGGCCGACAGCCGCAGCTCGCGGATGTTCACCACATGATTGACCGGGGCTCCCATGCGGGTCGGGTCGGTCGAGAAAGACGACTGGGTCTTGGCCATGCAGATCGGGAAGTTGCCGTAGCGCTGCTGGAATTCCTCGAACTGCTTGCGCACGGTGGCGTCGGCGGTCACTTCGGAGGCGCGGTAGATTTCCTTCGCGATGGTGCTGACCTTGTCCCACAGCGAAGCCTCGTCCTTGTACAGGAACTGGAAGTTGCTGGGCTGCTCGCACATGCGGACCACCTCTTTCGCCAGCTCTTCCGTACCCTTGCCGCCTTCGGCCCAATGCGTGCACAGCATGACCTTGGCACCGGCTCCGGCGCAGAGCTCGGACAGCAGGGCATGCTCGGCTGGCGTGTCGTGGACGAACTTGTTGATGGCCACGATGGCAGGTACGCCGAACTTTCCGACGTTCTGCAGATGGCGCTCGAGGTTGGCAAAGCCCTTGCGCAGGGCGTCGAGATTTTCCCCTTTCAGCTGATCTTTCGGCACACCGCCGTGCATTTTGAGGGCACGGACGGTGGCCACGATCACGACCGCCGAGGGGGCCAGACCCGTCTTGCGGCACTTGATGTCCATGAACTTCTCGGCACCGAGGTCGGCTCCGAAGCCGGCTTCGGTCACCACGTAGTCCGCGAGCTTCAAGGCCGTCGTAGTCGCCATCACCGAGTTGCAGCCGTGGGCGATGTTGGCGAAAGGACCGCCGTGGATGAAGGCAGGCGTGCCTTCCAGCGTTTGCACCAGGTTGGGGAGGATGGCGTCCTTCAGCAGGGCCGTCATGGCGCCATCGGCGTTGATTTCCTTCGCCGTGACCGGCCGACGGTCCCGCGTCTGGCCGATGACGATGTTGGCCAGACGGCGCTGCAGGTCCTTGAGGTCCGTGGCAAGACAGAAGATCGCCATGACTTCGGAGGCGACGGTGATGTCGAAGCCGGTCTGGCGCGGAAAGCCGTTGCCCGGACCACCCAGACCAATGGCGATGTCGCGCAGGCTGCGGTCGTTCATGTCCATCACGCGGCGCCAGCTGATGCGACGGCTGTCGAGGTTCAGCGAGTTTTCCCAGTAGATGTGGTTGTCGATCATGGCCGACAGCAGGTTGTGGGCAGAACCGATGGCGTGGAAGTCGCCGGTGAAATGCAGGTTGATGTCCTCCATCGGAATCACCTGCGAATAACCACCGCCGGCAGCGCCGCCCTTGACGCCGAAGCAGGGACCCAGGCTGGGCTCGCGCAGGCAGATGGCCGCCTTCTTGCCGATGCGGCTCAGGCCATCGCCAAGACCCACGGTGGTAGTGGTCTTGCCCTCGCCAGCCGGGGTCGGGGAAATCGCCGTCACCAGGATCAGCTTGCCGTTCGGCCGGCCCTGCTGGTCCTTGATGAAGCCATAGTCGACCTTGGCCTTGGTGTGTCCGTAGGGCAGCAGCGCGCTCTGGGGAATACCGAGCTTGGCACCGATGTCCGCGATGGGCTGGGGTTTGGCGGCCTGGGCAATTTCAATGTCCGACAAATGCGTCATGGCAAGTTCCTCGAAGATTCTGTTGTTGGGCGCCAGCCGGCAGGGCCTGGGCGCCTTGACCAGGCCCCCGGGTGCAGCGGGCGCATCCCGTGAAAGGCGCGGCAGTCTA